>NZ_JABMCN010000364.1:0-1203 GCF_013179515.1 Pseudomonas sp. CM27
TCGGCGCTGGGGTTGCCGCTGCGGCGCTGTCGGCTTTGCTGACCGAGGCCACGTTGAGGATGCGGGTGCGGAAGCCTTCTTCGGTCATCACCTCTTCGCCGCTGAGCACTGGCAGCAGGTAGAAGTTCTTCTGCAGGTCGACGAAGTACTCGGGCTCTTCGGCCAGCACCCCGGCTGCCTCGGCGCCATGCTTGAGCTTGGCGCGCAGCGGTGCCACGTGGCTGACCGGGTCGGGGGCATTGAGGATGCCTTCGAGCTGGTTGCGCTCCTTGAAGAACATCAGCCGGTCGCGGTTGGCCGGGTTGGTGAAGGCCAGGGTCAGCTGCATTTTCCAGTCGACGGTGCAGTCGGCAGGCAGCCAGCCGATGCTCTTGCCCTGGGTGTCGGGCCCGACCCGCAGCCATTCATGGGCGTCGGCCTGGGCACGCTCGTACACGTAGAAGCGGCTGAAGGTAGGTTGCGCGGCGCCAGAGGCGGCGCCAGCGGCATCGCTCAGCTTGCACCCAGGGGTAGTCAACACGCGCTGGAACAGGGTTTTCTTGCCGTCCTGCAACAAGGGCTTGTCGGCGGCCTGCAGGGCAGGGCTGAGGGACAAGGCCAGCAATGCGGCGCCAACGCTACGCATCTTCATGGCTTGAGCTCCTCGTAGCGCTGTTTGGCTTCGGCGTTGTTTTCATCGAAGCTGAGAATGGTCTCGTACCAGGACGCTGCGGTGGCGCTTTCCGGTGCCTTGAAGCAGTTGCTTGGCTGGTGGTACTTGGGGTCGTATTCGTGGGCGTAGGCCGTGGCGATCTGGATGTCACCGGCGTTGGCGCGGTTGGCATACAGGCGCTGGGCGACGTCGCAGTGGTCGTTGGCCTTGGCCTGGTTGATCACTGCCAGCAGTGCCGCACTGTCCGGTTGGCTCTGGATGCACGTCTGCAGGAACGCCAGGGAAGTCTGGCCTTGCATGCTTTCCAGCGAGCAGGGTTTGCCTGCGTCGGGCTGTGGCGCTGGCTGGTCTGCCGTCGGCTCAGGTGCAGGTGCTGCGGCTGGGCTGCGGTTGAACCACCACCAGCCGCCTCCAGCGGCAAGCGCCAGCAGGATCAGAATCAGCAGTGGCAGCAGCCAGGTGTTGGCCTTTTTGGCAGGCGTGGGCGGCGGCGTTACCGGTGCCGGCTCGGGCGCGGGCTCCGCAACCACTGCCGGGGCAGGCTCCGGCTC
>NZ_JABMCN010000364.1:1302-3915 GCF_013179515.1 Pseudomonas sp. CM27
GCCAGCAGGATCAGAATCAGCAGTGGCAGCAGCCAGGTGTTGGCCTTTTTGGCAGGCGTGGGCGGCGGCGTTACCGGTGCCGGCTCGGGCGCGGGCTCCGCAACCACTGCCGGGGCAGGCTCCGGCTCCGGCGTAGCGACCGCAGGTGGCTCGATAACCACCGATGCACTTGGCAACGGCGCCGGTGGCGCCGACTGCTCCAGTGCCGGCCCCGACTCGACGGAGGCAATGATGGCGCTGTTGATACGCACCATGCCCATGTCGCTGCGCCCGGTCTGCGGGTTGCTGACTTCGATGCGGAAGGTGGCGGTGCCGCTGGCTTGCAGCAACGGGTTGATCAGGTTGGGGCCAATTCGCGTCTCGATTGCCGGCGCGCCCGCAACGGCGCCCAGGTTGTCCAGGCGGAACCAGTGGGCGACGTTGCCCCAGTGCCCGCCTTCATGCAGGTACTCGTGGGACTGGCTGCTCTGCAGGGAGCATTGCAGCCCTTCACTGGCGCCCTCCCAGCCGGTGATCCGCAGCAGGCCCTGGCCTGGCGTGTTCACTTCCAGTGGCAGCACATCAACTCTGATACCCATTGCAATCAACTCGCTTGAAAGGTGTTCAGCAACACCGCCAACTGGCGGCGCTGCTCGGTGGTGATTTCCGGGTCGGCGCCACTTTTGGCGTTTTCCTGGGTCAGCCAGGCCAGGCCCGACAGCCAGTCGACCAGGAAGCGTTGTTCATGGTGCGGTGGCTGCTCCGGCAGCACCGGCAGCTCGCCCTGGGGCACGCTGTGGTAGAAGTCGAACACCGGTTCGCGCGAGCCCAGCAGGCTGTTGGGGCGCTCACCGGCAGGCTTTTCCAGCAGACCGAACCAGGACAGGAAGTCGCGCATGGCCAGCTGCACGGTCAGTACCTGGCGCTGCACCATCTGGTCGCGGCGCATGCCGTTGAGCACCCGGCGCATGACGGCGGCGTCCAGCTGCTCGATGAACAGCGGCCGGCGTACCGCGCTGACCAGCTCTTCGACCAAGGCTTCGACCACTTCACGGCTGAGGCGCAGGTTGGCCAGGCGCGCGGGTTGCGTGCCCAGGTCGCGCATGTGCTTGATCCACGCCTTCAGCGCCGCGCGAACAAAGCGCTGCTCCGAGGTCAGGCGCTTGGCCAGGGGCTTGGGCGCCGGTGCCGGTGCTGCGGACGGGTTGTTGGCGAACAGGTTGCCGAAGCTGATGGCCGGGGCTTTGTTGGCCGGGGCCTTGGCAGCCTGTTCCGGCTCGTCGGCGGCCTCGCCGTCAATGCCGTCGATGTCGTACACACCGCCCAGGTAAAGCTCGCGCAGCTGCTCGACAGGTACCTGCAAGGCATGGATCAGCTCGCTGATTGCGTCCGGGTCGGCACCCAGGTTGTCGAGCAGGTACTGGGTTTTTTCACGTTTCTTGTTCAGCAGCTGTTCGAAGTCTTCTTCGCGCCAGGTGTTCAGCCCGTGTTCAAGCAGGTCGACGCGGCACTGTTCCAGCTGCTCTTCGATACGCGCCAGCTTGAAGTCCAGGTCATTGATCGACGCGAAGCTGGTGCTGAAACGGCTGATACCGCCATCGTTCAGCGTCATCATGGCATC
Organism: Pseudomonas sp. CM27; assembly: GCF_013179515.1. Lineage (GTDB taxonomy): Bacteria > Pseudomonadota > Gammaproteobacteria > Pseudomonadales > Pseudomonadaceae > Aquipseudomonas. The sequence continues at coordinate 2,903 of NZ_JABMCN010000364.1, forward strand.
GAACGCGGCACCGGTATCCGCCACATGGCGGTTGGCAGTGGGGAAGTCGACCACGTATTGCCTGAGCCGTTGAATATCCCCGGCGTAGCTCTCGATCAACCGGTGCTCCTGGCCCTGCGCGTCACGTTCGATGAACGCGGTTTCTTTCAGGCGTGGCTTGCGCACCATGTAGGTATTGTCGAATGGCTTGCCGACCGACCACTCCTTCATCCATTCCTGGCTGCCGAAGCGCTCGACGATGGTGATTTTCATCAGCCGCTCGGCGGCTTGGATCAGGTGCGTGTCTTCCTTGCCGAGGGTGCTGTTGATCCACCCGTCGCACATGGTAAGGGCCCAGATCAGCCCTGGCGCGCGTTGGCCCCGCTCTTTCGGCGTGGCGCCCTGGGTATTGTGGATCCAGCGGGTCAGTACCGGGGCGACGCTGATCACGTCGCTCTGCTTCATGGTGCTGGTGCACACCACCAGGGCATTCATTTCCTGAGCTTCGCTGTAGCGCTCGAAGAGGTAGGCAACCTTGCCGCGCAGGATCAGGTTCCAGTACGGATAAACCTCATCGGTGGACTCTTTTACTGCCGCTTCGTCAACCGACAGGTATTTGTTGCGCGTGCGGTAGCCGGGGAAGTCGAGAATGTCGACGTCCTGCGCAACCGAGGCCGTCGGCCTGTTCAGCAGGCTGAAGTTCACCTCGACTGCCAGCGTGGCCAACTGGGCGATGCTGATGCCGACGCTGGCCTGCAGCTTGCCATCCAGGCTGGGCCGGACCTGAAGTTGCTGATCACGCCCAGTGTCCAGGCGGCTGAGCACGTCCACGCTCATGATGTTGCAGGGCGACGCCGTAACGCTGTCGGTATCCTGCTTGAACACGCTGACGGGTGCATAAACCGTTTGTGCATGGCCCAACCGCTGCAGCGCCCCTGCCAACACACTGTAAAGGTCGGTAATGGGCGCCTGCCCACCCCACAGCACCGAGAACAACTTTGCCCGCTCGCGGGGGGCAAGGCGTGGCGCCAGCT
>NZ_JABMCN010000365.1 GCF_013179515.1 Pseudomonas sp. CM27
GCCGCCTGCAGTTGATCAGCCGTGGCGAGCCGCTGAAAACCTACCGTATCTCGCTGGGCAAGCAGCCCAAGGGTGCCAAGGAACGAGAAGGCGACAAGAAAACCCCCGAAGGCCTGTACTGGCTGGACTGGCGCAAGCAAAGCGACCGTTTCAACCTGGCCATGCACATCAATTACCCGAACATCAGCGATGCAGCCCGCGCCACCCGTGAAGGGGTGAGTGCCGGCAGCATGATCATGATCCATGGCACGCCGCTGAACGATGACTACCCGGAATGGTACTTCCATACCCTGGACTGGACGGACGGCTGCATTGCCATGCGCAACCGCGACATGCAGGAAGTGTGGGAACTGGTGCGCGATGGGACGTTGATCGAGATTCGGCCCTGACCTAGCGCCCTGCAGCAGGCTCTGCAGGTCGAAATCCGTACATCAGTTGCCTACCAGTGAAGGTTTCGCTGCCCTGCCAACGCTTGCGGTCCGAGCCACTGTGCACCACGCAACAACGGCGTCAGCGCCGCCTCGGGCTGCAATTCGAACACTACCTGCGCCTGGCGCTGTTGCAGGTCGGCCTCCAGGGTCAATTGATGCTGGCTCTGTTGTGTCAGATGCCCACGCAGGCGCCAGCCGCTGGCGCAGTCGATTTCCAGCCAGCCCTCGCCCAAACCTAGCGACCACGGGGCGCTCAGTGCAAGGTCGGTGACCGTCAAGCGGCCCTCGCTGGCTCTACATTGGCGCCCTCCCCCCTCCAGCCGTATCGTCCCCTGCCACTGGCCAGCCAGGCGGTAGTCCGTGAACGCCGTAGCCTGGGCACCCATTGGCACTGCCTGCAACTGCCAGCGCCACGGCCAGCCTTCGGCGCGCAACTGCCAGGTCTGGCCCTGAAAGCCCAACTGCAGGTTCGCCTGCAAGCGCCAAGGCTGCACCGCCCAGCGCAAGGGGCCGACCACCCCCATCTGTTGCGCCTCGCCTTGCCACAGGCTGCCACTGACATCACGCATGGGCAGGCCAAACGCACGCGCCACCCAGCTGGCCGGCAGTTCGACCAGCAGCGTCAACACGAAGACCAGCACAACCCATGCCGCTGCCCGACGCCTCATGGTTGAACCACCAGATCAAAACCCAACCCCTTGCCCTCTCGTTCCATGCCCCATTGCAAGGGCTGTAGGCCCTCTGCTCGCAACATCTGCAACCAGCCTTCCAGCTCGCGTCCATCAGCCACCTGGCCGCGCAGTTTCCAGGTGCTGCCCTGCGCATCGACCTCAGCCAGTTCAATCCCCCGTGCCTGGGCCGATTGGCGAAGCCGCTCCAGGTTCAACCCAGGCCCGCCCTTCAGGCCGGCAGCCTGCTCGGCCAAAGCGCGCCACTGGCTGAGCTCTCGCCATTGCGCAACACCTGCGCGCAGGGCCAGGAAGGCCAGCAACAGGGCTATCAGTACCCAGGCGAAGGCCAATCGATGACGTTGCAGCCATTCGCGGTTCATGAGGTCGCTCCCAGATCGAACACCACCTGCCCACCGTTCACCTGCACGGAGGCGCCGGCAGCGCTGGCCATGTCCTGCCAAGGCGGCGCACTGCCCTCGCCCTCCAGGTGCAGGTGCCAGCGCTGGCCATCAAAGCGCACCGCCAGCAGACGCCAGTCGGGGTGGCTGCGCAGCCACGCCTGCAATGCCGATTGCAGGCCGTGCAGCTGGCGGCTGTGCAGTTGCTGTTGCAGTTCGCTTTCGCGCAGGCGTTTGAGGGCTTGCGCGGCATGCCGCGGGCTGGCCTGCTCGCCGGTTAACGCAATAACCTGGCTGCGCCAGAGTTGCGCCTGACGCCATTGCTGGTTCAGCCACAGGCCGCCCCATACAGCGGCCAGCACCAGGCAGGCGGCGAGCAGACGTCGTTGTTGCCGCGACGCCAGCGGCAACGCTCCCGTCCTGCGGGTGGGTTCGAACAGGCCGGGCAGTTTTTCCAGCACTGCGAACATGCTTGGCCAATTGCCGCTCAGCGCCACCGTCTGCAGCTGCGCCCACGGCTGCTGCGGCACGTCACCCAGCGCTTGCGGCCATGCCAGCCAGTGCTCCTGCCCGTCCTCGGCCAGCCCTTTGTACAACGACACACCAGGTGTGCGCTGCCATTGCCAGGCGCTACCCGGCTCAGGCGTGGGCAGCAGTTGCAACTCTGCCCAGCAGCGCTCGACCTGCAAGCCCCATGCGGCACACTGCCCACGCCAGTCTTCCAGTTGCTGACGCGCGACCACCAGCAGGCGAAGGTGCCCAGGCTCACGGGCCAGGCAGGCGCAGGCGACCTCCTCGGTGGCCTGCAGCAGGCGGTCTTCGAGCAACAACGGCCACTCTTCGCGCTTGAGCCCGGGTGGCGCCGGCACCCGGAAACGGCTGCTGGCCTCGGCAGGCAGGATCAATGCCACGCGAGCCTGGAGGTTCGCCGGCGGCTCGCCCTGCCCTTCATCTTGCACGTTACTGCCCGCAACCAGTGCCCAGTGCCAGACCGGGCCCGGGCGCAGCAACAGCCAAGGCTGTGGCGGTGCATGCCGCCGCCATTCAAACTTCATGAGCGCCCCCAAGGGAGGGCGAAAGTGCAGACATAGGGTGCTCCGTCACGCTGCAGTTCCACACGCACGCCACGCCCGGGGTGCGCGGGTTGATCGGAAGGCCAGGCCAGCCAGCGGCCGCCCTGGTAATACAGGACATTCATGGCGCTGACCCGCTCCAGCCGCTCGCGTCGTACCCAGTGTGGGGCCGTGGCGGCGTACAGGTCGGCCGAGCTTTCCAGCAGCAGGCGCTGCTCGCGGGCGTCCAGGCGCAGGCGCTGACGTTGCAGGCGCGAGCCGCCTTCGGCCTCGGGCAGGCCGGTAGTAGCGACCCACAGCAATTGCTTGCTTGCCGGTTGCCAGTCCAGCCAGCGGCTGGTCTGGGGCTGGCGCTGCTCATAGACGCGGCGCAGCACCGGGCTGTCGAAACGGCGCTCCAGGGCCAGGCAGAAATCCAGCACCGAGGTTTCCTGGGTAGTCACTTGCAGGCGTTCACGTACCTTGAGCCACCCGTTGACCAGCGCGGCGAGCATGATGCCGAGCAAGGCGGTCAGGGCCAGGGCGACCATCAGTTCGATCAGGGTCAGGCCGGCCTGGCGGTGTTTCATGGGTTGATTCTCGGATTTGATGCTTGCACTGAGCCCTTGCAGGAGCAGCCTTGTGCTGCGAAGAGGTCCGACCGACTGACAGAAGTCCATTGGGCACACTGGCCTCTTCGCAGCACAAGGCTGCTCCTACCGGGACCGCGGAGGATTGGCGAATTTTTCATGGGCGCTCCAGGAACACGGTGTATTGGCCCAGCGGCAGGCGCTGGTCGCGGTCGGCGTACAGCTGCAGCTCGCCACGGCGCAAGTCGCGCACGCCGGTGCGCCGCAGTTGCATTTGCCAATGGCACAACTGGCCGCCCTGGCCAAGTTCGCCGCCGACCTGATTGGCGGCGGGCCAGTACTGCTCGACGGCGAAGCGGGTTTGCAGCTCCCGCGCGCACAGCAGGCCCAGGCGGTGTTGCTGCAGGTTGTCCTGCACCATCAGGCGTTGGCGCAGCACCTGGCTGGTGATCACCGCCAGCACGGCGGCAATTGCCAGGGCCACGGTCACTTCCAGCAGGGTGAAACCGCGCTGTGCCTGCTTCATGGTGCTACCCGCAGGCCGTCGGCCCGGCTCCATGCCCACTGCTGGCTGCCATCGGCCCAGCGCCAGTACACGCTGCCCGGCTGCGACCAGCCGTGTGGCGTGAACAGCAGGCGCGGCTGTGGGCTGGCGGGCCAGTCCGGTTGCAGGCCCTTGGGCCAATCGCCGAGGGCAGTTGCTGCCACCACCCAGCCATTGCCCTCGCGCAGCACGAACTCGGGGCGCTGGCCATTCCAGCGCAGCCC
>NZ_JABMCN010000366.1 GCF_013179515.1 Pseudomonas sp. CM27
TGCGCACCCCTTCGGCCAGTTCCACCACCGCCAGGGCCTGGGGCATTTCATCGGCAAAGTCCGGCAAGGTTGCAATGCGCGTCAGGGTATAGCTGTACAGGCTCGCCTGCCCCGCCACCTCGCGCCAGGCCGGGTCTGGCGCCAGGCAGGCCGGGCAGTGCCGGCGCGGGTAGAACAGCCACTGCGCACACGCGTTGCACTGCTGGATCAACAGCCGCCGGGCCTTCAGGCCCTCCCAGAACGGTGCGGAGATTTCCGTCGCCACAGGCATGGGTTTGTTATTGGACATACTGGTTATGCTCCCTGAAGGATCAATGCGCCCTGTTCGCTCATCACGCCACCGGTGCCGGAGACGTACACGCTGTCGCAACGCTGCAGCTGGCGCTCGCCGGCCGCGCCGGCAATTTGCGTGACCGCCTCGATGACCTGCGACATGCCGCCAGCAGAGCCGGCCTGGCCAAAGCTGAGCTGGCCGCCATGGGTGTTCATGGGGAAGTCGCCGCGCCAGGTCAGATCGTGCTCGCGCACGAACGCCATGCCCTCGCCTTTGCCGCAGAAGCCCGCGTCTTCCAGGGTGAGCAGCGCGGTGATGGTGTAGCAGTCATAGATCTGCGCGGCATCGACGTCTGCCGGTTTCAGCCCGGCCATGGCGAAGGCACGCTGTGATGCCGGGCCGATGGGCGTGTGCAGCATGTCCTGGGCATAGGACGGCGACTTGAACGCCAGGTGTTCGCCAAAGCCGGTAATGAACGCTGGCCGCTTGCGGGCCTTGGCCGCCAGTTCCTTCGAGGCGATGATCATGGCGGCACCGCCGGCCACCGGCATGACGATTTCCAGCACGTGCAGCGGGTCGGCGACCATCCGGCTGGCCAGCACCTGCTCGACACTCAAAGGCTGGCCGAAGAACATCGCCTGCGGGTTGGCCTGGGCGTTGCTGCGCTGGTCCACCGCAATCTTGGCCAGGGCCCTGGGGTCGTAGCCGTACTGGGCGGCGTAGCGCTGGGCGATCATGGCATAGCCGGTGTTCTGGCCCATGTGCCCGTACGGCAGGTCGAACTCCGCTTCGGGGGCACCGAACGCCGTGCTGTGGCCGCCAAAACGCATGGCCCGGGCCATCCAGCCGGGATCTTCATCCGGCCCCAGCGGGGCCATGCGCGCTGGCAGCACGCACAGCACGGCCTGGCACAAGCCCAGTTCGATGGCAGCGGCGGCGCGCCAGACCATGCCCACCGAAGTACAGCCGCCAAGGTCGACCACCTCGGCAAAGTTCAGGCGAAGGCCCAGGTATTCGGCGGCCATGGCCGGCACAAACACCGAGGCTTCGTGAAACTGCGGACCGTTGATCACCAGGCCGTCGAGGTCCGAGGCTTGCAGGCCGGCATCGCGCAGGGCCTGGGCGGCCAGGTCGGCGACCTGTTCGAGGTGGAACATTCTGGGCGCCGTCGCGTACTTTTCCGGCTTGTACTGCGCGGTACCCACTATTGCTGCGTGGCCTTTGAGCCCCATAGTGCCTCCATGCCGGAGCCGCAGGCCCCGGCGTTGTCCAGGTGGTCGGTCAGAAGGTGTATTTCATCGAGAACGTGGCGTAGTCACGGTCGGCATAGGGCCGCTTGATCGGGTCGGGCGAGCCCAGGTAGCCCACGTAGGTCAGGCCGACTTCCAGATTGCCCAAGTACTTGAAGGTGGTGCCTACGCTGATGCGGCGGTCGCCCTGCACGCCGGCGATGCTGCCGGACATGGGCGTCGAGCCGCTGAACACATTGGAGAAGCGCACTGGCACTTCCAGATCCCAGCCTTGGAAAACCCCCGGATAACTGAACGATGCGCCCACGGTGTAGGCACTGGCGTCGCGGCTCTTCCAGCCGGATGCGGTCTTGTAGGTGTAGTCATCGGACGCTCCAACCAAGGGTGTCAGGCTGGGCAACAGGGCCACGCCTTGCAGGTTGCTGGCTGCGGAAGTGGCCTCGACACTGTCCACCCGCACATGAATGATCTCGCCGGTCAGGGTGGTCTGGCTGGCCCACGGCCGGTCACCCAGCACGCGCATGGCCGAAAGCTGGAACTGCTGGCCCTTGCCCTTGGCTGCAGTCGGTCCCATGCCCGTGTTGACCAGCACCGGCGCGCCGTCGCGGTACGACCACTCGGCCCCTATCTGGGTATCGCCGAGCTTGGTCGAGGCGCTGATACCGGTCAGTTTGATGTCTTCGAAATACTTCACCCGGTAGCCGTTGGCGGCAAAGGCGAACAGGCCGCCACCGACGGGCACCGGGCTGTAGCCCACCAGCGCTGTGGCCGGGTTCTTGTCGTGGTAGTTGACGTGAAACAGCGACAACTCCAGCGCCGGCACCGGCCGGTAGCGCAGTTGTATGCCCCACTGGCCGCTGTCGCGGGGCTCATCGGTACCGCGATACGGCACATTGCCCGTCGGGGTGATCAGGAATTCGCGCCCTGGCCCGATCACATCGGTGCCCGACAGGTAGCTGCCCACCGGTGCCAGTTCGGTGCCCTTCCACTCGTACTGCACGTAGCCGCCAAAGGTGAACTGCGGGTTCAAGCGGTACGACGCCGACACCTGCCCCACCGGCAGCAGCACTTCCTTGACCTCGACCCCCGGTTGCGCGGCCTTGACCGCATCAGAGGGGTTCTGCACGCCGTTGACGCCGGGGTAGTACAAGCTTTCGCCCCAGGACTCGATGTGGCGCCCGGCCTTGACGTCGAGCATCGAATCGTTGTCGAAACGCCAGCCGCCGAACACGTAGGCGTCCAGCAGCCGGGTGCGGCCGCCGCTGTAGTAACGCGCATCGCTGGTGAATTCGTCGTTGTCACCGGCCTTGTTGACCGTGGCCGGTGAATCGTTGTCGTTCTTGCGGTGGTAGACGTCGTCGTAGAAGGTGCTGGCGCGCACCACGGCGCCGTAGTTGTCCATGCGCAGGATCATCTCGCCCAGGGCGCCCACCCGGTTGGTGGTCAGGCTGCCCTGGTTGAAGTTGCGGTTGGCGTCATCGGCATTGACCCCGAGCAGGCGGTCACTGGGCTTGCCCAGGCGCACGCCGATGCCGTAGCTGGTGGTCACCGACCAGTCGATGGTGGCGCCATTGTCGAACTCCAGGGTTTCCCCGGACCAGGCCGGCGTCGACGCCAGCGCGATCGCCGTGGCCACGCTGGCAAGCTGGACACTGCGGCAAGCAAGGGCAGTACCGTCATTGTTGTTCTTGTTGATCACACGGACTCTCCTGAAGGGCAACCGACTGGCCGCCTGGAATGTTCAACGTCGCCGTCGGGCCACCCGCCGCCTGCTGCGCGGGTGCCTGCCGGGCACGGCGATAGCGGTAAAGCGGTGGCTGGTACTCGCGCACGAGCAGCCCTTCGGCCATGAGGTAGTTGGCGTGGGCCAACGTTTCGCCAAGGGCCATCAGTTCGTCGAAACGACCGGACAGCCTGGGGAACAGCGCAGCCATCAGCTCAAGCGCGGTAGAGGGCGCCTCGCAGCTGGCCAGCAGGCGCGCGAGCTGGGCCTGGTGATGAGCCTGCAACTGGTCGAGCCGGGCATGCAGGTTGCAGAACGGCCGCTCGTGGGCTGGCAACACCAGCACGCTGTCCGGCAGGCTGCGCAGGTGTTCCAGCGAGGCCAGCCATTCACGCAGCGGGTCGGCTTCGGGCTCGGTGGCATGCACGCCCACCGTCGGGGTGATGCGCGGCAGGACCTGGTCGCCGGCAAGCAGCAGGCTGCCATCCTCGGCATACAGGCAGGCGTGCTCCGGGGAATGACCACGGCCGACCACCACGCGCCACTGGCGGCTGCCGATGCGCAGCCGATCACCCTCACGCAGGCGCCGGTAGCTGTTGAAATGCAGCGGCCGGAAATGGCCGTTCTGCACCAGCCGATAAAGCTCGCCGATCTGCTC
>NZ_JABMCN010000367.1 GCF_013179515.1 Pseudomonas sp. CM27
CGAGGGTTGCCCTCCTGATATCGTCATCACCGTTTGCGACAAGGCTGCCGGTGAAGCTTGCCCGGTATATTTCGGCCCTGCACTGAAATCGCACTGGGGGCTTGAGGATCCGTCCGATGTCGTGGCTGACGAAGCGTCGATCGACGCTGCATTCCACGCCACCCTGGCCCGCATCGAGTTGCGCTGCCGGGCGTTCCTCGCTCTTCCTTTCGACATCCTTGGCCGCGACCAGCTCAAACGCGAGCTGGATCGCATTGGTGCTCTCTGAGCAGGAGGAAACATGTCCGAGCAACTGCCTAATCTCGATCTCTCGCTGTTCGACCTGCCGCCAGCTGAAATCCCTGCCAGCGCGCACAAGCCGCGCATCCTGTTGCTATATGGGTCGACCCGCGAGCGCTCCTTCAGCCGCTTGCTGGTAGAAGAAGCAGCGCGCCTGCTGGAGCACTTCGGCGCCGAGACGCGTCTGTTCAATCCCTCTGGCCTGCCGCTACCTGACGACGTGCCGGTGGAGCATCCCAAGGTGCAGGAGCTGCGTGATCTGGTGCTGTGGTCGGAAGGCCAGGTCTGGTGCTCGCCGGAGCGTCACGGCGCAATGTCTGCCGTGTTCAAGGCCCAGATCGACTGGGTTCCCCTGGCGCTTGGCGCCGTGCGCCCCACCCAGGGCAAGACACTGGCGGTGATGCAGGTCTGCGGTGGCTCGCAATCGTTCAACGTAGTCAACCAACTGCGGGTGCTGGGCCGCTGGATGCGCATGTTCACTATCCCCAACCAGTCGTCGGTGCCCAAGGCCTATCTGGAGTTCGATGACGCAGGCCGCATGAAACCGTCGGCGTACTACGATCGCGTGGTGGACGTCATGGAAGAACTGGTGAAATTCACCCTGCTGTTACGTGATCGCCAGCAGTTTCTGGTGGATCGTTATTCGGAACGCAAAGAAAGCGCCGAACAGCTTTCCATGCGTGTGAACCAGCGCTCGATCTGAGGCGAAGTATGGGAACACATGACCAGAAACCTGAACACGCTCATCTCCCGTCAGTCAGTTAAGCCATTGGGGCTGCGCAGCAGCCCCTTTGGCCTTGACTGACTGGCATTAGCGCACGGGGGGCATGGGTTCGATCAAATCACCTTGAACTGGTGGGTACCATCGCGTTCAAGTTGTGCGATCAAGCCTGAGCTGAAGGCCCAGGACGCCCCCTGACCAGGATTAGCGCTGGGTGGCTGAGCCTGCGCTGTTAGCAGACACTGCTCCTCGCCTGCACCACACACCCCAACTCAAGCCCAGCACAGCCGCCACCACCGACGCGGCCAGAACCCCGAGTTTCGCCGCCCCTAGTGAACCAGGGTCGACGAAGGCAAGGTTGGCGATGAAAATCGACATGGTGAAGCCGATGCCGGCCAGCAGCCCGACCAGGGTAATGCTGCGCCAGTTGACCTCGGCGGGAAGCACGCACCAGCCCAACCGGACCATCAGCCAACTGACGCCGACGATGCCCACGGGTTTGCCAGCGACCAGCGCGGCAACGACGGCGATCATGACCCACTGGGGGCCCTCGGCGGACAGGTCGACACCCGAGAGGCTAACTCCGGCATTGGCCAGGGCAAATACCGGCATGATGCCGAAGGCGACCCAAGGGTGCAGGGTACCTTGCATGCGCACCACCGGCGGTACCAGTTCGCGCTGGGCCAGGCGCAGCCGTTTCAACGGGTCCATAAGGTCGCTGGCGTCCTGCTCAGGCGACTTGGCACGCCCCAGCAGTTCTCCGGTGAAGCGGGTAATGGCATCCAGCGGGCGCTCACGCATCGGCATTGCCTTGACCGGAGTCATCAGGCCCAGCACAACGCCAGCGAGGGTAGGGTGGGCTCCGGTCAGTAAGATGCCTAGCCAGGTGATCACACCAGGAATGAGGTAGGCGTAGGCAGAACCCACACCCATCTTCTGCAGCCCGATCACCATCAACAGACCGATTGCCGCAACGCCGAAACCGCTGTAATCAAGGCCGCCCGAGTAGAAGAAGGCGATGATCAGCACGGCAATGATGTCATCGATGATTGCCAGAGCGAGCAGAAACACCCGCACGTTCGATGGGATCGACTTGCCGAGCAGCGCCAACACACCTACTGCAAAGGCGATATCCGTAGCCGTCGGCACAGCCCAGCCTTGTTGCTCTGCCGGCGCGTGGCCAAAAGCCAGGTAGAGCAGGGCGGGTACCGCTACGCCGCCGAGGGCGGCAGCCATGGGCAGCGTGGCTTGGCGCAAGCTGGACAGTGCGCCCTCGTGGATCTCGCGACGGATCTCCATGCCCACGACCAGGAAGAAGATGGTCATCAAGCCATCATTGATCCAGAAGTGCAGTGACTGCGAATAGACCAGCGAGCCCACGCCGATCGTCAAGGGGGTATGCCAAAGGGCTTCATAGCTGTCTGCGGCCGGAGAGTTCGCCCAGATCAGGGCAGCCACAGCGGCAACCAGCAGGACAATGCCGCTGACCGCTTCGATGTGCAGGAAACGCTCAAGGTTGGCGAAGGCACGCTCGGCCAGTGCCTGGACGCGAGGCAATTCTGTGTTATGCATAGGCGCAAGTACTCCCGCATGGCGGCCCGACCTGCGCTGTTCTTTAACCTGCCCCCCTGCACTATGCAGTTGGCACCCGTCGGCTAGTGTACCGAACAACCGCCTTCAAATGAAAAAAAACTGGGGCTTCCAGTCCCAGGCGGCACGGTGGTGATTTGAGATTTTTTCCTGCGAACGTTAGGGTTTATGTTGGTTTCGAGCCTATGGAGCTAGGCAAGCGGGTAGTTACCGACCTGCTAGCCTTGGGAAATGTCGGCGTATTCAGGCGCGCTGTGCACATCGCCTTACAAGGAGAACTGCCGTAATGACTGCAGCCCCCAAACCGAGGAGCACCCTCAACCCACCCGTCTTCTACAGCAGCGCAATCCTCATCTTTCTTCTGGTCTTGTACGCCACTGCATTTCAGGAGCACGCCCAGACGCTCTTCGAGCAAGTCCAGCAATGGATCATCACCAATGCCAGCTGGTTCTACATTCTCACTGTAGCGCTGGTGTTGATCAGTGTGGTGTTTCTGGCCGTGAGCCGTTACGGCGATATCAAGCTGGGCCCGGACCACAGTGAGCCGGATTACCGCAAGAGCAGTTGGTTTGCCATGCTGTTCTCGGCTGGCATGGGGATCGGCCTCATGTTCTTTGGCGTGGCCGAGCCGGTCATGCACTTCACCACGCCGCCCGTAGGTGATCCCGGCACCGTTGCCGCGGCCCGTGAAGCGATGAAAATCACCTTTTTCCATTGGGGCCTGCATGCCTGGGCAATCTACGCCATCGTCGCGCTCATTCTGGCCTATTTCAGCTTTCGCAACGGCCTGCCCTTGACCTTGCGCTCGGCGCTCTATCCGCTGATCGGCGAGCGGATTTACGGCCCTATCGGGCATGCCGTCGATGTTTTCGCCATTCTCGGCACAGTGTTCGGCGTGGCGACCTCGTTGGGTTATGGGGTATTGCAGATCAACAGTGGTTTCCACTATGTGTTCGGTTTGCCGGTAAACACTACCGTGCAAGTCACCCTCATCGCCGCCACCTGCGCATTGGCGACGCTCTCGGTGGCCAGCGGTCTGGATAAAGGGATTCGCATCCTCTCCGAGCTCAACCTGAGCCTGGCGGTTATCCTGATGCTGTTCGTGCTGCTGCTAGGGCCCACGGTGTTCCTGTTGCAGACCTATGTACAGAATACCGGCGCCTATCTGTCCGACATCGTCAACAAAACCTTCAACCTCTACGCGTATGAGCCTACTGACTGGATCGGTGGCTGGACCTTGTTGTACTGGGGCTGGTGGTTGTCCTGGTCGCCGTTCGTGGGCCTGTTCATCGCACGTATTTCTCGAGGCCGGAC
>NZ_JABMCN010000368.1 GCF_013179515.1 Pseudomonas sp. CM27
CTGATAGACCGCCACGGCATTGTGCCCGTGGGCTTGCTGGACTGCCCACAGTCTGTCGGCGGCCAGGGTAAAGGCTTCATCCCAGCCAATGGCTTGCCAGCCCTCGCCCACGCGTTTGTGCGGCTGGCGCAGGCGGTCGGGGTCGTTCTGGATATCCTGCAGGGCCACGGCCTTGGGGCAGACATGGCCACGGCTGAACGGATCCAGGGGATCGCCCTTGATCGAGGTAATCAGCGCCCGCCCGTCGTCCTCGTGGCTGACTTCTATGTTTAACCCGCAAATCGCTTCGCACAGGTGACAGGCACGGTGATGCAGGGTCTTGGTCATGGCCGTCTCTGCCTTGTTGGTGTCGAGCAATGACTATGCGCCCGGCCCCTCCCCCCCGCCAGCGCGCTTCGCCGCGTGAATCCAGCGTCATCAGGCGCACGATTCGCGACAGCCATTTGCCAAATTGCCAGCAAGCCGTGTACAACCGTCTGTAGCAAATAAAAAACAGCACCGCCCTGCGGGTCGAGACACCCTTTGCAACATCCTTAGCGATCGGCAGCTGTTTCCCCTCTTGGTTTCAGGCGACATTTAATTATAGTATTGCGCCTTTCCCTATTTCGTCCGCCCCGTGCGGCTTACGCCGCAGGTCACTCCCGTTGTCAAAAAAAACCATACGGTCGACCTGCATACCGTTGCAGATAAGGTAGTCAATCATGAGCGCTAGGCACTTTCTCTCCCTGCTGGACTTCACCACCGACGAATTGCTCGGGGTGATCCGCCGCGGCATCGAGCTGAAGGACCTGCGCAAACGAGGCGTGCTGTTCGAGCCGCTGAAAAGCCGCGTGCTGGGCATGATCTTCGAGAAATCCTCGACCCGTACCCGGGTGTCGTTCGAAGCCGGCATGATCCAGCTCGGCGGCCAGGCGATTTTCCTGTCCCCGCGCGACACCCAGCTGGGCCGGGGCGAGCCGATCAGCGACAGCGCCATCGTGCTGTCGAGCATGCTTGACGTGGTAATGATCCGTACCCACGCCCACAGCACGCTCACCGAGTTCGCCGCCAACTCGCGCGTACCGGTGATCAATGCCCTGTCCGACGAGTCGCACCCATGCCAGCTGCTGGCCGACATGCAGACCTTCCTCGAACAGCGTGGCTCGATCCAGGGCAAGACCGTGGCCTGGATCGGCGATGGCTTCAACATGTGCAACTCGTATATCGAGGCCGCCCGGCAGTTTGGCTTCCAGCTGCGCATCGCCTGCCCGGAAGGTTACGACCCGGACCCGCGCTTCATGGCCATTGGCGGTGACAGCGTGCAAATCGTCCGCGACCCGAAGGAAGCCGTGCGCGATGCCCATCTGGTGACCACGGATGTCTGGACTTCCATGGGCCAGGAGGAGGAAACTGCACGGCGCCTGGCGCATTTCGCGCCTTACCAGGTCACCCGCGAACTGCTCGACCTGGCCGCACCCGACGCCCTGTTCATGCACTGCCTGCCCGCCCACCGTGGCGAGGAAATCAGCCATGACCTGCTCGACGACCCACGTTCGGTCGCCTGGGACCAGGCTGAAAACCGCCTGCATGCACAGAAGGCCCTTCTCGAATTCCTTGTCGAACCGGCTTACCACCACGCATGAGTCAACCCCTACTGCTCAACCTGCGCAACCTGGCCTGCGGCTATGGCGACCAGCGCATCGTCCAGAACCTCAACCTGCACCTGAACGCAGGCGACATTGGTTGCCTGCTGGGCTCATCCGGTTGCGGCAAGACCACCACCTTGCGCGCCATCGCCGGTTTCGAGCCGGTGCATGACGGCGAGATCCAGCTGGCCGGCGAGGTCATTTCCCGGGCGGGTTTCACCCTCTCGCCGGAAAAACGCCGTATCGGCATGGTGTTCCAGGACTACGCGCTGTTCCCGCACCTGACCGTTGCGCAGAACATTGCCTTTGGCATTGCCAAGCACCCACGCCAAGCCGCCGTCATCGACGAGATGCTCGAACTGGTCAAGCTGGGCGGGCTGGGCGGGCGGTACCCGCATGAGCTGTCCGGCGGCCAGCAGCAACGGGTCGCACTGGCCCGGGCGCTGGCGCCCGAGCCGCAGCTGCTACTGCTCGACGAGCCGTTCTCCAACCTTGACGTGGAGCTGCGCCGGCGCCTCAGCCATGAGGTTCGCGACATCCTCAAGAGCCGTGGCACCAGCGCCATCCTGGTCACCCATGACCAGGAAGAAGCCTTCGCCGTCAGCGATCAGGTCGGCGTGTTCAAGGAAGGCCGCCTCGAGCAGTGGGACACGCCCTACAACCTTTATCACGAGCCGCAGACGCCGTTTGTGGCCAGCTTCATCGGCCAGGGCTACTTCATCCGTGGCCAGATGAGCAGCCACGAAGCAGTCAATACCGAGCTGGGTGAATTGCGCGGCAACCGTGCCTACATCATGGCGCCGGGCAGCTCGGTAGATGTGCTGTTGCGCCCGGACGATATCGTGCATGCGCCAGATAGCCAGCTGCGGGCGAGCATCGTCGGCAAGAGCTTTCTCGGGGCATCGACCCTGTATCGCCTGCAGTTGCCCACCGGCAGCCAGCTGGAGGCGATTTTCCCCAGCCATGTCGACCATCAGGTCGGCGGCGATGTGGGTATTGCGGTGAAGGCCGATCACCTCGTGCTGTTCCCGGTGCCGGGCAGTGTCGCAGCGCAGCTCCCGCGGCAGGAGAACGGGGTTCGTCGGCACAGCTCGGCGACCTGACTCGACATATGGGGCCGCTTGGCGGCCCCAAAAATCTCAGCCCCGGCCGATCCCGGTAAACTTGCCCTGGGTGTGCTCGGCCAGCACCACCGCCGCCAACTCCACTTCCAGCCCACGCCGTCCAGCACTGACATGGATGGTTGCAAAATTCTGCGCCGAGTCATCGATGAAGGTGCGCAGGCGCTTCTTTTGCCCAAGCGGGCTGATGCCGCCGACGAGGTAACCCGTGGCTCGCTGCGCCGCCGCCGGGTCAGCCATCTCGCACTTCTTCACCCCGGCAGCATGGGCCAGGGCCTTGAGGTCCAGCGTGCCCACCACCGGTACCACCGCTACAAGCAACTCGCCTTTCTCGCTGCTCGCCAGCAACGTCTTGAAAACCTGCTGTGGGTCGAGGCCAAGCTTTTCCGCTGCCTCCAGGCCGTAGGAGGCCGACTTCGGGTCATGTTCATAACTGTGCACGCGGTGTTCGGCGCGATGCTTTTTCAGCAGATCTAGGGCGGGGGTCATGCACGGGCTCCGGGCTGGGACGGCTCGGCGGCTACTTTAGGACAATTCCCACTTCCCAGCCAGCGCACCGCAATCGCGCCGCTCTACAACGCGGCTGCAACGGGGCTACGCAGTAGAAATACGCAGCCAGATCGTGACTGATCGTTCACTTTCGACCTTTGACATAAGCGTTTCTTGTCTATATTTTTTCGTTTCCGAATAAACGGTGCACTTTTAGCGTGCATTTCCTACATCTGCCTGGGGTCAAGGGGATAGACACCGGGCTTTGCTGTCGAGCGCCACGCGCCTCACAACAAAAAAAACGAGGTCATACATGACGACTGCTCTACGCCAACCCACGTTGTCCAGCCAATGCCTTGCCGAATTTCTCGGCACTGCCCTGCTGATCTTTTTCGGCACCGGCTGCGTCGCTGCGCTGAAGGTCGCGGGCGCGAGCTTTGGCTTGTGGGAAATCAGTATCATCTGGGGCGTTGGCGTCAGCATGGCCATCTACCTCACGGCCGGTATTTCCGGCGCTCACCTGAACCCGGCCGTGAGCATTGCCCTGACCCTGTTTGCCGACTTCGACAAGCGCAAGCTGCCTTTCTACATGCTGGCCCAGGTCTGCGGCGCGTTCTGTGGGGCGGCACTTGTCTACACGCTGTACAGCAGCCTGTTCTT
>NZ_JABMCN010000369.1 GCF_013179515.1 Pseudomonas sp. CM27
CAGAAGGCGGGCAAGCAGCGAATGGATATTGCTGGCAGCAGACATGTTCATCCTCATTGAACGACGCACAACCCCAACCTTCGGCTGTGATGAGGCGTGATTCTGCGTGATGTCACGTCAAAACCTGTCGCGAACGATTCGGCACGAGGCAACCAAATGCGACTTCCTTGATCTGAGCAGGCTGTGGCCAATTGCCATGCCCCTCGCGTGCCGCCATCCTATTGCGGCAAGCCTAGACAAGGACGTTACATTTTGCCGTTCGCCACAACCCGCGCCACCCTCAGCCGTCAGTGGGCGCTGCTGCGCCAGCTGCCCAGCCGCTCCCCAGGCATTACCAGCGCCGAATTGGTATGGCGCCTGCGTGATGTGGGCTTCTCTGTCAGCAAGCGTACGGTCGAGCGAGACCTCAATGAGCTGTCGCTGATTTTTCCGCTGGAACGCAATGACAAGAGCATCCCGTTCGGCTGGCACTGGTCGGCCAGCGCGGTCGGCGAGTTGCGCAGCAATTTCGACTTGCTGACGTATCTGCGCGGTGATGCGTTGCAGCCAACCCAGGGTGAAGGGGTGGAGCTGGTGGCACGCATCAGCGATGCACTGGCGCGGCAGCTGCGGGATACGCCGCTGAGTGGCGACATGCAGTTGACGGCGCTGGAGCATGGGCATCGGTTGCGCGCCACGGTGAGCGACGGCTGGCCGTTGCGTTGGTGGCTGTTGAGCCATGGGGATGGGGTGGTGGTGGAGCAGCCTGGCCCGTTGCGGGAAGAGATTGGCAAGATCCTGAGCAATGCGGCGGCGCAGTACCTTAGTTGATGACCTGTACTGGCCCTCACCAGGATTGGCGGCGCCGAGAATCAGATCAAGCCGCCCTGCTCGTCTTCATCGATAAGGTTGTTGAGGCTGCTGAGCGCCTTTCGCGCCGTTGAACGGTTGAGCAATTTGGCCTGCGCACCGGCAGGCAGGTCGGTGATCTTGAATACGCCCTTGGCGGTCAGCACATCGATCAGGTCCTCGAGCACGCGGATCATGTCCAGGTCACTTTGCTTGAGCTGATTAAGGCTGTTTTCCACCACATCATCGGCAAACCATTCCTGGATATCGGCATGGTCGGCGGGGAGCATTTCGGTGAATTCGTCAAAAGCGGCTGCTTCTACTCGCTGCAACTGGCCGGTGGCGTCGCGTTGCACGTAGAACATGGCGGTGTCCCTCGTCACGTTGGTTCCTTGTTGGTAGACAGCAGCATAGGCAAAGATCGCCGGCCGCGCAGGGCCGGCGCCAGAGTATGCGCTGTCGGAAGAAGGCAGAAAAGAGCCTGCGTAGCGCCCGCCTGGCTGACGCGATCCATTGTAGGAGCGGCCTTGCGTCGCGAAAGGGCTGCGGAGCAGCCCCGGCGATTTCGGCTTTGATGCTGAAACCCTGGGGCCGCCTTGCGGCCCTTTCGCGACACAAGGCCGCTCCTACAGGGCCGCGCCTGTCAGGCGCGGCCAGTTACCGCATCAGTTGTCCTTGTTGTGGATGATGATGGTCGGGTCAGCACCGCTGATCAACGAGTTGATCGTGGTGTTGGACCAGTTCACACCTTCCAGCTTGATGGTCACGTCGGCGTTGGCAATGCCACCGTCGGCGTTGAGCTTGCCTTCGCTGCTGACCTGCAACGTCGTCGTGCCTTCCACCGTGGTGAGTTTCAGGTAGTTGTCGATAGTGCTGCCCTTCTCGCCTTGCAGCAGGTCGCTAAGATCGATCTTGTCTTTCTCGGCAACCTTGAAGTCCTTGATCACATCGTTACCGAAATCACCGGCCTTCCACACGAAGGTGTCGGCACCGCTGCCACCGATCAGGATGTCATTGCCCTGGCCCCCGATCAGGGTGTCATTGCCAGAACCACCGAGCAGGATGTCGTTACCCTTGCCACCGTCGAGCGTGTCATCACCACCTTGACCGAAGAGGATGTCGTTGCCATTGCCGCCCGACAGGAAGTCTTTGGCGTCATTGGCACCGGAGATATCAAATTCGTTGTAGTGCTCGGTGACGTACTGGTGAACGTTGCTGGTAGTAATGCTGCCGACATCAACATTGCTCTTTTGCGCGACATATTCCTGAAGGGCCTGGTAGCCCTCGCTGGCGATGCCGTTGAGGGTGATCAGGTCGCCGAAGATGATGTCGTTGCCGTTGCCACCATCGACAGTATCCGTGCCCGGCAAGGTTGCCTCGGAATGCCCGAGAATCGCGGCGGCGAGCTTGGATGGGTCGATATTGACTTGCGGTTTGCCAGCGGTGTCATAGGCCTTGAGATCGTTCAGGCTTATATCACTGTTGAGGCCGATCGCCACTACCTTGCTCAGACCCGTATCTTTATCGCCCAGCAGGGCAAAGCTTGCCGTTGACCCTGACGCCGCTTCTGCCCAGTTGTCCTTGGTGCCTTTGCCAGACCCGTCCAGGCTGGACAGCTCGTAAGTGCCATCACCCTGGGCATGAATGGTTCCGACCGTTCGAGTGGATTCAAGATACGTGGTGCCGAAGAAGGATCCATAAGTCAGTACTTTCAGAACGCCGCTACTGCTGATCTCGACCTTGTGAGTCGCATCGACCATAGCACTGTAGGTATCACCCACCTTGTACTTATTGACGTTTACAACGTCATCCAGGTACAGGCCATTGCTCCACAGACGAGGGTTGATGGACTCGCCGCTCTGATAGTAGGTCGGCTTGCCGTCGGTGATGAAGTAGGTCAGGTTCTCCGCGTTGGTATTACTGGTAGCGACGGTACTCTTGAAGAAGTTGGCCGCCGTCTTGAACGCATCCTCATAGTTGGTACCACCACCGCCGGTATCACCCACCATCGAGTTCAGGACCGCTTGAAGGTTCTTCAAGGCGTCGGGGTCGGCAAGGTTAACGGTGACGTTCTTGTTAACTTGGGTATCGAAGTCGAGCAGGAGGATATTCACCGTCCCGGAGATATCGGAGCCCAAGCTTGCTTTCAAGGTTTTGAACACAGCCGCCAATTGAGTCTTGGCTGCGGCGATCGAGTCGTCGCTCATGCTGCCAGAACTGTCTACCAGGAAGGCAATGTTGTAGTTCTTGCCCTGAACCACGTTCAAGCCACCCACGTCGGCGACGATGATGTCGTTGCCCTCGGTGCCGGTGAGCGTGTCGTTGCCCGAAGTGCCTACCGCCGCCTTGTAAGTCGCGCCGTAGACAGTCACCGGAATCTTGCCGGTAATGCTGTCGGAACCGCCCAGGCTTTCGGTCGCAGTCGAGGTGACCGTGATGTCGAACGAGCCTTTGTAGTACGAAGGCGGGGTAAGTGTCAGGCCGCTGAGCTTCCAGCCAGTCACGTCCACTGGCGTGCCACCAACCGTCACGGTATGGCCCGCGCCATCGCTCAGCACAGTACCTTTCGGAATACCGCTCAGGGTCACGTTAAGGGTTTCGGAGCCATCGGTATCGGTCAGGCCGGTGGAAATACCCACCAGTTTCACCGAACCACCTTCCGGCCCTTCGTTGAGTTTGTAGCCGTCGTAGTAGCTCTGGCCATTCACGGTGTGCAGGTCGGACACGCCCAGGCCGGCGTTGGCCATGGCGGTCACGTTCTGGTACATCTTGATGTTCGAGCTGCTCAGGTCCACGGCAGCACCCGAGCCTGACTGGATGTTCAGGTCGTAGCTGCCCGGGCCCGACTGGTTGGCATGGTAGACCTCGATCGGGTAGTAGCCGCTGGTGTTCGGGGTGAAGGTACCCGAAACCTGGCCACCAGCACCCCAGGTGGCCGTGACCACGGTCTTGCCGCCAATGGTGACCACGAAGCTGTCGTCGGCGCTGCCGCTGAAGGTATAGGTCTTGCCGGCTTCCAGATAGATAAGCCC
>NZ_JABMCN010000037.1 GCF_013179515.1 Pseudomonas sp. CM27
CGTTGTCCGGATGCGGGCCGGGAACGAAACCACGGCCATCATCATGGATCGACAGCGCCAGCCCCTCGGCAGTGCGTTGCAAGCGGATGACCAGATTGTGGGCCTGGGCGTGGCGCAACATGTTGGTCACGGCTTCCTGGGTGATACGGAACACGGCCATGGCCACGTCCTCGTCGATACCGCCCAGGCGCTGATTGCACGCCAGGCTCCAATGCACGTCGCTGCTGGCCAGGGTGCGCACAAGGTGCGCGCGCAGGCCCGCTTCCAGGCCAAGGCTGGCCAGTTGCCGCGGGTTGAGCAGGGCAGACACGTCGCGCACGTTGCCCAAGGTGTCATCCAGGGTGTTGCGCAGTGCGTCGCAGTGGCCCTGCAGCTCATCCGGCATGCGCCGTTGCAGCCACTGCAATTGCAGCTTGGCGGCGGTGAGCAGCTGGCCGATGTCGTCGTGCAGTTCCCGGCTCAGGTGCTGCCGTTCGTCTTCCTGCACCTTCAGCATGCGCTCGGCCAGCTCTGCCGGGCGCAGGCTGATCGACCTCGCGCTCAGGCCCAGATGCACGGCCGCACACAGCGTGGCGGCCAGCTGCAGTATCACCAGGCTGGTCGGGATGACCTGGTCGGCCAGGTACAGCACCACGTTGGCGACCAGCGAGGCCACGCACAGCCCGACCGTCGTCCAGCGCAGCAGGGCAGCACGGGAGCAACAACGCAAAGAAGTTTTCAAGCGTGGGAACATAGTTGGGGAAGCCACTGAAGTAGTGCTGATGGAGGCCTTGCACAATGCTGGTCAGAGGCTTTGGCGCAGTACTTTCGACGTTTTTTCGAGCATGTGATCTTTCAACCTTTGTTCAGGTTGCAAGCGTCTGTAGGGGCGCATATTACCACTTCGCATTGCATCGGTCGCGGCTGGGTAATGCTTTGAAACGCCTGCTGGTCGGGGGTTGGCGGCTAGCAAAATGCCATCTCTTGATTGGCTGGCATGCACTTGCCATGTAACTTGCTCGGCAAGGCTTCAACTTGGCCCGTCCGAAGGCGGCCGAACTTGGATGAACTTTCCAAGTTCGACCAGGGTGGAGCTTGAATAAGCGTGCTTAGTTACACTTTGCGTCGGGTTAGTGTGTACGCGACGCGCGGCCCTGGTATGGGGGAGGCGCCGTGTCCGTATGGGGGTGGATGCACACGCTGCCTTGTTCGTCACAGGAGCCGCAGGCGGGTGCGAAGGGTTGTTGCACGACCTTGGCCAATTCGCTCAGCAGCACCAGCTGCTCGCCGATGTCCAGGTTGAGACGCCCGGTGCGGCGGTCGGCCAGCTCCAGCTGCCAGGCCAGCAAGGTCAGGCATGCCGCTGTCGCGGGCAGGGCTTCACGTTGCAGGTGGCCGCCATGACACACCGGGGCGAGCAATTGTTGCAAGGCGGTGGTGTAGTGAGCGACTTCACGCAGGCCCAGGCGCGTGGCCTTTCGGGCAAGGCTGTCGAGGGCGTTGCCCAGGCCGTGGCAAGCGTCCGGGTCGTTGTCGATCAGTTCCAGATGCTGCAGGCATTCCTGTGCCTGGGTCAGCAGTAGCTGGGCATCCAGCATGAAGCCCTGCAGGGCTTCATCGAACGATAAGGCAGTGTCCATCTTCAAGTCCCCGCGCGTGAGGTAGGCGCAGGGGGTGGGCACGCCAAAACGATAGCTAGCAAAAGCCTGACTCCATTCATGCAATGAGAATGGCGTCACATTAATGGCTAAAGGATATCGCGAACATCAGGTTACGCCCGATTGCCGCTAAGGGTTTCCCTGATGCGGGGCTAAGGCGGGGAACTTTTGCGACCCCTTCGATTTACCCTGGGACGCCCGCAGTAAAGCATGATGGTAAAGTGATATCAATTGTCTTCGGCGCATTTTCCGACAAGGGTCAAGGTGTGCGCGAAGCCGCCGATAACGCTTGAATGATTACACTTTTTTCGACTGAAGCCTGGGGGTTTTCCAATGGCCGGCATTCTCGACACGGTAGACCAACGTACACAATTGGTGGGTGAGAACCGCCTGGAAATTCTGATGTTCCGCCTGGCAGGCCGTCAGTTGTTCGCGATCAACGTGTTCAAGGTCCAGGAAGTGCTGCAGCTGCCCAAGCTGACCCTGATGCCTCAGCGTCATGCCTTCGTCTGTGGTGTGGTCAACCTGCGGGGGCAGACCTTGCCGGTGATCGACCTGTCCCAGGCGATCGGCATGCGCCCGCTGCAGCCGACGCCGGACAGCACCATCATCGTCACCGAATACAACCGCTCGGTGCAGGCGTTTCTGGTGGGGGGGGTCGACCGCATCGTCAACATGAACTGGGAATCGATCATGCCGCCGCCTTCCAGTGCCGGGCGCCAGCACTACCTGACCGCCATCACCAAGGTCGATGAGCAGCTGGTGGAGGTGATCGATGTGGAGAAAGTGCTGGCCGAGATCGTACCGTACAACGCCCGGGTGTCTGGCGAAAAGCTCGCCGACCCGGTGCTGGCCCGCGCCCGCGGCCGCGAGGTCCTGCTTGTGGACGACTCCAGCGTGGCCCTGGCGCAGTTGCGCGACACCTTGTCCCAGCTGGGCATGAAGCTGCACGTGGCCAGTGATGGCCTGAAGGCGCTGCGCATGCTCAAGGCCTGGGCCGGTGCCGGTGAGGACGTGTGCCAGAAGCTGCTGATGGTGTTTACCGACGCTGAAATGCCGGAAATGGACGGTTACCGGCTTACCACCGAAATCCGCAGCGATGCCCGCCTGCGTCAGCTTTACGTGGTGCTGCACACCTCGCTCTCGGGCAGCTTCAACGAGTCGATGGTGAAGAAGGTGGGCTGCGACAACTTCCTGTCCAAGTTCCAGCCCGATCGCCTGGTCGATGTGGTCAAGCAACGCCTGCTGCTGGATGCCGCCACTGCGTGATCCTTGCCTCTGCCGGGTATAAGCTGGGTTTTTGGCATGAAGCGAGGCGGCAGGGATGTTTCTCAGTGAGCTGTATCGATACCCGGTGAAGTCTGGCCAGGCGCAAAGCCTGCAAACCTCACCGGTGGGTGTGCTGGGTTTGCAGGGCGACCGGCGCTGGATGGTGGTGGAGGAAGATAACGGACGCTTCCTGACCCAGCGGGCCTGGCCGCAACTTGGCCAGCTGCAGGCGCGCGATGACGAAAACGGCCAGTTACTGCTACAGGCGCCCGGGCTGGACCCATTGAGGGTGCCTGTACCTGCTGCCGATGAGGCCCTGCGCGGGGTCACGCTCTGGCGCGACACCCTGCGCGTGCCGGACGCTGGCGATGCCGCGGCGGCCTGGCTGAGCGAGTTGCTGGGCAAGGCCGTGCGGCTGGTGCATTGCCCGGAGCAGCGGGCGCGTTACTTGCCAAATGGCTATGGCTTCAACAGTGACCGGGCGGCGTTTCCGGATGGCTTCCCGTTGCTGCTGATTGGCCAGGGTTCGCTGGAGGCGCTCAACCAGCGCATTGGCCGACCGATGGAGATGCTGCGTTTCCGGCCGAACATGGTGGTGCAGGGCGCTGAAGCGTTCGCCGAAGATGGCTGGAAGCGCATCCGCATCGGCAGCCTGGAGTTCCGAGTGCTCAAGCCCAGCGTGCGTTGTGTGTTCACCACAATCGACCCAACAACCGGGGAGCGCAGCGCTGACCGTGAACCAATGGCGACGCTGAAGACCTTCCGCGAGAAAGAGGGCGATGTGCTTTTCGGGCAGAACCTGGCGGTGGATGGCAGTGGCTGGCTTGAAGTAGGCATGCAGGTGGAAGTTCTGGAGTGAATGTGTTGCCTGTACTGGCCCTGTCGCCGGCAAGCCAGCTCCCACAGATTCATCACAGGTTCGAACACATGTGCCTTACCTGTGGGAACTGGTTTGCCGGCGACAGGGCCGGTACAGACTCAGGAAGCCTTACATGTCATCGAAATACCGCTCATGCCAGTCCACCAGCGGCTGCGGTGAGTTGAGCTTCTGCCCGTAGATCACCGAATACGACAGCACGTTCTGCACATACTGGCGCGTTTCGTCGAACGGAATCGACTCTACCCACACATCGAAGCTCAGGTGCTTGGCGCCTTTGAGCCACTGCCGCACGCGGCCGGGCCCGGCATTGTACGCCGCCGAGGCGAGCACCCGGTTGCCGTTGAACTGGCTGTGCACCTGGCTTAGGTAGGCCGCGCCCAGCTGGATGTTCTTGTCCGGGTTGAGCACCTGTGCCGGTGACGCCAGCGGAATGCTGAACTTGCGCGCGGTTTCCTTGGCCGTGGCCGGCATCAGCTGCATCAGGCCGCTGGCACCCACCGGGGAGCGTGCGTCCTCCATGAAGGCACTTTCCTGGCGAGTGATGGCGAATACCCAGCTCGAATGAAGGCCGCGGACCTTGGCTTCGCGCACCAGGGTGTCGCGGTGGGCCATCGGGAAGCGGATGTCCAGGTCGTCCCAGTATTGCGCCTGGCTAATGGTACGGATGGCCGGGAAGTACCAGCGCAGGTCATAGCCAAGGCGTGCCTGGGCAACCATTTCGTCACGGCTGAAGTGGCGGCTGACGTGGTACCACTCGCGGCGGCCTTCGACGATCTGGCCGCGCGCGTGAAACTCCAGTGCACGCTGGATGCCCGGCGTGTTGCGTACCTTCTTGACCAGTTGCGGGCTCAACACCAGCGGCTTGTTGTTCAGCTGGTACGGCGTTTGCGCCCGGTCGGCAGCGAGGAAGCCATAAAAGTCGCGCTCGCGCGCCACGGTCTTGTACAGCAGCGGGATCTGCGGGTTGTTCGGCTGGGCCAGCTCCAGGCTGCGGGCCTGCCAGTATTTCCAGCGGCTGCTGCTGGCCAGGTCCTGAGGCAGGCGCCTGGTCAGTTCGTAGGCGTCTTCCCAGCGGGCCAGGCGCAGCAGCAGGCGCAGGCGCCATTCGCTGACGGTGTTGTCACGCAGTTCCGGGTCGTAGCGGGTCATCAGGTCGAGCGCGCGCGGGTCGTAGCGGCGTGCCAGGGTCAGGCCGATTTCACGGGCGATGGCGACCTTTTCGTCACGGGAGAAGTGCATGCGCTGGGCGTAGTCGTCGAGCAGCGCCATGGCCCGCTCCGGGTCCTGCCGAGCCAGGCGACGCAGGCCGAGGCTGACCACGTCGGACATCGCTTCGTTGACCGGGGTAAAGCGCGACGGCTGGTTGAGCAGTTCGGGCTTCTGCGCCACGTCGACCAGCAGGCGCCCCTGCGGGCCGAGGGTGGTCAAGGTCTTGACCAGGTTGTTGGCCAAGGCGTAGTTGCGCGCCTGGGCGGCCAGCTTGGTGCGTTCCCAGCGCTTGGCCTCGGTCAGCTGGCCTTCGGCTGCCCACATGCCGAACAGCGTGTCACACGCGGCAGGTTGCGACTTGCCGACGCTCCACAGCTTGTTGGCGGTGGCGTAACCCTCGGCCCGCAGGCCGTGGCTGAGCTGGTACTGGCCGTTGAGGCAGTCCAGTTCAGTGAAGTTGAGCTTGGGGTCGTAGTACTTGACGAAGGTATCCCACTCGCCGCGCTCGGCCAGCCAGCGCAACCAGCGCAGTTTCATCCAGTTGGCCTGGGGCAGGTCGCCATGCTTGGCCAGGAAGCCTTCGATCTCCTGGTTGCTGGCGCTTTTAAGGCGTGCGGTAAGCTCGTCGTAGGCCAGATACGGCGTCAGCGGGTAGTCGCTGAGGGCTTGGGCGTAACGCAGGTACGGGCCTTTGTCGCCCTTGGCCAGCGCACGCTTGGCCTCGTCATAGTACTGGCGTTGCGAGGCAAGGTCGGTGGCCTGCGCCGCGCAGGTGGCAGCGGTAAGCAGCAGGCAGGATGCAATATGTAACAGGCGGCTGCGCATGATACGTCCGGGCAGTTGAACCATGGGGAAGTGACGGCGGAGCCAGCACTGTTGGAAGCGATTGCCTTAGCTTAGCCGTTTGCCGGCAGCGGGTGAAAGCACTGTGCTTGTATCGGGATATTAAGTTCGACCAAATGTCGCCAGGCGCTGGCCGGTTGCCCTGGCGGATGCCGTCGGGGGCCAAGTCAGGTAGAATGCGCGCCCGATTTATGGAGACCAACATGACCCTGCTCAAATTCAGCGATGTGTCCCTCGCATTCGGCGCCATGCCGCTGCTGGACAAAGTGTCCTGGCAGATCGCTCGTGGTGAGCGGGTGTGCATCATCGGCCGCAACGGCACCGGCAAATCAAGCATGCTGCGCCTGGTCAAGGGCGAGCAGAAGGGCGACGACGGTGAAGTCTGGCGTGCCCCGGGCCTGAAGATCGGCGAACTGCCGCAGGAACTGCCGGTGGCCGACGAGCGCACAGTGTTCGATGTCGTGGCTGCAGGCCTGGACGGCGTTGGCGAGCTGCTGGCGCAGTTCCATCACCTGAGCATGAATATCCAGAACGACGAAGACCTGGAAAAGCTCATGCACGTCCAGCACGAGCTGGAAGCCCGTGATGGCTGGCGCTTGCAGCAAGTGGTGGAGAGCACCTTGAGCCGCCTGCAGTTGCCGGCCGACAAAACCCTGGCCGAGCTGTCCGGTGGCTGGCGCCGCCGTGTGCTGCTGGCCCAGGCGCTGGTGTCCGAGCCCGACCTGCTGCTGCTCGACGAGCCGACCAACCACCTGGACATCGGTGCCATTGCCTGGCTCGAAGAGGCCCTGCGCAGCTTCAACGGCGCGGTGCTGTTCATCACGCACGACCGGTCCTTCCTGCAGAACCTGGCTACCCGCATCCTTGAACTGGACCGTGGCGGCCTGATTGACTGGAACGGTGACTACGCCAGCTTCCTGGTGCACAAGGAGGCCGCACTGGCCGCCGAAGAAACCGCCAATGCGCTGTTCGACAAGCGCCTGGCCCAGGAAGAAGTGTGGATTCGCCAAGGCATCAAGGCGCGCCGCACCCGTAACGAAGGCCGCGTGCGTGCGCTGAAGGCCTTGCGTGTGGAGCGTGGCGAGCGCCGCGAGCGCCAGGGCAAGGCCAACATCCAGATCGAGTCGGCGGAAAAGTCCGGCAAACAGGTCATGGTACTGGAAAACGTCAGCTTCCATCACGCCGAAGGGCCGATGCTGGTCAAGGACTTTTCCATGGTCCTGCAGCGTCAGGACCGTATCGGCCTGCTGGGCGCCAACGGTACCGGAAAGACCACCTTGCTCAAGCTGATGCTCGGCGGCCTGGAGCCTACTTCGGGCAAGGTCGAGCGCGGCACCAAGCTGGAGGTGGCCTACTTCGACCAGATGCGCCACCAGCTCGAGCTGGAAAAGACCGTGATCGACAACCTGGCCGAAGGCCGTGACTTCATCGAGATCGACGGCCAGAACCGGCACGTGCTGAGCTACCTGGGCGACTTCCTGTTCAGCCCTCAGCGTGCCCGCACGCCAGTCAAGGCATTGTCGGGTGGCGAACGTGCGCGCCTGCTGCTGGCCAAGCTGTTCAGCAAACCGGCCAACCTGTTGGTGCTCGACGAACCGACCAACGACCTGGACGTGGAAACCCTTGAGCTGCTTGAAGAAGTGCTGGCCAACTACAAAGGCACCGTGCTGATGGTTAGCCACGACCGGGCCTTCCTCGACAACGTCGTCACCAGCACGCTGGTGTTTGAAGGCGAGGGCAAGGTGCGTGAGTACGTGGGCGGCTACGAGGACTGGATTCGCCAGGGCGGCTCGCCGAAACTGCTGGGCGTGACCGAGAGCAAGGGTGGCAAGTCCGAGCTCAACAGCGCAGTGGTCGAGAAAGTCGAGGACAAGCCCGCGCCAGTTGCTGCAGCGGTGGCGGAAGACGCTTCGAAGAAAAAGCTCAGCTACAAGCTGCAGCGTGAGCTGGAGATGCTGCCGGGGCAGATCGACCAGGTCGAGAAGCGCATGGCAGAGGCCCAGGAAGAAGTGAATGCGGCGGGCTTCTACCAGCGGCCGATCGCAGAAACCTCGGCGGTGCTGGCGAAGATCGAGAAACTGCAGGGCGAGCTGGATGCCCTGGTAGAGCGCTGGGCCGAGCTGGAAGGCTGATAGTCGTCAGCCGGAGCTGGCCCTTCGCCGGCAAGCCAGCTCCCACAGGTACACCACAGGTTTCAAGCCGTGTGGTATCCCTGTGGGAGCTGGCTTGCCGGCGATAGGGCCGGGCCAGGTCAAGTCATTCCTTCTTCAGCAACCGCACCGCCAAGACATCGCACGGCGCACCATGCAGCACGTCATTGGCGGTGGAGCCCAGCAGCAATGCCAGGCCATGGCGGCCATGGCTGCCGACCACGATCAGGTCGCACTTCTGGTCCTTGGCCAGCTGGTGGATTTCCTGGCGCGGTTGGCCGTAGGTCAGGTGCGAATCGCCGCGCTGTATGTCCGGGTATTTGTTGAACAGGCGGTCCATGCGCTCCTTGGCCTGGTCGAACTGTTGCTGTTGCAGCTGCGACAGGTCCATGGGCACGTCGCCACCGAATGCCATGGCCATCGGCTCGACGATATGTACCAGCGAAACCTTGGCATTCGAAGGTTTGGCCAGCGCCATGGCGCGCTTGATCACCGGGTCGCATTCTTCGGTCAGGTCGACGGCGACCAACAAATGTTCGTATTGCATGAGCGGTACTCCTGGCAATCGCGATAGAAGAAGTATGGTCGCTTTCGGGCGGGTCTTCCGTGAAAAATGGCTAACCAGCTCATTTGCAACGCTTTATGGGAACTACTGATATGACGGTATTGCTGGTGGTGTCAATCCTTGCGCTGATTCTCAGCCCGCTTTCCTGGTTGCGCAGTTCGCGCAAGCAGAGCGAGCAGATGAAGCTGCGCCTGGAAGCACGGCGCATGGGCCTGGCCATGCAGCTGGCGCCGCAGCAGTGGCCGCACTGGCTGGAAAAGGAGCCGCCAAGCCCTTGCCCGCAGTACCACCGGGCACGCCGCCGCGGGCATGAGGACAGCTTCAGCTTCTGGCAGATCAGCCCGGGTGTGTGGTGGAACCAGTGGCGCGAACCCTGCGAAGACCCTCGCTTCATGGAGGCCTTGGGGCGCTTGCCCGCGAGCGTCTACAAGGTCGAGGCCGATGCGCGGATGATCGCCCTGTATTGGACCGAGCGTGGGGATACGGCTGTATTGCAGGATGTTGCCTACGTCCTTGAAACCTTGTCCTGACATTCCATAACGACAAAGCGGCGGCTTGGCTGAGCCCCTGAAGGGGTGGGGTGCCAAGTCGCCGCTTTGCGTTCTGCTGCGCAGAAAAGGCCAGGCAGGCCGGGTATTCATTCAAGCAAGTGGCAGTGTAGCCGCCAACGCTTGTCGCGCAAGCTGATGGCTGCAACGTGTTCTGCTGCGCGTGGTCAATCGCTGACATGAATGCTCGGCGATCACTGTCATCATGTTTTGTACCAGGACGATACAAAATGACCGGAAAGTCGCGTTTTCGCCGTGCTCGCGAGCATTTGACAACGCCGGTCTTTTCGGAGAATGTGTGCACACCCAAATCAAACGGGCGTATGAATTGAGCGTTTGTATGTCATCTCGCCAAGCCATACTCCCGACTAGCGCGCTGACGGGTGTGCCTGGGGCAGGGCAGCTAGGCCTGCTTCTGCTGCAGCGATCGGCGTGTACTGTTCAGCTTCCATATCGTGGAGATCAGTTGATGATTTACGAAGGTAAAGCCATCACGGTTAAGGCTCTTGAAAGTGGCATCGTCGAGCTCAAGTTCGACCTCAAGGGTGAGTCCGTCAACAAGTTCAACCGCCTGACCCTGAACGAGCTTCGCCAGGCCGTCGATGCCATCCAGGCCGACGCCTCGGTCAAGGGCGTGATCGTCAGCAGTGGCAAGGACGTGTTCATCGTCGGCGCCGACATCACCGAGTTCGTCGACAACTTCAAGCTGCCCGAGGCCGAGCTGGTCGCCGGCAACCTGGAAGCCAACCGTATCTTCAGCGCCTTCGAAGACCTCGAAGTGCCGACCGTCGCCGCCATCAACGGTATCGCTCTGGGCGGTGGCCTGGAAATGTGCCTGGCTGCCGACTACCGGGTCATGTCCAGCAGCGCCAAGATCGGCCTGCCGGAAGTCAAGCTGGGGATCTATCCGGGCTTCGGCGGTACCGTGCGCCTGCCGCGCCTGATCGGTTCGGACAACGCCATCGAGTGGATTGCCGCCGGCAAGGAAAACCGTGCCGAAGACGCGCTGAAAGTGGGTGCCGTCGATGCCGTGGTCGCCCCTGAGCTGCTGATGGCCGGTGCCCTCGACCTGATCAAGCGCGCCATCAGTGGCGAGCTGGACTACAAGGCCAAGCGCCAGCCGAAGCTGGAAAAGCTCAAGCTCAATGCCATCGAGCAGATGATGGCCTTCGAGACCGCCAAGGGCTTCGTCGCCGGCCAGGCTGGCCCGAACTACCCGGCCCCGGTCGAAGCCATCAAAACCATCCAGAAGGCCGCCAACTTTGGCCGTGACAAGGCCCTGGAAGTCGAAGCCGCAGGCTTTGCCAAGCTGGCCAAGACCTCGGTTGCCGAAAGCCTGATCGGCCTGTTCCTGAACGATCAGGAGCTCAAACGCAAAGCCAAGGCCCATGACGAGATCGCCCATGACGTGAGACAGGCCGCCGTGCTGGGCGCTGGCATCATGGGGGGCGGCATCGCCTACCAGTCGGCGGTCAAGGGCACTCCGATCCTGATGAAGGACATCCGCGAGGAAGCCATCCAGCTGGGCCTGAACGAGGCTTCCAAGCTGCTCGGCAACCGCGTCGACAAGGGCCGCCTGACCCCGGCCAAGATGGCCGAGGCGCTCAATGCCATTCGCCCGACCCTGTCCTATGGCGACTTCGCCAATGTCGACATCGTCGTCGAAGCCGTGGTCGAGAACCCCAAGGTCAAGCAGGCCGTGCTGGCTGAAGTGGAAGGTCAGGTGAAGGACGATGCGATCCTTGCCTCCAACACCTCGACCATCTCCATCAACCTGCTGGCCAAGGCGCTCAAGCGTCCGGAAAACTTCGTCGGCATGCACTTCTTCAACCCGGTGCACATGATGCCGCTGGTGGAAGTGATCCGTGGCGAGAAGTCCAGTGAAGTGGCGGTCGCCACCACCGTGGCCTACGCCAAGAAAATGGGCAAGAACCCGATCGTGGTCAACGACTGCCCGGGCTTCCTGGTCAACCGCGTGCTGTTCCCGTACTTCGGCGGTTTTGCCAAGTTGGTCAGTGCCGGTGTCGACTTTGTACGTATCGACAAAGTCATGGAAAAGTTCGGCTGGCCGATGGGCCCGGCGTACCTGATGGACGTGGTCGGCATCGACACCGGCCACCACGGTCGCGACGTGATGGCCGAGGGCTTCCCGGACCGCATGAAGGATGAGCGCCGTTCGGCCGTCGACGCGCTGTACGAGGCCAACCGCCTGGGCCAGAAGAACGGCAAGGGCTTCTATGCCTACGAGACCGACAAGCGCGGCAAGCCGAAGAAGGTCTTCGACGCTACCGTGCTGGACGTGCTCAAGCCGATCGTCTTCGAGCAGCGCGAAGTCACCGACGAAGACATCATCAACTGGATGATGGTGCCGCTTTGCCTGGAAACCGTGCGCTGCCTGGAAGACGGCATCGTGGAGACGGCCGCCGAAGCCGACATGGGCCTGGTCTACGGTATTGGCTTCCCTCCATTCCGCGGTGGTGCGCTGCGTTACATCGACTCGATCGGTGTGGCCGAATTCGTCGCCCTGGCCGATCAATACGCCGACCTGGGGCCGCTGTACCACCCGACCGCCAAGCTGCGTGAAATGGCCAAGAACGGCCAGCGCTTCTTCAACTGAGCGGTCAACGAGCTAGAGCGAGAGATTTGATATGAGCCTGAATCCAAGAGACGTGGTGATTGTCGACTTCGGTCGCACGCCCATGGGCCGCTCCAAGGGTGGCATGCACCGCAATACCCGCGCCGAGGACATGTCGGCGCACCTGATCAGCAAGCTGCTGGAGCGCAACGACAAAGTCGACCCGAAAGAGGTCGAGGACGTGATCTGGGGCTGCGTCAACCAGACCCTGGAGCAGGGCTGGAACATCGCCCGCATGGCCTCGCTGATGACCCAGATCCCGCACACCTCGGCGGCGCAGACCGTCAGCCGCCTGTGCGGCTCGTCGATGAGCGCGCTGCACACCGCTGCCCAGGCGATCATGACCGGTAATGGCGATGTGTTCGTGATCGGTGGCGTGGAGCACATGGGCCACGTCAGCATGATGCATGGCGTCGACCCCAACCCGCACCTGTCCTTGCATGCTGCCAAGGCATCCGGGATGATGGGCCTGACTGCGGAAATGCTCGGCAAGATGCACGGCATCACCCGTGAGCAGCAGGACCTGTTCGGCGTCCGTTCGCACCAGCTGGCCCACAAGGCCACGGTCGAAGGCAAGTTCAAGGACGAGATCATCCCGATGCAGGGCTATGACGAGAACGGCTTCCTGAAGGTGTTCGATTTCGACGAAACCATTCGCCCGGAAACCACCCTCGAAGGCCTGGCGTCGCTGAAGCCGGCGTTCAACCCGAAAGGCGGCACCGTCACTGCCGGTACCTCGTCGCAGATCACCGACGGTGCTTCGTGCATGATCGTCATGTCCGGCCAGCGTGCCATGGACCTCGGGATCCAGCCATTGGCGGTGATCCGCTCGATGGCGGTGGCCGGTGTCGACCCGGCGATCATGGGCTACGGCCCGGTGCCATCGACCCAGAAAGCCCTCAAGCGTGCCGGCCTGACCATGGCCGATATCGACTTCATCGAGCTCAACGAAGCCTTCGCTGCACAGGCCCTGCCAGTGCTGAAAGACTTGAAAGTGCTCGACAAGATGGATGAGAAGGTTAACCTGCACGGCGGCGCCATTGCTTTGGGCCACCCGTTCGGTTGCTCCGGTGCGCGAATTTCCGGCACCCTGCTCAACGTCATGAAGCAGAATGGCGGTTCCCTGGGGGTGGCGACCATGTGCGTCGGCCTCGGCCAAGGTATCACCACTGTCTTCGAACGCGTCTGATCGCGTAGCGGGACAGCAACCGGGGCCTTGTGCCCCGGTTTTGTTTTTTCAGGTTTTAATCAAGAGGGTGGGCAACATGCAGATACAACCAGGCGTTTACCGGCATTACAAAGGGCCTGAGTACCGTGTCTTCAGTGTTGCGCGGCACTCCGAAAACGAAGAGTGGATGGTGTTCTACCAATGCCTGTATGGTGATTACAGCTTCTGGGTGCGCCCCCTTTCGATGTTCCAGGAGTCCGTCGAGGTTGACGGCGAGCAGGTGCCACGCTTTGCTTTGGTCAAGGCCGAAGAAGGGCTGCCTGGGCTGCTGGGCAAGTCGCACGAGTGAACTTCCGCGCTTGACCTCACTCTTTTGCCACTATATATAGCGGTGCCGCGTCTGGCACCTGACGCGTTTTTCATCTTCAGATTCAGGAATACTCCGATCCATGGGCAAATCGCTGGTCATTGTGGAATCCCCGGCCAAGGCCAAGACCATCAACAAGTACCTGGGCAACCAGTACGTGGTGAAGTCGAGTATCGGCCATATCCGAGACCTCCCCACCAGCGGTTCGGCCAGCGCGAGCAAAGAGCCGGCCGCCAAGCGTGGCAAGGCTGCGGGTGAGGCTCCGGCGCTTTCGCCGAAAGAAAAGGCTCGTCGCCAGCTGGTGGCACGCATGGGCGTGGACCCCGATCAGGGCTGGAAGGCCAAGTACGAGATCCTGCCCGGCAAGGAAAAGGTGATCGAAGAACTGCGCCGCCTGGCCAAGGATGCCGACACCATCTATCTCGCAACCGACTTGGACCGCGAAGGGGAAGCCATTGCCTGGCACCTGCGCGAAGCCATCGGCGGCGACGACACCCGCTACAAGCGCGTGGTGTTCAACGAAATTACCAAGAAGGCCATCCAGGAGGCGTTCTCGCAGCCTGGCGAGCTGGACATCGACCGGGTCAACGCCCAGCAGGCGCGGCGTTTCCTTGACCGCGTAGTCGGCTACATGGTTTCGCCGTTGCTGTGGTCGAAGATCGCCCGTGGGCTGTCCGCTGGCCGTGTGCAGTCGGTGGCGGTGAAGCTGGTGGTCGAGCGTGAGCGGGAAATCCGCGCGTTCATCCCTGAAGAATACTGGGAAATCCACGCCGACCTCGGCACCGCGAAAGACGCCAAGGTGCGGTTCGAGGTGGCGCGCGAGAAGGGCGAGGCGTTCAAACCGCTGAACGAAGCCCAGGCCATGGCCGCGCTGGCAAAGCTCAAGGCTTCCAGCTACAGCGTGGTCAAGCGCGAAGACCGCCCGACCAGCAGCAAGCCGTCGGCACCGTTCATTACCTCCACCTTGCAGCAGGCAGCCAGTAACCGCCTGGGCTACGGGGTGAAGAAGACCATGATGATGGCCCAGCGCTTGTATGAGGCCGGTTACATCACCTACATGCGTACCGACTCCACCAACCTGTCGGCCGACGCACTGGACATGGCTCGCAGCTACATCGAGCGTGAGTTCGGCAAGCAATACCTGCCGGAAGCGCCACTGGTCTATGGCAGCAAGGAAGGCGCCCAGGAGGCGCACGAAGCAATTCGTCCTTCCGACGTGAATACCCACCCGACCAAGCTGACTGGCATGGAGCGTGACGCCGAGCGCCTGTACGAGCTGATCTGGCGCCAGTTCCTGGCCTGCCAGATGCCGCCGGCGCAGTACCTGTCCACCAGCGTCACCGTGGCCGCCGGCGACTTCGAGCTGCGTGCCAAGGGCCGTATCCTCAAGTTCGACGGATACACCCGCGTGCTGCCGCAGCAGAGCAAGCCTGGCGAAGATGACGTGCTGCCAGAAATGGTTCAGGGCGAAGTGCTGAAGCTTATGCAGATCGACCCTAGCCAGCACTTCACCAAGCCGCCGGCGCGCTTCACCGAAGCCAGCCTGGTCAAGGAAATGGAAAAGCGCGGCATTGGCCGTCCCTCGACCTACGCCGCGATCATCTCGACCATTCAGGACCGTGGCTATGTGACCCTGCACAACCGCCGGTTCTATTCCGAGAAAATGGGTGACATCGTCACCGAGCGCCTGTCGGAAAGCTTCTCCAACCTCATGGACTACGGCTTCACCGCCGGCATGGAGGAGAACCTTGACGACGTGGCCCAGGGCGAGCGTGACTGGAAGAACGTGCTCGACGAGTTCTACGGCGACTTCAGCAAGAAGCTGCAGACGGCTGAGTCCAGCGAAAACGGCATGCGTGCCAACCAGCCGACCATGACCAACATTCCGTGCAAGGAGTGTGGCCGGCCGATGATGATCCGCACCGCTTCCACCGGTGTATTCCTCGGTTGCTCGGGTTACAGCCTGCCGCCGAAAGAGCGCTGCAAGGCCACCGTCAACCTGGTGCCGGGCGACGAGATCGCCGCTGATGACGAAGGCGAGTCGGAATCCCGGGTACTGCTGGGCAAGCATCGCTGCCCGATCTGTGCCACAGCGATGGATGCCTACCTGCTGGACGAGAAACATAAACTGCACATCTGCGGTAACAACCCTGATTGTGTCGGCTATGAGATCGAGGAAGGCAGCTATCGCATCAAGGGTTACGAGGGGCCGAGCCTGGAGTGCGACAAGTGCGGCAGCGAGATGCAGTTGAAGACCGGCCGTTTTGGCAAGTTCTTCGGTTGCACCAACCCGGCGTGCAAGAACACCCGCAAGCTGCTCAAGAGTGGCGAGGCGGCGCCACCGAAGATGGACAAGGTGGACATGCCGGAACTCAAGTGCGAAAAGGTCGACGACACTTACGTGTTGCGTGACGGTGCTTCGGGGTTGTTCCTGGCTGCCAGCCAGTTCCCCAAGAACCGCGAGACCCGCGCGCCGCTGGTGCTGGAGATCGTGCCGCACAAGCATGAGATCGATCCGAAGTATCACTTCCTGTGCGATGCGCCGCAGAAAGACCCCGACGGCCGCCCGACGGTGATCCGCTACAGCCGCAAGACCAAGGAGCAGTATGTGCAGTCCGAGGTCGATGGCAAACCGACCGGGTGGAAGGCGTTTTACGACGGTAAAGCGTGGAAGGTTGAAGACAAGCGCTGATCTGACGGCGTTGTAATTGGGGCCGCTTCGCGCCCCATCGCCGGCAAGCCAGCTCCCACAGGTACAGCGCAGGTCTCGGGCCTGATGCAAACTCTGTGGGGCTGGCTTGCCGGGGGTGGGGCGCAAAGCGGCCCCAATCATTTATGATGCGTGTATTCGCCTTGCAGCCCTATGGGAGGGCATAGAGATGGCCCAGGAACTCTACACCCGCACCAACCAGAAACTGTTCTTCGCTGGCCTGGCCCTGGAGTCCATGGCCAAGGCCGAGCAAAGCCAGGCCATGAACGCCCAGGGCCTGGTCCAGGCCGAGCGCGAGTCGGCGCTGTTCCACCTGAACGGCGCGTTGCTGGGGCTGTGCCATGAAATCGGTGGTTACTACCGCCTGCCGGTGGCCGCAACGGTCGAGCAAGCGCTGGCTGACGACGCGTTGAATGGCATCGCCATCCCTGAAGTGGCCGAACTGCTGGAACTGGCCCGTCAGCGCGAAACCTGGCTGGCGCAAATGCTCGGTGCTTATGCCGATTTGTTCCGACCACCGGTCGCCAGGAAGGCACCGAAAACCGACGTCACCCAGCCACTGATCCAGGCCGTAAATCTCGATGAGCGCGAACACCCCGCCCTATCACGTGCCGAGCTGGAAAGCTGGCGCAACAACCTCAAAGGCTTGGTGAGACGATTCCGCGACGCGTTGAGTGAGTGCTGACAGGCGCTGCGGCTGGTACAATATTCGCCTTTCGCGGAGAACTGCCATTTATGTCTACGTCTTTTCTGGAAATTGTCGAGTTGCCTGATGGCCGCATCGAACTGCGTCGCGCTGAGGATGAGGGCTCCCTGGTAACCCTGGATTTCTCTGAAGACGCCAAGGTATTCCTGCAGGGTCAGCACGTGGAAGTGGCCAAGGCCATGCTCAGTGTCGGTGTGCAGATGGCCGGTCGCCTGATGGATGGCGAGCTTGAGCGTGATGAAGGCCCACGTGTGCTGCATTGATCATGCAGCTCGGTATCAGGCTTTTCGAAATAACAGGCAAAGCCTGAACATCAGCCGAGGCGGATGTTCAGGCTTTGTGCGTTTCCGGCGCTGGCAGCGCGCAGCAATTGCTGGTGTGCAGTCGCGTTGACGCTTCCTAACCAGCTGACGACGGTGTGGCTGCGGCCCAGGCGCAAGGCTTCGCAGGCCAGTTGCAGCGGGCTCTGATTGCCGCGAGGTTGCAGCAGCAGAATGCGTTCACGGTTGAGTCCGGCATCGCGCAGCCAGGCCTGGGTCAGGCTCGACGGCGGGGCGATCAGGGTTAGCCAGCGGGCCTGGTCTTCTTCGCTCAGCTCGCGCAGCACGGGTGCCAGCAGGCTGTGGCAGTGGCCGGGGGCGCCGCGCAGTGTCAATTCGCTGAACAGCTCGGGCTGAATGTTCTTGCGTGCCAGCTCGCTGGCTTTCAGGCCGGGTAGCACGGGCTGTGCGAGAAATGCTTCGAACAGTGGCAACTGGGCCTGTTCGGGTGCGTGAATGAACTGCTGCATGACGCCTCCTGGATCAGCGGCGTATGACGCCGACGCTCAAGCCCTCGATCACCAGTTCCTGCTCTTTCAGGTCAACTTCGATGGGGGCGAATTCGGGGTTTTCGGCAAGCAGCCAGACTTTGCTGCCTTCACGCTTGAAGCGCTTGACGGTAACTTCGTCGCCGATACGGGCCACGACGATCTGGCCGTTGCGGGCTTCGCGGCAGGTGTGTACCGCCAGCAGGTCGCCGTCGAAGATGCCGACGTCCTTCATGCTCATGCCGTGGACGCGCAGCAAATAGTCGGCCTGGGGGTGGAAGAAGGCGGGGTTGATATTGCAGGATTGCTCGATGTGCTGCTCGGCAAGGATCGGCGCACCGGCCGCAACCCGGCCAATGATTGGCAGGCCGCTTTCTTCGGCCTTGGCTTCGAAGCCCGGGATACGGATGCCACGGGAAGCGCCCGGGGTCATCTCGATTGCACCCTTGCGGGCCAGGGCCTTGAGGTGTTCCTCGGCGGCGTTGGGCGACTTGAAGCCCAGCTTCTGAGCGATCTCGGCGCGGGTAGGCGGAAAGCCGTTGTCTTCCAGGCAGCGCTTGATGAACGCGAGAATTTCGGCTTGGCGTGGCGTCAGTTTCAACATGGTGAGCGCTCTGTCTTTTTGTACAGTGACTGGGATTATATACAGTACTGGATGCGCTGCAAGCCAAAAGGCGTAATAAACAGCGGGCATGGCACTTGCGGCCTGGCGCCTGGCGATTTTAAATGGCGACCGCCCGGTCACCGAACCTTGACAGAAGCAGGGCTGAAACGTATGTTTCAAACACCTGTTTGTCTGGCGGAGTAGTCGGAGTAGTCATGGCCCAATCGGAAACCGTTGAACGCATTCTCGATGCTGCCGAGCAGCTGTTCGCGGAAAGGGGGTTCGCCGAGACCTCGCTGCGGCTGATCACCAGCAAGGCCGGGGTCAACCTGGCGGCGGTCAACTATCACTTCGGCTCCAAGAAGGCGCTGATCCAGGCGGTATTCTCGCGCTTCCTCGGCCCGTTCTGCGCCAGCCTCGAGCGTGAGCTGGAACGCCGCCAGGCCAAGCCCGAGCAAAAGCCGACCCTTGAAGACCTGCTGGAAATGCTGGTCGATCAGGCGCTGGTCGTGCAGCCACGCAGCAACAATGACCTGTCCATCTTCATGCGCCTGCTGGGGTTGGCCTTCAGCCAGAGCCAGGGCCACCTGCGGCGCTACCTCGAAGACATGTACGGCAAGGTGTTTCGCCGCTACATGCTGCTGGTCAACGAGGCCGCGCCACGGATTCCGCCGCTGGAACTGTTCTGGCGTGTGCACTTCATGCTCGGGGCCGCCGCTTTCAGCATGTCCGGTATCAAGGCA
The DNA here is from genome assembly GCF_013179515.1 of Pseudomonas sp. CM27. Lineage (GTDB taxonomy): Bacteria > Pseudomonadota > Gammaproteobacteria > Pseudomonadales > Pseudomonadaceae > Aquipseudomonas. The sequence continues at coordinate 18,843 of NZ_JABMCN010000037.1, forward strand.
TTGCGGGCGATTGCGGAGACCGATTTCGGCATCAATACCTCGATCGAACAGGTGATGCGCCTGATGGTGCCGTTCCTGGCTGCCGGCATGCGCGCCGAGAGCGGCGTGACCGACCAGGCCATGGCAGCTGCGCAGTTGCGCCCCCGCAGCAAAAGCAGCGCCAGCACCGTCAAGGCTTGAAGGCTGGGCGGGGCAGGGCGCTTCGGCTAAGCTAGCGCCGCTTCTCTTGAGTCTTCAATGAAGGATTACCCATGACCGTCAGCCTGCAAGGCTCCCTGATGGTGGATGTCGCCGGTAAATGGCTGACCGCCGAGGACCGCCACCTGCTGCGCCAGCCCGAAGTGGCCGGCCTGATCATCTTTGCCCGCAACATCGACAGCCCGCGCCAGGTACGCGAACTGTGTGCGTCGATCCGTGCCATCCGCCCTGAGCTGATCCTGGCCGTGGACCAGGAAGGTGGTCGCGTGCAGCGCCTGCGCCAGGGCTTTGTGCGGCTGCCGGCCATGCGTGCACTGGCCGACAACGCCAACGCCGAGTACCTCGCCGAGCAATGCGGCTGGTTGATGGCAACCGAGGTCCTGGCGGTTGGCCTGGACCTCAGCTTTGCCCCGGTGCTGGACCTTGACCATCAGCGCAGTGCGGTGGTCGGCAGCCGCGCTTTCGAGGGTGACCCGCAGCGCGCCACGCAACTGGCCGGTGCATTCATTCGCGGCATGAACGCCGCCGGCATGGCTGCGTGTGGCAAGCACTTCCCAGGGCACGGCTGGGCCGAGGCCGATTCGCATGTCGCCATCCCGACCGATGAACGCAGCCTCGCGCAGCTGCGCCAGGCTGACCTGGTGCCATTCGCCCGTCTGAGTGGGCAGCTGGCAGCGGTGATGCCGGCGCACGTCATTTATCCGCAGGTCGATAACCAGCCGGCAGGTTTCTCGCGGCGTTGGCTGCAGGACATCCTGCGCGGTGAGCTGGGCTTTGACGGGGTGATCTTCAGCGATGACCTGTCGATGGCGGGTGCCCATGTGGTTGGCGATGCGGCCAGCCGTATCGAAGCGGCGTTGAGCGCGGGTTGTGACATGGGCCTGGTCTGCAATGACCGGGCGGCAGCAGAGCTGGCGCTGAGTGCGGCTCAGCGCATGAAGGTCAAGCCGTCGCCGCGGATTGCGCGGATGCGCGGGCAGGGCTTTGCGCGCACCGATTATCGCCAGCAGCCGCGATGGCTGGAGGCGTTGGGGGCGTTGAAGGAAGCGCAGCTGGTCGATTGACCTTCCCGGCCTCATCGCCGGCAAGCCAGCTCCCACAGGTGTGGCAGCGCATTCGAGGTTGATGCAGGCTTGTACCAGCCTCTTCGCGGGTTCAGCCGCGAAGAGGCTGGTACAGGCAACTGAAGACTCAGGCTCTACCGCCCGCGCTTCCCAGGCAGCGGCGCAAACAGTGCCTCGATTTCCTCATCCCCCATCCGCCACTGCCCGGCCTGCCCGCCATCCAGCAGGCTGGCCGCCAGTGCAGCTTTCTCCTGCTGCAACGCCTGGATCTTCTCTTCCACCGTCCCCCGGGTGATCAGCTTGAACACGAACACCGGCTTGTCCTGGCCGATGCGGTAGGCGCGGTCGGTGGCCTGGTTTTCGCTGGCCGGGTTCCACCACGGGTCGTAGTGGATCACCGTGTCCGCAGCTGTCAGGTTCAAGCCCACGCCGCCTGCCTTGAGGCTGATCAGAAACACTTCGCTGTCGCCCTGCTGGAACTGCTGCACCGGTGTGCGCCGGTCGCGGGTATCGCCGGTCAGCAGGCTGTAGCGAATGTCGCGTTTCTCCAGCTCTTGCTGGATCAGCGCGAGCATGGAGGTGAACTGCGAGAACAGCAGAACCCGGCGGCCTTCGCTGAGCAGCTCCTCGAGCATTTCCAGCAACGCGCCCAGCTTGCCCTTGTCGGCCTGGTTGCCTTTGCTTTCCACGCCCTTGACCAGGCGCAGGTCGCAACACACCTGGCGCAGCTTGAGCAGCGCATCGAGGATCACGATCTGGCTGCGCGCAGCGCCATTGCGGGCGATCTCGTCGCGGACTTTCTTGTCCATCGCCACCCGCACCGCTTCGTAGGTGTCGCGTTGGGCATCGCTGAGCTCGACCCAGTGCACCATCTCGGTCTTGGCGGGCAGTTCGGTGGCCACCTGTTCCTTGGTGCGACGCAGCAGGAACGGGCGGATGCGCATGACCAGGTGGGCCAGGCGCTCGGCATCGCCATGGCGTTCGATCGGGTTGCGGTAATCCTGGTTGAAGCGCTTCAGGTCGCCAAGCCAGCCGGGCATCAGGAAGTGGAAGATCGACCACAGCTCGCCGAGGTTGTTTTCCATCGGCGTGCCGGTCAGGCACAGGCGCTGGCTAGCCTGCAGTTCGCAGACGGCGAGGGCGGCCTTGCTGGTACTGCTCTTGATGTTCTGCGCTTCGTCGAGCACCAGCACATGCCACGGCTGTGCGCGAAGCTGCTCGAGGTCGCGCGGCACCAGGGCGTAGGTGGTCAGCACCAGGTCGTATTCGTGCAGGTTGGCGAAGTGCTTGCTGCGCCCCGGCCCGTGCAACGCCAGCACCCGCAAGCCGGGTGCGAAGCGTTGGGCTTCGTCGAGCCAGTTCGGTATCAGGCTGGTGGGCATGACTGCCAGGGCCGGTGCGCTCAGGCGCCCGGACTCCTTTTCCAGCAGCAGGTGGGCCAAGGCCTGCAAGGTCTTGCCCAGGCCCATGTCGTCACCGAGGATGCCGCCGGTGTCCATCTCCCGCAGCGCCTGAAGCCAGTTCAGGCCCTGCTGCTGGTAGGGGCGCAAACTGGCGTGAAGCCCGGTGGGTGGCGCCATCTGAAGGTCGCGGGCATCGCGCAGGCGGCGGCCCAGGTCGCGCACGTGCTCGCCCCCTTCCCAGCGCAGGGCCAGGCCGTCGATTTCGTTCAGGCGCGCGGCGTCGGCACGCTCCATGCGCAGCGACGGGCCTGGGGTGTGTTCGTGCAGGTAGAGCTCACCCAGCGTGGCCATCACGGCCTTGACCCGGCCGTAGGGCAGGGCAACACGCAGGGCCGGGGTGTCGACGCGGCCGCGGTTGAGGTCGAGCAGCAGGTGTTCGTCGTCGCTGCGTCGGGCCAGTTCGCTGGGGCGCAACAGTTCCGGGCTGCTGCGCAGCAGTTGCAGCACGATCGGCAGCAGGCTGTGGCGCTGGCCATCGACCACGATGCCGAGTTCCAGGTCGAACCATTCATGGCCGGGCGCTTCGTCGATGGTGGCGTACCAGTCGTCCACCTCCTGCAGGTTGAAAGCGAAGTCGCGGTGGATGTCGATGGCCCAGCCCGCGTCGCGCAGGCGTGGCAGGCCTTCGCGGGCAAAGTGCAGCCACGCTTCGTCGTCGGCTAGCTGGTACATTTCGCCGGCGCTGTCGGGCAGAGCCTTGCTCTGCCGGGTGGCGGCCTTGAAACCGAAATCGCGCAGCAGCTTGCGCAGCGCCTGCTCGGCCTGGGGCTGGCGGCGGATGCGCTGGCTGGTACTGCCCGCCAGGCGGGTCAGCGGCTTGTCGTCGCTGCCGCTGGCGTGCAGGCCGTCGTAGTTGAACGCCAATGCGGCCCGATGTTGCATTTGCCGCTGCATGCGACCGGTTTTCGGCATGTAGGCGGTGTATTCGAGGCTGCCGAGGGCCAGCAGGGGCGTTGGCGGGATATCGTCCAGCAACTGTTCCTGCACTTGCGTCGGGGTTGGCACGTTGTGGCTAAGGGCATTGAGCTTGTGGCTGAGCGGTACTACCAAGTGCTCGGGTACATCGGGCGCAATGGTCAGCTGCACGGCAACGTGCGGATCAAGGCTGTGCTCGACCTTGCCTACCTCTTTTGTCATGACATCGAAATAGTAGAGCGGCAACAGGGGGATGACGCAGCGCAGCATGTCCTCGCCGTTGTACCAGAGGCCTCGGTAGTTTCCGTTGTTCTGGCGCACCCAGCGAAACTCGCCACGGCGCACGGGGCCTTCATGCAGCAGCTCACGTGTGGGGTCGAAGAACATGCGCCCGGTTTCAAGGGCGCGCTGGAACAACTCGCCACCTTCATGGCCCTTCAGCTTGTAGCCGCGATCCTGGCCGCCGCCCTGATTCAGGGCCGAGAGCAGGCGCAGAATGCGGGTGTCTTCTTCCGTCACGAAGCGCGGGGGCTCATAGAGAAAGTCGTAGAGCGACTGCACGCGGCTGAAGCGGATGCCTTCTTCGGTCCGCGTGCCCTTGCGCACCTGCAAGGCGCAGCCGGCATCATCGGCCAGCTGCAGCTCATAGCAAACCATGCGCCCGCGTTTGTCCTCGGTCGAGGCGGCTTTGGGCGGGGCCTGCTCCAGGCCGTTCAGCCAGTGTTGCAGTTCGGCAGGCAAGCTGGCCTGGCTGACTGGCGTGGTTGCACTGCCGTGGGAGGGAGGGGTGATGGAGAACAGTGCAGCCGCACAATGCTTGCAATTCTTTCTTACCGGGCAATCGCACTCGCCGTGCACATGGCAGCGGCCACCCGCCACGCGCAGTTCGATGGTTTGCCGGTAGTGGTTGTCACCGCTGCCCTGGCAATTGGCGACCACTGTCGGCCCATAAATGCCCTCCAGTTCGACCCTGCCTTCCTCGGCATAGCGTTCTCCTCGCTGCAGGGCCGCCGCGCTGAACGATTGGGTCCAGTTCGGATAGGCGTTCGCCAGCTCGGCGGCGTCGTGTTTCATGGCTTTACTGCTCCATCATCTCCGGGTCCATCACCGGCATTTTCGGTGTGCCCGGCGCCGTGACCTTCAGCAGCACCGCCAGGTGGCCACCGTCGAGGAAGGTCAGCTGGCCGCCTTTGACGTTACTGTTGCTCTGCTTGAACTGCTCGCTTTGCAGCACGTTGCCGTTGCCGTCCAGCTGGTTGACCCAGAAGTTGGCCTCGACGGCGATGAAGCGGCCCTCGGCGATGCTCAGGTTGCCTTCGATGGGGAAGTGGCCGAACTGCTCGGCGCCTTCACCCAGGGCGATACGGCTGGGTTCGCTGCCCACCTGCTGTTGCCAGGCCTTGTGCATCAGCACGGTGTAGTCGGCGGTGGCTTCCAGGCGGGTGGCTTCATCTTCCAGCGCCAGGCGGCGTTCGGCGTCCTTTTCCAGGCGCGGAGCACCGGCGCTCCAGTCTTCCGGGGCGAACTGGCTGGTGATGGCGGGCACACTGTTCTGCCGCACCAGGAGCATTTCTACCTGATACAAGCCTTCGGCGAAGGCGGCTGGCGCAAACAGCACCAGCAGCAGGGTCAGGCAACGGATGGCACGCATGAATCTTCCTTAGGCAGGCTGTGGGGTCAGGCGCTCGAACAGCGCCTCCAGGGTATTGAAGCGCTCGTCGGGGCGTTCCATCGGGACCAGGAAGCGGAACTGGGTAGCGCCTTCGAACTTGTAGCGTTTGGGCTGGCTCTGGATCAGCTTGATCAGGGTCAGCGGGTCGACCGGCGTTTCGGCCTCGAACTCGAGCTTGCCGCCATTGGGGCCGGCGTCGACTTTCTTGATGCCGAGCTTTTCCGCGTGCAGCTTCAGCGAGGTCAGGCGCATCAGGTTCTTGGTCGGCTCGGGCAGCAGGCCGAAGCGGTCGATCATTTCCACCTGCAGGTCTTTCAGGCCTTCTTCGTCGGCTGCCGAGGCAATGCGCTTGTACAGGATCAGCCGCGCGTGCACGTCGGGCAGGTAGTTCTCGGGGATCAGTGCCGGCAGCCGCAGGTTGACTTCCGGGCCGCCGCCCAGCGGCTGCTCCAGGTTCGGCTGAGTGCCCTTGCGGATCGCCTTGACCGCGCGCTCGAGCATTTCCATGTACAGGGTGAAGCCCACGGCCTGGATCTGCCCGCTCTGGCCTTCGCCCAGCAACTCGCCGGCGCCACGGATTTCCAGGTCGTTGGTGGCCAGCACAAAGCCGGCGCCCAGGTCCTGGGTATTGGCGATCGCCTCCAGGCGCTTTTCTGCATCGCCGGTGACTTTCTGTCGGGTGGGCGTGAGCAGGTAGGCGTAGGCCTGGTGGTGACTGCGGCCAACCCGGCCGCGCAGCTGGTGCAGCTGGGCCAGGCCGAACTTGTCGGCGCGCTCGATGACGATGGTGTTGGCGCTGGGCACGTCGATGCCGGTTTCGATGATGGTCGAGGCCACCAGCACGTTGAAGCGCTTGTGATAGAAGTCGCTCATCACCTGTTCCAGCTCGCGCTCGCGCATCTGCCCGTGGCCGATGCCGATACGCGCCTCGGGCACCAGCTCGGCGAGGTCGGCGGCGCATTTCTCGATGGTTTTCACATCGTTGTGCAGGTAGTACACCTGGCCGCCGCGCAGCAGTTCACGCAGCAGCGCCTCTTTGACCGTGCTCTTGTTCTGCTCCATGACGAAGGTGCGCACCGACAGCCGGCGCGCCGGCGGCGTGGCGATGATCGACAGGTCGCGCATGCCGGCCACGGCCATGTTCAATGTGCGCGGGATCGGCGTGGCGGTCAGGGTGAGGATGTCGACCTCGCTGCGCAGGGCCTTGAGCTGCTCTTTCTGGCGCACGCCAAAACGGTGCTCTTCGTCGATGATGGCCAGGCCCAGGTCCTTGAAGCGCACATCGTCCTGCAGCAGCTTGTGGGTGCCGATGAGGATGTCGATCTTGCCTTCGGCCAGGTCGGCGGCAGCGGCGGCGACTTCCTTGGCCGACTTGAAGCGGCTCATCACTTCCACGGTCACCGGCCAGTCGGCGAAGCGGTCGCGGAAGCTGTTGTAGTGCTGCTGGGCGAGCAAGGTGGTGGGCACCAGTACGGCGACCTGGCGGCCGCTGTGCACGGCGATGAACGCAGCACGCATGGCCACTTCGGTCTTGCCGAAGCCCACGTCGCCGCACACCAGGCGGTCCATCGGCTTGGGCGCCAGCATGTCGGCGCGCACGGCTTCGATGGCAGCCTGCTGGTCCGGGGTTTCCTCGAACGGGAAGCCGGCGCTGAAGGTGGCGTAGTCGGCGGACGGGTCGGCAAACGCATAGCCCTTGCGCGCGGCGCGGCGGGCATAGATGTCGAGCAGCTCGGCGGCCACGTCGCGCACCTGTTCGGCGGCTTTGCGCTTGGCCTTCTGCCAGGCTTCCGAGCCCAGCCGGTGCAACGGTGCCAGGGCGTCGTCGCTGCCGGTGTAGCGGGCGATCAGGTGCAGGTTGGCCACCGGCACGTACAGCTTGGCGTTCTCGGCGTATTCCAGCGTCAGGAACTCGGCAGCCTGGCCGTCGATTTCCAGCGTTGCCAGGCCCAGGTAGCGGCCCACGCCATGGTCGATATGCACTACCGGTGCGCCTTCCCGCAGTTCGGTCAGGTTCTTGATGACCGCATCGTTGGCGGTTTCGCCGCGCTTGTCGCGGCGCCGACGCTGCATCACCCGCTGGCCGAACAGGGGGCTCTCGGCCACCAGGGCGATGGCCGGGTCATCCAGCACCAGGCCGTCGTCCAGCGGGGCGATGGTGATCGCCAGGCGCTCGCTGCCGGTGATGAAGTCGGTCCAGCCTTCGACCGTGTGCGGCCGCAACTTCAGCCGCTCCAGCAGTTCCAGCAGCACTTCACGGCGGCCCGCCGACTCGGCAGTGAACAGCACGCGGCCGGGGAACTGGTCGAGGAAATTGGCCAGTTCGGCCAGCGGCTGATTGGCCTTGGCCTCGATCGCCAGGTTGGGCAGGGCGCGCGCGGGGAAGCGTTCGCGGCCCGTGCCAGGGTCGAGGTCTTCGCTGCTGACCACCACCCGTGGCCATTGCTTGAGCCGGGCGAAGCAGTCTTCCACGGGCAGGAACAGCTCGGCTGGCGGCAGCAGTGGCCGGCTCAGGTCGCCGCGGCGGTCTTCATAACGCCCGCGCACGTCGTTCCAGAAGTGTTCGGCGGCCTGCTCGACGCCGGGCAGCGAGAACACCTGGGTGTCGGCCGGCAGGTAGTCGAACAGGGTCGAGGTTTCTTCGAAGAACAGCGGCAGGTAGTACTCGATGCCGGCGGGGATGATGCCGCTGGCCAGGTCCTGGAAGATCGCGCTGCGGCGGAAGTCGACGTCGAAGCGTTCGCGAAAGCGCGCCTTGAAGCGGGTCACTTCCTCTTTCTGCATCGGGAACTCGCGTGCCGGCAGCAGGCGGATCGAGTCGACCTTGTCGATCGAGCGCTGGGTCTCGGGGTCGAAGGTGCGCAGCGTCTCGATTTCGTCATCGAACAGGTCGATGCGGTAGGGCAGCTTGCTGCCCATCGGGAACAGGTCGATCAGCGCGCCGCGCACGGCGAATTCACCATGCTCATAGACAGTATCGACGCAACGATAGCCACTGGCCTCCAGGCGCGTGCGCATCTGCTCCACGTCGATGGTCTGGCCCACGTCCAGCACCAGGCTGCTGCCCAGCAGGAACCGGGTGGGCGCCAGGCGGTGCAGGGCGGTGGTGACCGGCACTACCAGGATGCCGTGGGTCAGTTCCGGCAGGCGGTACAGGCTGGCGATGCGCTGGGAAATGATGTCCTGGTGCGGCGAGAACAGGTCGTAGGGCAGGGTTTCCCAATCGGGAAACGGCAGCACCGGCAGGTCTGGCGCGAAGAAGCGCAGCTCCTGTTCCAGGCGGTCGGCGGCCTGGCTGTCGGCGGTCAGCAGCAAGGTGAAGCGGCCAGCACTGCTGGCGGCCTCGGCAATGGCCAGGCTGAGGGCGGCACCGGGCAGGTTGCCCCAGGTTTGTTTGCCGGCCGTGGCCGACAGTTTCGGTAGGCGCAGAACTGACACGGGAGATTGCACTCCAAGCGTTGCGGCAAAGACACCGATTGTACCGGTGACGGTGCCGGCTGTCAGGCTCGAAAGGGCATGAACGCTGGCTTGCGTGACCGCGACAGGCGCTCATTGCCGGTTCCGCGTTGGGGCGTCATAATGTAGCCCCTTTTTTCTGTCCCTACATGTGGAAGGTTCCCGTGACTCAGAAGCCCGACCAGTGTCTTGGTGAGTGGATCGATCGTGAAGCCCTGGCTGAAGCGATGATCCCGCTTATCGGTCAGCTCTACCGCAACAACAATGTGGTGAGCTCGATTTATGGCCGCAGCCTGATCAACCGTTCGGTTATCTCGATCCTCAAGGCGCATCGCTTTGCGCGTCACCGTCAAACCGATGAAACCGAACTGTCCGTCCACGAGACATTCCCCCTGCTCAAGGCCATGAGCGAGCTGAAACTGGGCGCCGCTTCGGTCGACCTGGGCAAGCTGGCCAACAAGTTCAAGCAGGAAGGCAATGGCCGCACTGCCGAGCAGTTCGTCCGTGAAGAGCTGGCCGAAGTGGTTGGCCAGCAGAACGCCTCGGCGCGCAAAGGCACCGACGTCGTGCTGTACGGCTTTGGCCGTATCGGCCGCCTGCTGGCGCGCATCCTGATCGAGAAGACCGGTGGTGGCGACGGCCTGCGCCTGCGCGCCATCGTCGTGCGCAAAGGCGCCGAAAACGACCTGGTCAAGCGTGCCAGCCTGCTGCGTCGTGACTCGGTGCACGGCCCGTTCGATGGCACCATCACCATCGACGAAGCCAACAACACCATCACCGCCAACGGTAACCTGATCCAGGTTATCTACGCCAAGAACCCGAGCGAAGTCGACTACACCCAGTACGGCATCGACAACGCGCTGATCGTTGACAACACCGGCGTATGGCGTGATGCCGACGGCCTGGGCCAGCACCTGGCCTGCCCGGGCGCTGCCCGCGTGATCCTCACCGCACCTGGCAAGGGCGCGCTGAAGAACATCGTGCACGGCATCAACCACGGCGATATCGCTGCCGATGACAAGATCATCTCGGCCGCCTCCTGCACCACCAACGCCATTGTGCCGGTGCTCAAGGCTGTCAACGACAAGTACGGCATCGTCAACGGCCACGTCGAAACCGTTCACTCGTTCACCAACGACCAGAACCTGATCGACAACTTCCACAAGGGCAGCCGCCGTGGTCGTGCCGCGCCGCTGAACATGGTAATCACCGAAACCGGCGCCGCCACCGCTGCTGCCAAGGCACTCCCAGTGCTGAAAGGCAAGCTGACCGGCAACGCCATTCGCGTGCCGACGCCGAACGTGTCGATGGCCATCCTGAACCTGAACCTGGAAAAGGCCACCAACCGCGAGGAAATCAACGAGTACCTGCGCCAGACCGCCATGCACTCGGAACTGCACAAGCAGATCGACTACGTGGCCTCGCAGGAAGTGGTTTCGACCGACTTCGTCGGTTCGCGCCACGCCGGTGTGGTGGACGCCGAGGCGACCATCGCCAACGATAACCGCGTTGTCCTGTACGTGTGGTACGACAACGAATTCGGTTACAGCTGCCAGGTGGTTCGCGTGATGGAAGACATGGCCGGTGTGAACCCGCCAGCGTTTCCACGCTGATACGCTTGTAAGGCAATGAAAAAACGGGAACCTTCGGGTTCCCGTTTTTTTTATCCAGATTTTGTGTTGCCTGGGCTGGCCTCTTCGCGGGTGAACCCGCTCCTACAGGGATCGCACCGCGCCTGAGGGAATTATAATCCTGTGGGAGCGGGTTCACCCGCGAAAGGGCCAGTACTGGCAACCGAGAAACCAGAATTTGCGCACAGCCCTTCTGTTGATCCTGCTCCTGCTCACCGCCTGCAACCAAGGCCCCACCCTGGAGCGCCTGGGCGGCCCGACCATGGGCAGCAGCTACAGCATCCAGTATGTCCGCGAACCCGGCGGCCCGGCGCCGGCTCAAGTGCAGGCGGCTGTAGAAACCATCCTTCATGACATCGATCAGCACTATTCGACCTATCGCGGCGACTCCACCGTCAGCCGCTTCAACCAGCTGCCCGCCGACCAGTGCCTGGTGCTGCCGGCCGACATGCTCGCGCTGGTCACTCTGGGCCAGTACCTGGCAGAACAGAGTGAAGGCGCTTTCGACCTCACCGTCGAGCCGCTGCTCGACCTGTGGGGCTTCGGCCCGCAGGCCCGCCACGAGCAGGTGCCCGACCCGCACGCCTTGGCCCAGGCCCGCCAGCGCGTGGGCTACCAGCATCTGCACATCAAAGGCCAGGCCCTGTGCAAGGACGCCCCGGTACAGCTCGATCTCAACAGTATCGCGGCCGGGCATGCCGTCGACCTGATTGCCGCACGCCTGCGCGGCATGGGCATAACCAGCTTTGTCGCCGAGGCCACTGGCGAACTCAAGGCGGTCG
>NZ_JABMCN010000370.1:0-1448 GCF_013179515.1 Pseudomonas sp. CM27
TAAACACGTAGCTGAGTTCAACGCCGAAGTTTCAGCAAGGGTCGATGAGCTGGATTTGGATAACGACCTCCGCATCTCGATCACGTTGAAGGCTGAAAAGGAGCTGACCGCGCAGCGGCGCTTGGCTGACGAAGAGCGTCTGATGCTGAGTGAAGCTCTGCGCCGCAATGCTCATCTTGACCGACCTCGCGCCGAAGACCTTGTGCTGTCACCCGAGCTCGAAAACTTGCGGGAAGATCTCCACGAGCAGCTCCAGGAATCGCCCTACCTGCGGATTGCACACATCCCAAGGTGGGGAATGGCGTTAGTTCGGTCTGGAGAACATGACTGGTCGACACGGCTCAAGCCCACCAAAAAGTGCTTCGTTTCCTGCGCACGGGAAAAAATTGCCAGGGGATTTGGGCTGTCGGGTACCGACCATTGGGGAAAAACCAAAGCCGCTATCCGATCTATGCTGCTGCCACTTGCTAACCAGCTACTGCAGCTTGCCAGCGTTCAAAAAATCCTCATGGAGGCACGGGCCCGCGGTCAACGCGTCGTGGTCATGGGTGGATTTGTATTTTGGTACGAAGAGAACGGCACCCCCGGATGGGTGATCAAAACCACTGGTGGCGAATCAGGTAGCGAAAATGGACAAACCCTCTGGCATGAGGGAACGATCATCTCCAAGAACCATGGCCGGATTGTCGTACTGCCTTACATCAAAGAAAACGGCGAGAAGGTACAGGGGCACACCAAGAACGCAAGCCACGACGGCAAAGCACTCCCTCGCCATCGAGACGAGTATGTCGAGCTTCCATTCGAGATCCTCGATGGCGACCTGATGATTGGCCTATTTGGTGAGCTGCACTACGAGCGACCAGCCCCCGGTCAGTGACATTACGGGCACCTGCCTGGATCGGGCATTCACTCTTGTTCAACATCCAGGCTTTCGACAACAGCAGCGGAGAAATCGAGCAGACTCTTCAACGGCCCCGCCCCTCCGCGATCCAGGTGGTAACCCAAGATCCCGCATGCTCGAGGCCCTTGCTCATCACATTTACGAGAGTCTCCTACCATCAGCACTCGCCCTGGGTCTGTGTCAGCAGGATTGCCGGGCTGAACACCCAATGCAGAGCAAACGTGCCTGTAGATCATGGGGTCGGGCTTCATCAAACCGCACTCTGAGCTCAGCGCATAGGCATCCAGCCCCGGAAGCAGTAGCCGCGCTTTCTCACAATAGTCCCAGGCCAAATTGGAACACACGGCGATCTTGATACCTCGTGCTGCCAGCAACTCAATTGCCGGCCAGGCATCGTCATATGTCTGCATCGACCTCAGCTCAAGGTCAAGCGCAGCCTGAAGCTTCGCTCGTTGAGAAGGCAACAGTTCTATTTCAAGATGCTCGGCGAGATCAGCAAGGTTGCCAGCGAAGGTCATCAAGGTCTGCACATCCCTCGGAGACACTG
>NZ_JABMCN010000370.1:1548-3859 GCF_013179515.1 Pseudomonas sp. CM27
TCTATTTCAAGATGCTCGGCGAGATCAGCAAGGTTGCCAGCGAAGGTCATCAAGGTCTGCACATCCCTCGGAGACACTGCTCGACCTTGGCGCTTACCCTCGCGTAGCAGCCGCAGATAAGGCTGCTGACGATTCTCGATTTTTAGCAACGTTCCGAAAATGTCAAAAACGACCGCGGCCACCATGTTGGCCCCCCCACCAGAATCTTCGCCTAAGGCCCACGCTAATGTCAGTGCCGAAGCTTACCGTACGGTGATGCCGTGCTGCTCGAAATCGCTCAGCAGCCTTTTACGGCTAAGCTTTGCCCCAAGCTTGAAGATATTCACATACGCGTAATACAAAGCCATAGGAATGAAAACAAGTCCAATCCCAAAGGTGGCAGTGGCGATAATGATCCCTGCTGGGACGGCTGCGACCGTGGCCAGAATACCTTTGATAACAGCTGCTCGCGCCATACGACTCAGATCATCCAAGTCATACTCAACTTTACCTTTGCTACTTTCGCAAGCAACAACGACAGTCAACTTCTTTGTTAATTGCTTGACATACCAAGTTCTAGGCGAGTCCGTAACCAGTGCACCGTGTCGCCGAAGATATTCAGGAACAGCCAGTTGCTTGATATAGAAGGTTTTTCCTTGCTCGTCCTCAAGTCTGACCCGAGTGTAAGCACCATCTAAGTCGCCTCTACCCACAACATCATAGTTCTTGATGGTTGCAATCATTTTCCTAAGATTAGACATGCACATTCCTTAATCATGTCAGCCAGGTGAGTAATTTGCCCTTAGTACCCTGAGCAGCCGTAAGCACCACGGCGACCTGAGTTCAGGCCGCCGCGAGTAAAAATACCGGTATCTAGAACAGTTCAGCTAGCACGAAGGATTAGCGTCTGAGGCACGCCATCAAAGGTGTCCTCTATGAACATCAGGTGGCTAACAGCTACGTAGACTGACCCATTCTGGGTCATGAATAGCGTATAGCCATGCTCCTGGCACGTATCCAGAACCTTACTACTTGTGAAGGTGTCACCATCTTCATAGCGATTCAAGGCATCTCTGAAAACCGCGCCTCTCACACCTTCGTCCTTAAGCCGAGCATCAAATAGAAACCCGGTCACCGAGCGGCTGAATTCTTTCTGAGCAGCCTCTGCCAGTTTCTCTTGATAATTACGCATCACATTCCAATTCAATCAATTAATTTCAATGCTGAAATCTGGGTCAAAGCCGCAGTCTTCGTTAGGGTAGCCACGTGGATTACTTACGACACGGCAATTATCAACCATCACGTCTACTCGGCTATGAGTATGGCCAAACACCCAGAAATCCGACTTCCTCACAAGGTCTAACCAGTCATTAGAATATGCCGGCATCAAGACCGAATCCTTTTCCGGCCCACTGAGGTCGACAAGAGGGCAATGATGAGTGACGACCAGAGTCTTGCCTTGAAAATCCTTGTCCAGTTCAGACGCAAGCCATGCGTAGGTTTTGTGATTCCGGGTGATGACATCATCCACGCTCAGCGCTCTATAGCCCTCGCCGGCTCTAATACGCTTAAAGTCGTTCATGGATCGCCGGGCTTCCTGGGACGCCTGATATACGCTGCTCCCGGTCGAGAAGTCAGTCCACGCAGTGGCTCCCAAAACCCTTACGTTTCCAATAACGATTGAGTCGTTCTCAAGCACATGCACGTTTGTACCTGATGCCAGTGATTTCATGGACTGGAGGGTACGGTCAAAGTGGCCTTTATAAAATTCGTGGTTTCCCAGTATGTACACCACTGGTGTATTGAAGGTCGCTTGGGCCCACGCGATTCCCCTTCCCTTCGTATGGATATCCCCCGCCAGGATCACGAGATCGTTGATGCTGGGCTCAGCAGTTACCAGGCTAGGCTGCGAGGCGAACTCTTCATGGAGGTCAGAGTAAATTCGGACTTTCAAACAGCCTGTCTCCGATTCGTGATGAGGGCCTAGCACGCTTCACAGTGAGCGCCCCCTCGATTGGCCCATCTACAGCCATCCTCGCTGAAGACGCTTTAACTCAATATTGATGATTGTCGCAGCCGAGCACGGGCTTCAGCGGCATGGCACGGCTCTACCGGAACCGCAGCTTTCGTGGTTGGAATCAGCAATCATCGGCCTAGCCAGCCACAAAAGTTCGCTCCAGATGAATATAAGGGTTTGAGTCGAATCACGCAAACACGGCATACAGTTGGATTTCCAGGTGCCGGCCAGTCATGCATAGGAAAGCTTTCGCTTCCGCTCTCCGATTTCTTCGTCGCCAAGGCTCCGTTCTCCAGGCGGATTTTGATTCTGGTG
>NZ_JABMCN010000371.1 GCF_013179515.1 Pseudomonas sp. CM27
CTTCTACACCCCAGGCTTCGAAGGCGACGGCATTGTCCTGACCCAGAACTCGCTGGCCGCTGTGGTCGGTGACTGGGGCCGTGTGTTCGTCAGCGTGGCGCTGTCGCTGTTCGTCTTCACCTGCATCCTCTACAACTACTACCTGGGCGAGAACAGCCTGCAGTTCCTCAGCCGCAACCGCGTGGTGCTGATGATCTTCCGTGGCCTGGTACTGGCACTGGTGGTATGGGGTTCGATGCAGGACCTGTCGACCGTGTTCGCCTTCGCCGACATCACCATGACCTGCCTGGCCTTCGTCAACCTGGTGGCCCTGGCCATGCTGTTCAAGGTCGGCCTGCGGGTGATGAACGACTACGACGACCAGCGCAAGGCCGGTATCCAGCAACCGGTGTTCGACTCGAGCAAATTCGTCGACCTGGACCTGGACCGCAATGCCTGGCCTGCCAATGCCCAGGCCGAAACAGCCGCTGACAAAATGGCCGCTCAAGCCCAGCCACAGCGCTGATACCCTGCGCTACCCAGCCGCCCCGTTCGCGGGCGGCTTTTCTTTCTCCGCTCACCGCTACGGATGCTTTCCATGCGTGCAGTCAAGAATCTTCTCGTTCTCTATACCGGTGGCACCATCGGCATGCTCGAAACCCCGGAAGGCCTGGCGCCAGCCGGTGGTTTTGAAGCGCGCATGCGCGAACACTTCGCCCAGATGGCCGATGCGCCCCATCTGCAATGGACCCTGCAAGAGCTGAACCCGCTGCTGGACAGCGCCAACATGCAGCAGCACAACTGGCTGGCGATGCGCGATGCCATCGTCGAGGCGGTGGATGTGGCTGGCCATGATGGCGTGCTGGTGTTGCACGGCACCGACAGCCTGGCCTACAGCGCCGCGGCATTGTCGTTCCTGTTGCTGGGCCTGCCAGCAGCGGTGCTGCTGACCGGTTCGATGCTGCCGGCAGGTGCCGGCGGCAGTGACGCCTGGGACAACCTGTGTGGCGCGCTGCGCCAGTTGGAACAGGGGCTGGAGGATGGCGTGCAGCTGTATTTCCACGGTCAGCTGCTGCATGGCTGCCGGACATCGAAACTGCGCAGCGAAGCGTTCGATGCCTTTGCTGCACTGCCGCGCCATCGTGAAGGCCAGCGTGCCGCCGAATTGCCGGCGGTGCTGGGCTATCGCCAACAGCGCCAGCCGGTCAACCTGGCGGTGATGCCGGTGTTCCCGGGCCTGCGTGCCGAACACCTGAAAGCGCTGCTCGACAGCGGTGTGCAAGGGCTGCTGCTGGAGTGCTATGGCAGCGGTACCGGGCCTTCGGATGACCAGGCATTGCTGGATGCGCTGCGCGCGGCGCGCCAGCGCGGGGTAATGCTGGCGGCTATCAGCCAGTGCCCTGAAGGGTCGGTGGTGTTCGATACCTATGCGGCGGGTAACCGCCTGCGCGGGGCCGGGCTGGTCAGTGGCGGCGGCATGACCCGCGAGGCGGCACTGGGCAAGATGGTTGCGCTGCTGGGGGCCGGGCTGGATGTCGACACGGCAGAGCGGTGGTTTGCCCTGGATCTATGTGGGGAGCGGGCCTGACAGGCCCGAGAAAATGGCGGAAGGCAGCGGGAGTCGAACCTGCCCGGGAACGGCTGCCGTCCCCAACCGGGTTTGAAGCCCGGCCGCGCCACCGGGCGCGATTGCCTTCCTTGTATTCAGTGCCTGGCCTGCTGCTGGGCCAGGGCGCTGTCGGCGCGGATGTAACGCTGGTCGGCCACCCTGCGGGTCAGGCCAATGCGGTCGAAATACTCCAGCACCTGCACACTGCGCTTGCGACCGATGCCCAACATATCGCGAAACGCGGCAACCTGCACTATCGGCGTCTCGCTGGCCTGCCCCAGCAGCAGCTCTGCCATGCGCTGTAGCGTCGAATCAGGGTAGAACAGGTCGCGCACCACCTGGTGCACCATGCCCAGCCGGGCCAGCTTGCGCAGCAACAGGCGCACGTCGGCTTCAGCACGGTTTTCTTCGGTTGCCAGCGTCCTCACCCACGGCGGATCGTACCGGCCCGCCAGCAACTTCGGCTGCAAGCGCGCCCACAACGCACTGTCGGCTTCGCTCAACTGCACCTTGTGATCAGGCAAATGCAACCATGGTCCGCTGCTGGCCAGGGCACCGCTATCGAGCAGCTCATCCAGCAGGCTGACGAATGCGGGTCGCTCCAGGGGCAAGGCGGCGAAGCGGCGCAGGCGGTCACGGTCCGGGCCAAGCTGGTCGGGCTCTTGCTGGTGAAAGCGCGCCAGCTGCTCCAGCACCTGCTGCCTGAGCGCCTGCCACTGGTCGTAGGCAAAAAGCAGTTGGCCTTGCCGTGTGGCCACCACCAGCACGTCCTTGGGCAACTGCCAGGTTTCGCGCAGGCGATTGAATTGCCGCTCGAGGCGCTGTGGGTCGAGACCACCGGGGGCGCTGCCAAGCAGGGCGGGCAGGGCTGCCTCCAGGTCCTCGGCGTCACGCAGCACCTGCAACTGGCGCAGGCGCTGTTCGCTGCGGCGCTGGCGGCCAGGCGCAAACGGGTCCAGCACCTTGCCGCCGCCCAGGGTGCGCTGGGCACGCTGGTCGCGCAGTACCAGGCGGTCGCCGTGCACCGCCTGCAGCGGCGCGTTGAGCAGCAGCTGGGCGAACATGCGCTGGCCGGCTGCCAGGGTTTCGCCTTCCAGCAACGCCACACGGGCCGTCACATCCTGGGTACCGAGGTGCACGTGCACGGCGCTGAAATGTTCGAAGGTACGCGTCTCGCCCGGTAACAGGCGCAGTTCGATATCCACTCGAACGCTGGGCGCATGCAGCCACTCGGGCAGCAACCAGTCCCCGCGGTGTACCTGCTCGACGGCCAGGCGATCAGCCGCAATGTTCAGCGCCACCCGCTGGCCCGCTTCAGCCACCAGCGCAGCCTGGTTCTGGGCATGCAGGCCGCGCACCCGTACCGGCTTGCCGGCCTTGCCCAGCAACAATGTCTCGCCGACACTGACCCGCCCGGCCAGCGCCGTTCCGGTGACTACCACACCCGCACCGGTCACCGCGAATGCACGGTCGACAGCCAGGCGAAAGCCACCCTGCACACTCCTTTGCCCCACCCGCGCCTCGGCCTCCAGCAAGGCCTGGCGCAGCGCTTCGACCCCTTCCCCACTGAGGCTCGACAACGGGAACTGCCGTGCCCCGGCATACGGCCCGGGCGCCAGCAGTTCGCCGACCTGTGCCTGCACTTCAGCCAGGCGGGCCGGCTCGACCCGGTCGCTTTTGCTGATCGCCACCAACGCCTGGGGAATGCCCAGCAGTTCGATGATCGCCAGGTGCTCGCGGGTCTGTGGCATCACCCCATCGTCGGCAGCGACCACCAGCAACACCAGGTCGATGCCATGGGCACCGGCCAGCATGTTGTGGATAAAACGCTCGTGGCCGGGCACATCGATAAAGCCGGTCAGCGCTGCACCTTCGGCCAGCGCTGCATAGCGGTAGCCAAGGTCGATGGTCATGCCACGGGCACGCTCTTCCTGGCGCTGGTCACCGGCCTGGCCGGTCAGCGCCTGCAGCAGCGCGGTCTTGCCATGGTCGATGTGGCCGGCAGTGCCGACAATCACTGCACCGGCCCCAGCTGCAGGGCTGGCAACTGCGCCAACCACTGGGCTTCGTCATCCAGTTGGCGCAGGTCCAGCCACAAGGCGTCATCGTCGATACGGCCGAGCACTGGCACTGGCAGGTCGCGCAAGGCCCGCTCAAGCACATGCAGGCTGCGCCCGCGCAGCTTTTTCGACACCTGCGGGCGCAGGCACAAGGCTGCACTGGGCAAGC
>NZ_JABMCN010000372.1 GCF_013179515.1 Pseudomonas sp. CM27
TGATTTCAGCGATGCCCTTATGCTCGGTTTCGGGGTGATACACCTCGTCCCGGTACACGAACATGATGACGTCGGCGTCCTGCTCGATTGCACCCGACTCACGCAAGTCGGAGTTGATTGGGCGCTTGTTCGGCCGCTGTTCAAGGGAGCGGTTCAGCTGCGACAGTGCAACCACCGGGCAGTTGAACTCCTTGGCCAACGCTTTCAAGGAGCGGGAGATTTCGGAAATTTCGTTGGTACGGTTATCACCGCCGGAACCTGGAATCTGCATGAGCTGCAGGTAGTCGACCATGATCAGGCCGATTTCGCCATGCTCCCGCGCCAGGCGGCGAGTACGTGAACGCATCTCAGAGGGGCTGATGCCGGCCGTATCGTCGATGAACAGCTTGCGGTCATTGAGCAGGTTGACGGCCGAAGTCAGGCGCGGCCAGTCGTCATCATCCAGCTGGCCGGAACGCACCTTGGTCTGATCGATGCGGCCCAGGGACGAGAGCATACGCATGATCAGCGACTCACCTGGCATTTCAAGCGAGAAGACCAGCACCGCCTTGTCGCTGCGCAGCACCGCGTTCTCCACCAGGTTCATGGCGAAGGTGGTCTTGCCCATCGAAGGACGACCCGCAATGATGATCAGGTCAGCTGCCTGCAAACCGCTGGTCTTCTCGTCCAGGTCGGTATAACCGGTGGAAACGCCGGTGATCTCGCTGTCGGAGTTGAACAGCGTGTCGATCCGGTCGATGGCCTTGGTCAACAGTTCGTTGACGCCTACCGGCCCGCCAGTTTTCGGCCGCGCTTCGGCGATCTGGAAAATCTGCCGCTCGGCGTCGTCGAGGATTTCCTCGGCGTTTCGACCTTGGGGGTTGAACGCGTTATCGGCGATGTCGGTGCTGATGCTGATCAGCTGGCGCAGCGTGGCACGCTCGCGAATGATCGCGGCGTACGCCTTGATGTTGGCTACCGACGGGGTGTTCTTGGCCAGCTCGGCCAGGTACGCCAGGCCGCCGATCTGCGAGGACACGCCTTCCTTGTCCAACTGCTCATGCAGCGTGACCACGTCGAACGGGTGGTTAAGGTCCACCAGCTTGTGGATGGCCCGGTAGATCAGGCGGTGGTCATGCCGATAGAAATCGCCATCGGACACCTGGTCCAGCACCCGCTCCCAGGCGTTGTTGTCCAGCATCAGGCCACCGAGCACGGCCTGTTCGGCCTCGATGGAATGCGGCGGCACCTTCAGGGCGGCGGTTTGCAGGTCAAGCTGTTCGGAGGTGGTGATCTCGTTCATGGCCACGAAAGAATTCTGGAGGACGAAAAAGACAAAGGGCACGGCCTGTATAAAACAGGACCGTGCCCGATGTTAACCGCCTGGCTCACCAGGAGCCAGCCAGTCAGCGCAGCTTAGGCAGCTACGACGACCACACGTACGGTGGCTTCAACGTCGCTGTGCAGGTGCACGGCTACGTCGTATTCGCCAACCTGACGGATGGTGCCGTTCGGCAGACGAACTTCAGCTTTGGCCACTTCAACGCCGGAGGCGGTCAGGGCGTCAGCGATGTCGTGAGTGCCGATCGAACCGAACAGCTTGCCTTCGTCGCCAGCGGTGGCAGTGATGGTCACTTCCAGCTCGGCCAGTTGGGCAGCACGGCTTTCAGCCGAAGTTTTCTTGTCGGCAGCTGCTTTTTCCAGCTCGGCACGACGTTCTTCGAACGCAGCCAGGTTGGCGGCGTTGGCAACGGTGGCCTTGCCGAATGGCAGCAGGAAGTTACGGCCGTAACCAGCCTTAACTTTTACTTTGTCGCCCAGGTTGCCCAGGTTAGCGACTTTTTCCAGCAGGATCAGTTCCATTTGGTAAAACCTCTTAACTTTTAACCTTCACCGTTCGCGGAGTCATTCCCCTTGGGGGACTTGCGACCGCGAAAATCAATCAGGCTGTCGACAATGGCCAAGACCATCAGCAACGGATAAATCAGCTGCATGATCAGCGGCAGCGTCACGTACATGCCCACCAGCCAGAAACCAGCCAGTCGGCCCTGTGCCACCAGCCCGTGCATCAAGGCTATGCCGGCCAGTACCAGTACCAGGCTCGAGGCCGATGCCAGAATGATGAACTGCGACCCGATAAACGGAGCCACCACCATCACTGCCACCAACACCGCCATGGTCTGTTTTGGCAGCTTCAGGGCGCGAAACTCGCGACCGAAGCCTCCAGGGTTGTACAACGCTGCCTGCCAGTAGCGCGCCAGCACCAAGGCCAGCACACTGAACAATTGCACCGTCACTGCTGTGGAAGCGACCAGCACAGGGCGGATCAGCTCACCGGAGAGCACCGGTTGCCCTTCGATTTGCGGCATGGCCTCGGCAAAAGCCTTGGCCAGCATATCGAAGGTCGGTGCCAGCGCCAGATCGAGCACGAGGCTGAAAGCCACGGCGAACACGGCGCTGACCACCAACACGCGGCTCCAGGGTTGCTCGGCACGCAAAATGGCGGCCATGGCCAGGGCACCCGCAATCACCATGAAGGTGATGGGATCGCCCATGAACCACACGGCCAACCCGGCCAGCAGGCCGCCGGCGATGACCGTTGTAGCATCCTTGAACCCGCGCCGCAGCAGCACAAGGCTGCCGGCAGCGGCACTCAACCAGAACAGCAGCGGCAGTACCGCGCTGATGACCACCACCAGGGTGGCCTGCACACGACCGCGCATGATGAAGCTTGCTAACGCTCGCATGCTAATCCCTTACTGCTTGTCGACGACCCGGTCTCAGCGGCCGTGGCTGTCGGTGTAGGGCAGCAGGGCCAGGAAGCGGGCGCGCTTGATAGCGGTAGCCAGCTGACGCTGATAACGAGCTTTGGTACCGGTGATGCGGCTTGGAACGATCTTGCCGGTTTCGGATACGTAAGCTTTCAGGGTGTTGAGATCTTTGAAGTCGATCTCTTTCACGTCTTCAGCAGTGAAGCGGCAGAATTTACGACGACGGAAGAAACGTGCCATTTAATAGGCTCCTCTAAAGGTCCGTGGATTACTCGTCAGCGTTATCGCTGGAGTCGCTGTCATTGCTGTCGTCGCCTTCGGCGGAGTCAGCATGCTCAGGACGCTCGCGACGCTCACGGCGCTCGCTGCGGTTTTCTTCAGCCTTCAGCATCTCGGACTGACCGGTAACGGCTTCGTCACGACGGATGACCAGGTTACGGATAACGGCATCGTTGTAGCGGAAGTTGTCTTCCAGCTCGGCCAGGGCCTTGCCGGTGCACTCAACGTTCAGCATCACGTAGTGAGCCTTGTGAACATTGTTGATTGCGTAGGCCAGTTGACGACGGCCCCAGTCTTCCAGGCGGTGGATCTTGCCACCATCTTCTTCGATCAGCTTGGTGTAACGCTCAACCATGCCGCCGACTTGCTCGCTCTGGTCCGGGTGAACCAGGAAGATGATTTCGTAATGACGCATGAATGCTCCTTACGGGTTAGTAGTCTGCCAGCGAATCTGGTCAGACAAGGAGTGAATGACACTGTATGTCTTGCACAGAGGGGAGGCGCATGCGCACCTGCCAGCTCGGCAAGGGGCGCAATTGTAGAGAAGCCGTGGCACACAAGCAAGGTGATTGGCGATTATTTGAACAGCCCGAAACACTTTATGTCTGTACTGGCCCTATCGCCGGCAAGCCAGCTCCCACAGGATCGCCACAGGACCTGAACCTTGTGGCGTGCCTGTGGGAGCTGGCTTGCCGGCGATAGGGCCGGTACAGGCTGAAGATCAGC
>NZ_JABMCN010000373.1 GCF_013179515.1 Pseudomonas sp. CM27
CGGCCCAGGCCTGATCGTGAACAACAGTGCCGACCGCACCTACCGTGTGGACACGCTGACCTTCACCACCTCGAAAAGCGGCTCGAGCTCACGTGAAGGCACGTTCAACTCATCCGATGACCGCAGCTCTTCCTCGAGCTTCAGCGTCGCCGGTGCGCAGAGCGCAAGCTCAAGCGGCTCCAGTGGCTGGAATTCCAGTGGCTCGAGCAGCATGAACGCCAGCGGTTCCAATAGCTCCAGCGCCAGCGGCTCCAACAGCTCCAATGCCAGCGGGTCCAATAGCTCCAATGCAAGCGGCTCCAATAGCTGGAATGCCAGTGGCTCGGCTAACGCCACTGCCAGTTCCTCAAGCAGCTCCAGCCTGAATGCCACCCTGGCAGCCGCAGCCGATGCTACTCGCACCGTAAGCACCGATGACGGTCGTCGCGAACGTACTCGCACCGACAGCTTCGATGGCTCACTCAACGCGTCGCTCAATGTGGACGTGGACCGGTCGCGTGACAGCTCGTTCGACGCATCGTTCGAGAAGGCTTTCGACTCGTCGTTCGACAAGTCGCGTGACTCTTCCTACGACCGTTCTCGCGACTCGTCATACGACAAGACTCGCGAATCTGCCTACGACAAGTCTCGCGATTCGTCGTATGAGAAGGCGCACGAGTCGTCCTACGCCAATGCATCGGAATCGGCGTATGAAAAGTCTGGCGAGAAATCCTCGCAATCCTCGAACGACGTTGCCAAGAGCTACAGCGAAAGCAGCGCTTACGACTTGAGCAATACCGTGTCCTTCCAAGTGCTGACCCCGACCGGCTGGGCCAACCCTGTTACCAACACTGCAACCCTTAGCGGTTCGGTGAATGGCGGCAGCGGCAACCTGGGCGTGAACGTGGCAGCCGGTGTGGGCAACCAGCAAAGCAACTCGCTGGCCATCTCCAACACCTCGTTCTAAACGCTGCGCTCGAGGCCCCCTTCGGGGGGCCTTTCTTCAACTGAACCGAAAGGCATCCGATCATGCGCATTATCGCCTTGGCGTTTTTGCTGTGCCTGGCCAGCGTGAGCGAAGCTGCACAAATGCCGCTGTCCGTATTACCGGGCGGCGCCGTAGTGTTCAAACCCCTGCAAAGCGTGCGCGAGCGCAAGTTCGCCGACCTGGTGCAACAGAAGACCGACTTCAGCTGCGGCGCCGCCGCGCTGGCAACCATCCTGCGCCAGGCCTACTGGCTGGACGTGGACGAACAACACATCATCGAGGGCATGCTGGCCCACGCCGACCAGGACCTGGTGCGTACCCAGGGCTTCTCGATGCTCGACATGAAACGCTATGTGGAAAGCCTGGGCATGCGTGCCCGCGGCTACCGGGTAGCGCCCGAAACGCTGAACAACGTGCGCATCCCGGTCGTGGTGCTGATGGATGTGCGTGGCTACAAGCACTTCGTGGTCATGCAGAAGGTCGACAAGGGCTGGGTGTATGTCGGCGACCCGGTACTGGGCCACCGGCGCTACAAGGTCGAGGACTTTCTCAAGGGCTGGAACGGCATCATCTTCGCCGTGATCGGACAGGGGTATGACAAGAACAACATCCTGCTCGACCCGCCGCTGCCACTGACCGCCAGGGGCCGAGTGAACAACTTCACCCCAGTGCAGGACGCAGAGCTGCTGGACTTCGGTTTCATCAAAAGCGACTTCTTCTAACGACTCTTCTAACGACTCTTCTAACGATAAGGGCATGACGCTCCGGGAGCATCCCATGAAGAACCCACTCTGGCTCGCAGTGGCTTGCCTCGCAGCCAGCCTGCCAATCCATGCTGAAACGTTCAAACCCATCGAACTGAAAGATCAGGAGCTGGCGAGCTTGCGTGGCCGCTATGTAATGCCGGGGCGGATCGTGAGTTTCGGCATTGTCATGAGCAGCACCTGGCAGAACGCCAAAGGGGACGTGATTGGCGCGACCAGCACGATGCAGGTGCAGCAGTCGACCATCAGGCCACAGTTCTATGTGTCGATGATCGACGAGAAAGCCACGGGCTCCTCCTCGGCCCCGGCCGCGACGCCCGGTACCGGTAGCGTGACCGGAGGCGGCGGGCTCAACACCACCGAAGGCGTCACCCAGGTGGTACGCGCTGCGGGCGACAACAACACCGCCTACAACAACGTCGACATCAATGTCACCAAGGCCAACCAGGCGCCCGTAGCGCAACCGCAGGGCCAGGCGCTGGCCGCCGGGCAGACGTTGACGGGTGAAAACGGCGCAGGCGCGCTCAGCGTCTCCGCCAGCGGCGTCGGCGTGCAATTCAACATCAATGCCAGCAACAACCAGGGCAGCAGCGTGCAGCGGCTGGCCCAGGGTGGCCTGATGCAGAACTCCACGCTGCTGGGCAACGGCAACCGCGTCAACAACCTCACCTCCCTCAATGTGGTCATGCGCGAGAGCGTACCAACCGCCGCTTCGCTGAACGGAAGCCTCGACCAGCTCAAAGGTCTTCGCACATTCGGATACTGATCTACGCTCAGTCTCATCAAAAGCAGTTGGAAGGGACGGCAACTCCATGCACCGATCTTTAACGCTTCGCGCTTTCGTGTGTCTGACTACCCTGGCCCCGGCCACCATGCTGTACGCAGCTGCCGACCCTCAGGTCGAGGCCCTCAAACAGGAACTGATCGAGCTAAAACGCCGCTACGAGGCCCAGCAGCAAGCGCTGATGGTGCTGGAACAGCGCGTGCGCCAAGTTGAGGAGGCCCCTGCCGCAGCGGCGCCCAAGCGCCTGGTCAAGTCACCGGCAGAAGGCGTCAAGGGTGCGCAGACCGTGGCTTCCGGCGCGCCGGGCACCAGCGGCAGCTCGTATGGACAGGCGCTGACGGCCGACTCCGAGCCGGCGCAAAGCGTGTCCAACCTGTATGACGAGGCCAGCGGCTTCTTCGGCGGCGGCAAGTTCAGCTTCGAAACCGGCGTCACCTATACCCACTACGACACCCGCGCCTTGACCCTGAACGGCTTTCTGGCACTGGACTCGATCTTCCTCGGCAGCATCAACCTGGACCGCATCAAGGCCGACAACTGGACCCTGGACATGACGGCGCGCTACAACCTGGCGCAGCGTTGGCAGTTCGACATCAACGTACCCGTGGTCTACCGCGAGTCGACGTATTCCTCCGGAGGGGCCGGTGGCGCCGGGGCGAGTACCTCTGACGCAACCGTCACCCGCGACCCGGAAATCGGCGACGTCAACGTCGGGGTTGCCTACAAGTTCCTCGACGAGTCGGAAACTTGGCCAGACGCCGTCGCCACCTTGCGGATCAAGGCACCGACCGGCAAGGACCCGTATGGCATCAAGCTACGCGAGGTCGATGGCAACAGTAACCTGGCGGTACCGGACAGCCTGCCGACCGGCAACGGGGTATGGTCGATCACCCCGGGCATCTCGCTGGTCAAGACCTTCGACCCGGCCGTGCTGTTCGGCAGCCTGTCGTACACCTACAACATGGAAGACTCGTTCAGCGACATCAGCCCGCAGGTCAACAGCAAGGTGCCTGGCGACGTCAAGCTGGGTGATTCCTGGCAGATCGGCGGTGGTATCGCCTTTGCTTTGAACGAGAAAATGAGCATGTCGTTCTCAGTGTCCGACCAGTTTGCCCGCAAAAGCAAGATCAAGCCCGATGGCGGCGACTGGCAGTCGATCTCGAACAGCGACTACAACGCGGCCAACTTCAACGTCGGCCTGACCTTCGCCGCCACC
>NZ_JABMCN010000374.1 GCF_013179515.1 Pseudomonas sp. CM27
CAAAACCACAGCTACGTGCTCAAGCAGAGCCTGAACTTCTTCCAGAGCGACTTTGCCGGGCGTATCGCGCAGCGCATCATGCAAACCGGCAACTCACTGCGCGACTCGGCGGTGCAAGCAGTGGACGCGCTGTGGCACGTACTGATCTACGCCATTACTTCGCTGGTGTTGTTCGCCGAGGCCGACTGGCGCCTGATGCTGCCGTTGCTGGCGTGGATCATCTGCTACATCGCCGCGCTTTTCTACTTCGTGCCGCGGGTAAAGGAGCGCTCGGTGATCTCGTCCGATGCCCGCTCCAAGCTGATGGGGCGCATCGTCGACGGCTATACCAACATCGCTACCCTGAAGCTGTTTGCCCACACCGACTACGAGCAGCAATACGCCCGCGAGGCAATCAGCGAGCAAACCGAGAAAACCCAGCTGGCCTCGCGGGTGATCACCAGCATGGACGTGGTCATCACCACCCTCAACGGCTTGCTGGTGGTCGGCACCACCGGCCTTGCGCTGTGGCTGTGGAGCCAGTCGCTGATCACCGTCGGCGCCATTGCCCTGACCACTGGCCTGGTGATTCGCATCGTCAACATGTCGGGCTGGATCATGTGGGTGGTCAACGGCATTTTCGAGAACATCGGCATGGTCCAGGACGGCCTGCAGACCATCGCCCAGCCGGTTACTGTCACCGACAAGCCCAACGCGCCAGCGCTCAAGGTCAGCCGAGGGGCGGTACGCTTCGATGACGTGGACTTCCACTACGGCAAGGCTGCCAACGTGATCGAGGGGCTGAACCTGGACATCCGCCCGGGTGAGAAAATCGGTTTGATCGGGCCCTCCGGGGCAGGCAAATCGACCCTGGTCAACCTGCTGCTGCGGCTGTACGACGTGCAGGGCGGACGCATCCTCATTGACGGCCAGAACATCGCCGAAGTCAGCCAGGCCAGCCTGCGTGCGCAGATTGGCATGATCACCCAGGACACCTCGTTGCTGCACCGCTCGATCCGCGACAACCTGCTGTATGGTCGCCCCGAGGCCAGCGAGGTAGCGTTGCACGAAGCCGTACGCCGCGCGCGCGCCGATGAGTTCATCCCGCAGTTGTCGGATGCCCAGGGCCGCACCGGGTTCGATGCCCATGTGGGTGAGCGTGGGGTGAAACTGTCGGGTGGCCAGCGCCAGCGCATCGCGATTGCCCGGGTGCTGCTGAAGAACGCGCCGATCCTGATCATGGACGAAGCCACGTCGGCGCTGGACTCGGAGGTGGAGGCGGCGATCCAGGAAAGCCTGGAGACACTGATGCAGGGCAAGACCGTGATCGCCATCGCCCACCGGCTGTCGACCATCGCGCGGATGGACCGCCTGGTGGTGCTGGACAAGGGGCGCATTGTCGAGAGTGGCAGCCACAGTGAGCTGCTTGAGCAGCAGGGGCTGTATGCCCGCTTGTGGCATCACCAGACCGGGGGCTTTGTCGGAGTCGACTGACTCCTGTACCGGCCCTATCGCCGACACGCCAGCTCCCACAGATCCCCCACAGATTTCAAGGCCTGTGGGGATCCTGTGGGAGCTGGCTTGCCGGCGATAGGGCCATTACAAGCAGCACAAGACGCTTAGTCCCGGCGATAAGGCAGCATCCCCCGCGCCTCTTCTGCATAAGCCCTGACCCCTTCCCGCTCCTGCAGCAAAAAATCCTCCACCGCACGCCGCAACCCCGCATGCAGCAGGTAATGCCACGACCGCGTCAGCACCGGCTCGAACCCGCGTATCAGCTTGTGCTCCCCCTGCGCTCCGGCATCGAAACGCTGGTAACCCTCGGCAATGGCAAAGTCCATACCCTGATAGAAGCACGTCTCGAAATGCAGCCGGTCGAACTCGTCCAGGCACCCCCAGTATCGGCCGAACAGGCTGTCGCCACCCACCAGGCTCAGGGCCATCGCCACATCACGCCCGCCTTGTCTGGCCATCACCACGCGCAGCGCCTCGGGCATGCGCTCGGCTATAAGGCTGAAAAACTCGCGGGTCAGATAAGGCGCACGGCGACGCACGGCGTAAGTGTTGGCGTAGCAGCGATAGACAAAATCCCACTGTGCCTGGTCCAGCTCCCCCCCGCGGTACCAGCGGAATTCGATGCCCTGCCCGGCCACCTGCTCACGCTCCTTGCGCATCTGCTTGCGCTTGCGCGAGCTCAAGGTGTCGAGAAAATCCTGGAAGTCGCGATAGCCGCGGTTATGCCAGTGGAACTGGCAACCCAGGCGCTCCATCCACCCCGGCAGGCCAGCCAGTTGCTGGTCCAGGACCGGGTCGGTGAAATTGATGTGCGCACCGGAAAGCCCGCCCTTGCCCAGATACTCCGGCAGCGCCTGCAGCAACAGCTGGCCATCGCCAGGGTCGGCGCTGAGCAGCCGCGGGCCGTTCACCGGGCTGAACGGCACGGCGCCAAGCAGTTTGGGGTAATAGGCGATGCCGGCCCGTTCACAGGCATCGGCCCAACCATGATCGAACACATATTCGCCAAACGAGTGCCACTTGCGATACGCCGGCAACAGCGCCCGCACCTGCCCGTCACGCTCCAGCACCAGGTGCTCGGCGGCCCAGCCGGTGTTGCGGGCGACGCTGCCGCTGTCTTCCATGGCACTAAGAAAAGCATGGCGCAGGAAGGGTTGGCCGGCCGGCACCAGGGCATCCCAGGTGGCCGCCGGAAGATCACGCAAATGGGCAAGGCTGTAGAGGCTGGTCACGGTTCTGGCTCGCTGTCTCAAGGCACCCAGTATCCCCAAGGAAGGCCCGTCACTCAAATGGCGAACGCGGCACTGATCCTTTTATTCTCAATTACTTAACAACAGTGCCACTAATTAGACATTAATCTGTCATTGGCCCCCGCAATACTTGCGCCTGTTTTCCGGAACCCCAGAACCTGTCTATTCAGGCCCTTTCCGAAGACATGCCAACGCAGGGGCAGGCGCTTGAGCCTCCCCCATTTTTTTTAGTAGGGAGAACCTTATGCGTCTTGTTTCTACACTTACCGGAGTGAGCCTCACCGGCATGATGCTGGCTCTGAGTGCCCCGGCCAGTGCAGCTGTCGACGCCAAGCTGCTCGAAATGCTCCGCGCCAACGGCTCGATCAACCAGGCGCAGTACACCGAACTGCAGGGCGACCTGGCGAAAGAAACCAAGGAAAAGGCCGACCAGAAAGCTCAGTCCGAACGTATGAGCTCCTTCGAACAAAAAGTGGCATGGGCCGCCAAGACCCAGATCAAGGGTGATGTACGCCTGCGTTACGAAGACGTCAACGTCGATGACCCGAACAGCAGCAGTGGCAACCAGGACCGTCAGCGCGTACGCGCTCGCGTCGGGTTCTACAGCGAGATCAACCCGCAGGTCGATGCTGGCGTGCGGATCGCCACAGGCAGCAGCGCCGACCGTCGTTCGACCAACCAGAGCTTCGACAACTACTTCGACAAGAAGTCGCTGTGGGTCGACCTTGCCTACCTCGACTGGCACCCGACCGCTGTCCCGAACTTGCACCTGATCGGCGGCAAGATGCCCCAGCCGTGGGTGAGCATGGGCGACATCATCTGGGACAGCGACATCAACCCTGAAGGCGTGGCCGCCACCTACAAAGCGGATCTGGGCGGCGCGGAAGTCTTTGCCAGCGCCGGTCAGTACACGTTGAAAGACAACGTCGATGGCGACGGTGTTCAGTACAAGCACGACGCGCAGGTCTACC
>NZ_JABMCN010000375.1 GCF_013179515.1 Pseudomonas sp. CM27
CAGCAACTGACCGCACCCAGCGCCGCCAAGGCCGTGGAAGACACCGCCTTCTACCGCAGTGCCCGGCTGCTGTCGCGCAACGACGTGGGCTTTGAGGCCGAGCGTTTCAGTGCGCCACTGGAGGCCTTTCACAACGAGGCCCAGCGGCGCCTGCGCGATTTCCCCGACAACCTGCTGGCCACCGCCACCCATGACCACAAGCGCGGCGAGGATACCCGCGCACGCCTGGCCGTACTGAGCGAACGCGGCCCCTGGTTGGCCAGCCGCGTCGAGCACTGGCGCGAGCTTGCCGAGCCACTGCGTGCGCAGCTGGACGATGGCCTGGCGCCAAGCCCCGGCGACGAGTTGATGCTGTTGCAGACCCTGCTGGGCAGCTGGCCCTTGCAGCTTGATCCGCACGACGACCAGGCGCTGCATGCCTACGCCGAGCGGGTCCGCCAGTGGCAACAGAAGGCCCTGCGCGAAGCCAAGCTGCGCAGCAGCTGGAGCGCCCCGAACGAGGCCTATGAAGCGTGCTGTGCCAACTACCTGAACAGCTTGCTGCTCGACCCGCAGAACCTGCAACTGCGCAAGTCCGTGGCGGATGCAGCGCAGTTGCTGGCCTGCCCGGGGGCACTCAATAGCCTGGTGCAGGTTTTGATGCGCATGACCGTGCCCGGCGTGCCAGACCTCTACCAGGGCAACGAGTACTGGGACTTCAGCCTGGTAGACCCGGACAACCGCCGCGCGGTGGACTACGCTGCCAGGCGCAGCACCCTGGCTGACGCCACGCCGCTCGGCGAGCTGTTGGCGCACTGGCACGACGGCCGTATCAAGCAAGCCCTGATTGCCCGCGTGCTGGACTGCCGCCAGTCGCATGCCGAGCTGTTCCGCCGTGGTGCCTACCTGCCGCTGACCGTGCACGGCCGGCATGCCGACAAGGTGGTGGCGTTTGCCCGCCTGGGCGAAGGCGAGCGGGCAGTCATCATCGCGCCACGCCTGGCCAGTACCCTGCTGGGTGCTTCACCCACCCCGCTGATCCCGGCACAGAACTGGGAGGATACCCGGGTAAGTCTGCCGTTTGCCCTGTCCCCTGCCACTTCGACTGGACTTTTCGGCGCGGCGGTGGTCAGCCCTGTTAGAGAGTTGCTGTTAAGCGCCGTGCTGTCGGACTTTCCAGTCAACCTGTTGATTGAACATGTTTAGCATTCAGGAGCGTCGTGATGAGTGTCGATGAAAAACGTGTACGCGAGTTCGCCTACCAGATCTGGGAATCAGAGGGGAAACCGGAGGGCCAGGAAGACCGCCATTGGGACATGGCCCGCAAGCTTGCCGAAGCCGAAGCACTGGCGCCTGAAGGCAAGGGCAAATCGGCAGCCAAAGCCAAGGTAGCGGCCAAGCCGAAGGCCGCGGCGTCTGCCAAGCCCGCGGCTGCGCCCAAGCCACCTGCCGAGCCCAAGGTGGCTGCACTGCCGGGGGTAAAACCGGCAGCAGCGAAAAAACCGCGGGCGGCCAAAAAACCCACTGCGGGATGAGCCGTTACGGCCTCTTCCCGGGTGACCCCGCGAAGAGGCCGCAGGTATCCATCGCTTCCCCTTTCCCGGCCCTATGAGGACTGCCATGAGCCCGCGCACCCCAAAGAAAAACCGCTCCGTTGCACCGTCGCGTCTACGCGAAGGCTTGCCCTATCCCCTGGGTGCCACATGGGATGGCCTGGGCGTCAACTTCGCCCTGTTCTCGGCCAACGCCACCAAGGTCGAGCTGTGCCTGTTCGACTCCACCGGCGAGCAGGAACTCGAACGCATCGAGTTGCCCGAATACACCGACGAGATCTACCACGGCTACTTGCCGGACGCGCACCCAGGCCTGGTCTACGGCTACCGCGTCCATGGCCCGTACGAGCCGGAAAACGGCCACCGTTTCAACCCCAACAAGCTGCTGATCGACCCTTATGCCAAGCAGCTGGTCGGTCAGCTGAAATGGTCCGAGGCGCTGTTCGGCTATACCATCGGCCACCCCGACGCCGACCTGTCGTTCGACGAGCGCGACAGCGCGCCCTTCGTGCCCAAGTGCAAGGTGATCGACCCTGCCTTCACCTGGGGCCGTGACCAGCGCGTGCAGATCCCGTGGGAGCGCACCATCGTCTACGAGGCCCATACCAAAGGCATCAGCATGCGCCACCCGGCGGTGCCGGAAAACCTGCGTGGCACCTTCGCCGGCCTGGCCAATGACGAGCTGCTCAAGCACATCAAGGACCTGGGTGTTTCCAGCATCGAACTGCTGCCCATTCATGCCTTCGTCAATGACCAGCACCTGCTGCAGAAAGGCCTGAACAACTACTGGGGCTACAACAGCATCGCCTTCTTCGCGCCGCACCCCAGCTACCTGGCCAGTGGCAAGATTGCCGAATTCAAGGAAATGGTCGCCCACCTGCACGATGCCGGCCTGGAAGTGATCATGGACGTGGTCTACAACCACACCGCCGAGGGCAACGAGCAGGGCCCGACGCTGTCCATGCGCGGCATCGACAACGCTTCGTACTATCGCCTGATGCCCGACAACAAGCGCTATTACATCAACGATTCCGGCACTGGCAACACCCTCGATCTCAGCCACCCGTGCGTGCTGCAACTGGTCACAGACTCGCTGCGTTACTGGGCGGGCGAAATGCATGTGGACGGTTTCCGCTTCGACCTGGCGACTATCCTCGGTCGCTACCACGAGGGCTACAGCGAGCGTCACAGCTTCCTCGTTGCCTGCCGCCAGGACCCGCTGCTACGTCAGGTCAAGCTGATCGCCGAACCGTGGGACTGCGGCCCTGGCGGCTATCAGGTGGGCAACTTTGCCCCAGGCTGGGCAGAATGGAACGATCGCTTTCGCGACACCGTGCGTGCCTTCTGGAAGGGTGACGAAGGCCAGCTGGCCGACTTTGCCGCGCGCATGGCGGCTTCCGGAGACATGTTCAACAACCGCGGTCGCCGGCCCTACTCGTCGGTCAATTTCATCACCGCCCACGATGGCTTCACCTTGCGCGACCTGGTGTCGTACAACGACAAGCACAACGAGGACAACGACGAGAACAACCAGGACGGCACCGACAACAACCTGTCCTGGAACTGTGGCGTCGAAGGCCCCACCGAAGACCCGGGGATCAATGCCCTGCGCATGCGCCAGATGCGCAACTACTTTGCCACCTTGCTGTTCGCCCAGGGCACACCGATGATCGTTGCCGGTGATGAATTCAGCCGCACCCAGCACGGCAACAACAACGCCTATTGCCAGGACAGCGAAATCGGCTGGGTCAACTGGGACCTCGACGAGGAAGGCAAGGAGCTGCTGAGCTTCGTCAAACGCCTCACCCGCTTGCGCCTGGCCTACCCCGTGCTGCGCCGCTCGCGCTTTCTGGTGGGTGACTACAACGAGGCCATCGGGGTCAAGGACGTGACCTGGCTTGCCCCGGATGGCGGCGAGATGAGCGTGGAGCAGTGGGAAGACCCGCACGGGCGTTGCCTGGGCATGCTTATCGATGGTCGCGCGCAGGTCAGTGGCATCGCCCGACCAGGTGCCGAAGCCACCGTGCTGCTGATCGTCAATGCCCACCATGACATCGTGCCGTTCCAGCTGCCCACAGTGCCCGAAGGCGACTACTGGAGCTGCCTGGTCGATACCGATCGGCCGGAGCTGCGCAAGGGGCAGCACCTGCAGTTCGACAGCACCTTCGAGGTCA
>NZ_JABMCN010000376.1 GCF_013179515.1 Pseudomonas sp. CM27
GCTGGGCACCGCGAACGGGGATCTGCGCATGCTGATCAACGATGGCGCCATCAGCCGCAGCCTGATGGAGATCGCCGGGTTGAACGTGGGTAACTATGTGGTCGGCAAGCTGTTTGGCGACGAGGACGTGAAAATCAACTGCGCGGCCGCCGATGTGGGTATCAAGGACGGTCTTGCGAGTACGCGGCTGTTTATCTTCGATACCGAGAACGCGATCATCTACATCAACGGCACGGCCAATTTCGCCAGTGAGCAGCTGGACCTGAAAGTCACGCCGGAATCGAAAGGGTTGAGGCTGTTCTCCCTGCGTTCGCCGCTGTATGTACGCGGGCCGTTCGCCAAGCCGAGTGCCGGGGTGCAGGCAGTGCCGCTGGCGTTGCGTGGGGCGGGGATGGTGGCCTTGGGTGTGGTGGCCGGGCCGGCGGCAGGGTTGCTGGCGCTGATTGCACCTAGCAGCGGCGATGATCCCAACCAGTGCACACCGTTGTTGCAGCAGATGAAAGCCGGGAAAGCACCGGCGGCGGTGAAGGGGCGGAAATAGCAGAGGGCCGCTTTGCGGCCCATTCGCAGGCAAGCCAGCGCCCACAGGTATTGCGAAAGCCTGGGCTTTGCGCGGTACTTGTGGGCGCTGGCTTGCCTGCGAATGGGCTGCAAAGCAGCCCCTTGCGATTACAGCCCTTGCAGCAGGTCGGACATGTCGTCCGCGTGCTCTTCCTCCTGCGCCAGGATGTCCTCGAAGATACGCCGCGTAGTCGGGTCCTTATCCCCAATGTACTGAATGATCTCGCGGTAGCTGTCGATGGCAATCCGCTCCGCTACCAGATCCTCCAGCACCATCTCCTTCAACGAATTGCCCGCCACATACTGGGCGTGGGAATTCTTGGTCAGGTTGTCCGGGTTGAAATCCGGCTCGCCCCCCAATTGCACGATCCGCTCGGCAAGTTTGTCAGCGTGCTCGGCTTCCTGATTGGCGTGCTCCAGGAACTCGCTGGCAGCCACGCTGGCCTTGATACCGCTGGCCATGAAGTAGTGCCGCTTGTAGCGCAAGACGCACACCAGCTCGGTGGCCAGCGACTCGTTGAGCAGGCGCAGGATCTCCTGGCGGTCAGCGTGGTAACCCTCGGTCACCGCGCCTTGCTCGACATGCTGGCGGGCACGTTCACGCAGGGTTTTAACATCGGTCAGTTCAGTCGCATTCATGTTCATCTCCGAAAGCATCAGGGTGGTCATGGGCATGTTCTGAAAGACTTACGCGCCGGGGACGGCTTCGCTGTCTTCTTCGCGTTGTTTGCAGGTCTTGAAGCCCTTGGCATCGACATGACCGGTGGCGTCAAAGCGCACGTAGTAGGGCTGCTGCTTGCCGTCGCGGTTGAGGATGTAGTCGTTGCAGGTACCCCCGTGCGGCAGGTCGATCACGTTCGACGGGCTGCCGCCGATGGCGATCACCTTCTGCATGGTCATGCCATGCTCCACCTGCTTGACCAGCGGTTCATCACGGTAGGTGACGTAGTCCACCGGGTTTTCCGGGCGGCTGCCGCAGGCGGCCAGGGTGGCGCTTGCCAGAAGGATTGCCAGGGTCTGCTTGTACATGGTCCCGCTCCTTGCAAAGGGTCTGTGTGGTTTGGAACCGCAACGCGCGCCGGGAGTTCGATTGCGATGGTCATGATCGGCGCTGTAGTGTTGGCCGGTCGTCCACGGAAAGGGGCAGGGCAATGCAGCAGGAATTGGCCACGCGATACCCGCTGGTGCTGGTGCCGGGCATGCTCGGGTTTGTCCGGGCGGTGCTTTACCCCTACTGGTTCGGCATCGTGCCAGCGCTGCGCAAAGGTGGGGCGCAGGTGTTTGCGGTGCAGGTTTCACCGCTGCATTGCAGTGAAGTGCGCGGTGAGCAGTTGTTGATGATCATCGAAGACATCTGCCAGCGCACAGGTGCCGACAAGGTCAACCTCATCGGCCACAGCCAGGGTGCCCTGGACGCGCGTTATGCGGCGGCCAAGCGGCCTGCTCGGGTGGCCTCGGTCACCTCGGTGGCGGGGCCCAACCATGGCTCCGAGCTGGCGGATCACCTTGAACGCACGGCACCGGGCGATTCACCCCAAGGGCGGATCCTCAAGGCCGTGTTGCATGGTCTTGCCGTACTGCTGGTGTGGCTGGAGACCGGTTGGCGCCGGGACCCGCTGCCGGTGGATGTGCATGCCTCGCACCAGTCGCTGACCAGCGCCGGGGTAGCACTGTTCAACCAGGCTTATCCACAGGGGCTGCCGCAGGCCTGGGGCGGGGAGGGGGCCTACGAGGTGAATGGCGTGCGCTATTACTCCTGGTCGGGCACCTTGCAGCCTGGCCTGACCGACCAGGGCCGCAACCGTTTTGACGGCAGCAACCGCTTCTGTCGCCTGTTCGCCCGCAGTTTCGTCAAGGAAAAAGGCCAGTGCGACGGCATGGTCGGGCGCTTCAGCTCGCACCTGGGGCAGGTGATCGGCGACGATTACCCGCTCGACCACCTGGACATCGTCAACCAGTCACTGGGCGCAGTGGGCAAAGGCGCCGAGCCAGTGCGGCTGTTTACCGAACATGCGGCTCGGCTCAAGGCTGCGGGGCTCTAGCGGCGAATCGGCGTGGTCCAGCGCTCGGCCAGCACCACCCCTGCCAGGGTCATCAGGCCGCCGGCCAGGTGGTAGCTGGCCAGTTGCTCGTCGAGTACCACTGCAGCGATCAGTGCAGTGACCAGCGGCAGCAGGTTGAAGAACAGTGTGGTGCGGCTTGGCCCCAGGCGGTGCACGGCCTGCATCCACAGCAGTGGCGCGATCATCGACGCCAGCACACAGGCGTACAGCACCAGACTGACGTTGCGGCTGTTCAGCCCGGTTTTGTCCGACAGCAGAAACAGCGGCAACAGCACGATGATCGCCACCAGCACTTGCAGGTACAGCAGCTGCAGCGGCGGTAGGCGCAGCTGCCATTTCTTCAGCAGGAAGCTGTATAACGCGTAGGCCAGGGTGGCCACCAGCATCAGCAGGTCGCCGCTGTTCAGGCCTTGATCAAGCAGGCTGGCCGGGTGGCCGGCGCTGACCACTTCGAGCACGCCGACAAACGACACCACTGCGCCCAGCAATGCACCGTAGCTCAGGCGTTGACCCAGCCAGGCGATGGACAGAGCCAGCGACATCAGCGGCATCAGCGAGAGGATGATGCCCATGTTGGTGGCGCTGGTGATGCTGGCGGCGAAGTAGGCCAGGCTCTGGTACATCGCCATGCCCAGTACGCCGAGGAGGCCTACCTTGGCCAGGTGCGGGCGGATGGCCGCGCGGTTGCGCCACACAGCGGGCAGCAGGAATGGGGTGAACAGCAGGCCGGCCAACAGCCAGCGATAGAAGCCGATCTCGGCAGGGTGGATGGCCCCGGCGGACATCTTGGTGACCACGGTGTTGCCGGCCCAGATAAGGATGGCGGTGAGGGGGAAGAGGTAGTTCATTGAGCGGGTTACTCGTCTCGGCCTGATTGGGGCTGCAGAGCAGGCCCTCGATAGGCCTGTATTATCGATTGTCTGTCTAAAAGCCTATACTCTTAACCGGGAGTGTCAGGTTTTTTGTGTGCGGGCCGGTAATGGCCTGCCGCCCGGCAGGCCTTGATTTCACCAGGTTGGCCTGATGAACCGATCTCCGTACAGAATCGCAAATTGATTCATCGCACTTTTC
>NZ_JABMCN010000377.1 GCF_013179515.1 Pseudomonas sp. CM27
GCATCATAGAATGCCTCCACTTCGGCCGGGCTCGGCGCGTCGACTGCGCTGAGCCGGGCATACACCTGCTGGGCCGCCATCTCGTGCCGGGTGTAGTCAGTGTACTGTGCCCTGTCGAAGCCTGCCTCTGCCAGCCGCTGTGCAAAGATTGCCGGGCTGCCGAACGCGGTTTCAACCTCACCAATGTGCGCCGACACCTGCTCGTCGCTGATGGCGATGCCCTGGCGTTGCGCCTCCTGCCACAGCAGCTCTTTGTCGATCAGCTCATCCAGGGCCTGTTCGCGCAGGCGTTTGTACAGGTTCGGGTTACGGATGCTGGTTAGCGCACGGCCCTGGGCGACCAGGTACTCGCTGAAATAGCGCTCCAGGCGCGTCAGCCCGATTTCCACGCCATTGACCCGCGCCGCCGGCACATCAGCCCAGCTCGCCTTGGCCAGCACCAGCAACAGGCACAACAACAGAATACGCATGGCAACCTCCGCTCAAGGGCTGTCCGGCACCGGCCGGTACGGGCTGACCGAGGTGAAACGCGGCCCGGGCAGGGCCACCGCCACCACATGGGCACCGGCCATGCCCTGGCGGCGCCCGGGGCCGAACCCCAGGGCCGGAGTCAGGCCGGTGGAAACATCGTGCAGGCCCTCCAGCGCGGCAATCAGCTGCTCGCGGCTGGCATCCCGGCCAATCTGCTTCAGCGCTTCGCTCAACAGGCGCAGGGCGCACAGCGTGTTCACCTGCAGCGATGCCTGGCGCGGGTCGAGGCCCTGGCGCTGCTGCAACCCGGCGAGGCTTGCCAGGCCCTGCTCGGTCCAGTCTTCGGGCACGTACGGATAGGCCAGGAACACCCGTTGCGACCACTGCTCGGGCAAGCGCGCCACGCCACCCGCCACTTGGCTTGAAGCGGCAAACAGGTATGGCTGGCGGCCTGCCGCCTGCAACGCTGCGGCCAGTTCGGCAAAGGCCTGGGCGCGGCCAAGGAAGAGGATGCCCTGCCCGTCCACAGCCTGACCATCGAAGGCCTGTACGGCAGGTGGCGCCCAGCCCTGTTGCAGCAGGCTGTCGCGCACCTGCTCAGCCACCCCCGCCTGCTCGTTGCCGGCGTACACCACGCGCAGGTCGCCGGGCGCCAGGCCCAGCGCTTCACGGGCATGGCCTGCCAGGCTAAGCAGTTGCACGGGCAAGCCGGGCAGCGGGTCGAAGATCTGGGCGCTGCCACCGCTGCGCGGGGTACTGCCGATCAACGGCACATTCTGCGGCGCCAGCAGGGTTGCCAAGCGCTGGTCGAGCATGGGCACCAACGGCGAGACCAGGGCAAACACCCGCTGCTGTTCCAGCAACTTCTGCAACGCCCGCTCGGCGCTGTCCGGCTGGTAGCCCGGGTCGAGCACCACCAGTTCCAGGCGCCGCCCATGGATACCGCCTTGCTGGTTGAGTTGTGCCAGGCCGTCTTCCAGCACGGCCCGTACGACCTGCCCGGCTTCGGCCAGCGGGCCGGTCGCGGGCAGCAATGTGCCGATGCGCAGCACGCCCTCGTCCACGCCAGGGTCGCGCTCCTGAGCCAGGCGTTTGAGGTAGGCGGTGAGGTTGCGCTGGTCGGCCAGGGTCAGTTCGAAGCGGGGCATGGCCGGGTCCAGGCGGTTGCCGGCCGGGTCCACACCCTGCTGAATGGCCCGGGCCAGGCTGCTGTCGCTGTAGGCTGGGTAGCTGCGGCCATTGGCCTCGCGCACGCCCTGGCCGAGTGCCAAGCGTTGCCAGTCGAGGTTTGGCGGGCGCACGCCGCTTTCGGCGCGGCCACGGCCGTCGTTGCCGTGGCAGCTGGCGCAGGGCAGCACACTGGCGGGTACAGTCATGTCGCTGGCACCGACCCGGGCCTGCAGTTGCGCATCGCTGCTGGAGATGCCCTCGCGGTAGAGGCGTTTGCCGGCTTGTTCCTGGTCGGTGAGGTCAAGGGCCAGGGCCGAAGTGCCAAGTGACAGGCTGGCAAGCAGAACCAGCATTGGGCTGATGGCTCTTTTATCCTGCGCTGGCCTCATCGCCGGCAAGCCAGCTCCCACAGAAAAAGCACTACCAACCCTGTGGGAGCTGGCTTGCCGGCGACGAGGCCGGCAGCACCAGCACAAGACCGCCCAGGTCTTCATGCTGCTCACCGACCAGCCAAGGGTTGGGTCAGCAGTTGCATGCGCTGGGCAATCGCCGCGGGTGGTGCATCCGGGCGGATCTTGCTCCAGCGCTTGCCAGCCACGTCACCGGCAATCAGCTGTGTCGAATGCTGCTCGGGGCTGGGCAGGAACTGGCCGATACGTCCCAGCACCAGGTCGACATTGGCCTTGTCGCCCGTGAGGAACAACCAGTTGGCGCTGTCCACGCCCTGCTTTTCAGCAAAGGCCTTGAGCGCTTGCGGGGTGTCGTTGAGCGGGTCGCTGCTGATCGACACGAAGGTCACCTGGCTGGCCAGCTGCGGCCCCATGGCCTCGCGCACTTCGCGTAGCTTGCGGGTAATCAGCGGGCAGGCGTCGGTGCAGTGGGTGAAGATCACGTTGAGCATCACCACCTTGTCCTTCAGCACATCACTGTAGAAGCGCAGCTCGCGGCCGTTCTGGTCCTTGAGCACGGTGTCGGTGAACCAGGTCTGGGCGTCGCGGGTACCTCCACCACTGGTCATCGCCTGCGGTGCCGGCTGCGGCTCGGGGGCCTGCGGGGCATGGCCTTCGTGGGCGAACGCGACCGACGCCAGTATCCACAGGCAGCCGCCCAGTACCAGCCAGTCAAAACTGCGCATGCCGGCGCGGCAGGAACTTGACTGGCTCATGGTTGCACCTCGTGATGGTCGGCAATGGCTGTGCTTTTGGCATGTACCCGGCGGGCGCTGAGGCGGTTGATTTCTTCGATCAACACCGTCGGGTCGGTGAAGCCGTAGTAACGCGTCCAATGCCCGCTGCGCCCGTCACCGACCAGGATCAGCGGCGGGTGCTGGCTGAGGTCGGCGCTGAAGCTGCCCAGGCCCTTGAGGGTTTCGGTGATGGCGTAGGGGGTGCCGGTCAGCCAACTCCAGCCCGGCCCCTTCTGGAAGGCCTTGGCGTAGTCTTGCAGGCGCTTGGCGTCATCGCGCTGCGGGTCGACGCTGATCGATACCATGTGGATCTCTTCACCTACCCGGCCACCCAGCTGCTGCTGGACCTTGCCCATGATCGACGACACCACCGGGCACACCGTGGTGCAGCTGGTGTAGATGAAGCCCATGACCACCAGGTGATCACCGACCAGGTCCTTTTCCAGGCGTATCGGCATGCCGTCCTGGTTCAGCAGCGACACGTCGGCAAAGCTCACGCTGGTCTTTTCCTGATGCGCCGCCGGCGGCTGCGCGGTGTGGCCATCATGGTCGTGGCCGGCGTGGGCCAGCGCCAGGTTGCTGGCAAGCGCCAGGCTCAGGGCCAACAGTTTGAAAGAATGCTGGGTGTTCATCGCACACTCCTCACGTCAGTCTGGGAAGCGTTGATCGCGGCGGCCGGCAGTATGCGCAGGCTGGTGTAGTTGTCTTCGGCAAACTTGCGCCCCAGCGACGGCGACTGCACGTGCAGGTACCAGGCGCCGGCTTCGGGCAGGGTCAGCGCCGCCTGGTAGATGCCCTCGCCCACTTCCTGCAGCTGCAGGTTGCGTGG
>NZ_JABMCN010000378.1 GCF_013179515.1 Pseudomonas sp. CM27
TGGTACAGCACCAACCTGCACTGGCTTGATGCCCTGCGCCATGTGGCACTGAACGTCACCTCGGTAGTGACCACCACCGGCTTCGCCCTGGGCGACTACAGCCTGTGGGGCAACTTCTCGCTGATGCTGTTCTTCTACCTGGGCTTCGTTGGCGGCTGCTCCGGCTCGACCGCAGGCGGGATCAAGATCTTCCGCTTCCAGGTTGCCTACATCCTGCTCAAGGCCAGCCTCAACCAGCTGATCCACCCGCGCGCGGTGATCAAGCAGAAGTACAACGGCCACCGGCTCGACGAAGACATCGTGCGCTCGATCCTGACGTTCTCGTTTTTCTTTGCCATCACCATTTGCGTCATGGCGCTGCTGCTGTCGTTGCTTGGCGTGGACTGGATGACCGCATTGACCGGTGCTGCCGGCACGGTTTCAGGTGTGGGCCCAGGGCTGGGTGAAGTGATCGGCCCGTCTGGCAACTACGCCACGCTGCCTGATGCAGCCAAGTGGATCCTGGCCGGCGGTATGCTGCTTGGTCGCCTGGAAATCATCACGGTGCTGGTCCTGTGTATGCCGGCGTTCTGGCGTCACTGAGTAGCTCGCTGTCCGCGCCCAGACGGGCGCGGTATTCGCTGGGCGTGGCATCGAACCAGCGGCGGAAGGCCCGGTAGAAGTTGCTGGGGTCGGCAAAACCAAGCAGGTAGGCGGTTTCCAGCAAGGTCATGCCGGGCTGGGCCAGATACTGTTCGGCCAGTTCGCGGCGGGTGTCGTCGAGCAGCGCCTGGAAGCTGGTGCCCTCCTCCTGCAGGCGCCGCTGCAAGGTGCGCTGCGACAGGTGCAAGGCCTGGGCCAGGGTTTCGCGCTTGGGCTCGCCCTGCGGCAGGATGCGGCACAGCACCTGGCGTACGCGGTGGGTGACGCGGCTTTCGGAAAACCGTGCCAGGTACTCCCCGGCAAACCGGTCGTGCAGCACCGCCATGGCCTCGTTGGCAGTCGGCAACGGCGCCTCCATGTCGGCCCGCTCGAACACCAGCGCATCGTGCGCCGCGCCGAACACCAGCGGCGAATGGAACGCCACCTTGTACGGCTCCACATTCTTTGGCTGCGGCCCTTGCACCAGCACCCGTCGCGGCTGCACCGGCCGGCCGCTGAGCCATTTGCACAGCGCCAGGGCGCAGGCCAACGACGCTTCTGCACTGTGCCGGGTCGGCGGCAAGTGGTCGCCGTGCACGGTGAGGATCAGCGAATAGCCCTCGGCGCCGAGGACGAAGCTGAGGTCGGAGCTTTCGGCGATGATGCGCTGGTAGCGCACCAGGCGCTCGAAGCCCTCGGCCAGCGTGCGGCTGGACATCAATGCATAACCCACCACATGGAACGACGCCGGGCGCACCACTCGCGCCATGTTCAGGCCGATGGCCTCGTTGCCCGACAGCTCCACTGCCAGCTGCCAGAGACGGGTCATGGAGTCCTGGGGGAAACGCGCGTCGGGGTCGTCAAGGGCAGCGAAGTCCAGGCCCAGCTGCTTGAACATGGCCCGGCAGTCCAGCCCTTCCAGTTCGAGTGCCTTCACAATCCCTGATGCCCAGCTGGCTGACGTGGTTCTTTCGCTCATGACAGGCTTCTTATGCTGACCGCTCCTGCGGTGAACCCCAAGGATACTCAATTGGCGCCTATTGTCACTGGTAGGCCCCGCCAGTCACTCTAGACTCGAATCAGGCTCCACGCCGTGCATCTTGTCCAGAAGTATTAATCCCGGAGCACAGCCATGAACAGCACAGCGCAGTTTCGCAGTTTTGCCGAGTTCTATCCGTACTACCTGGGGGAGCACAGCAACCCCACCTGCCGCCGGTTGCACTTTGTCGGCACCAGCCTGGTGATCGCCCTGCTGGCCTATACCATCGGCAGTGGCAAGTGGTTGCTGTTGCTGGGCGTACCGCTGTTCGGCTACGGCTTTGCCTGGGTCGGGCATTTCTTTTTCGAAAAGAACCGGCCGGCCACTTTTACCTACCCGTTTTATAGCCTTGCCGGGGATTTCGTCATGTTCAGGGATATCCTGCTGGGCAAGATCCGCCTGTAGCGTGGCCGCCCCTAGGCCGGCTCCCGCTCGGCCGCCGCTGCCTGCACCTGCCGCGCCTGTGCGTCCGCCAGCCGATACAACTCGATGCTGCCATCCCAGTGCTCGATCAACGCTGTGCACGACTCCACCCAATCGCCGCAATTGAGGTATTCCACCTCCCCCACCTTGCGGATCTCGGCATGGTGGATGTGCCCACACACCACCCCCTGAAAACCACGCCGGGTGCACTCGTGGGCGATGGCATCCTCGAAATCGCTGATGAAGTTCACCGCGCCCTTGACCTTGTGCTTCAGGTAGGCCGACAGCGACCAGTAGCCATAGCCGTAAAGCGCACGCCAGTGGTTGAGCCAGCGATTCAGTACCAGGGTGAACTCGTAGGCGCGGTCACCGAGAAACGCCAGCCAGCGGTGGTAACGGGTAATGACATCAAACTGGTCGCCATGGATCACCAGCAGGCGGCGGCCATCGGCAGTGAGGTGTTCGGCCTCGTCCACCAGCTGGATGTTGCCCAGCATCAGCCTAGAGTAGCGGCGCAGGAATTCGTCGTGGTTGCCGGTGACATAGATCACCTCGGTGCCGCGCTTGCTCATGGTCAGCAGCCGGCGGATCACGTTGGTGTGCGCTTGCGGCCAGTAGATACCGCTGCGCAGCTTCCAGCCGTCGATGATGTCACCCACCAGGTAGACGCGGTCGGCCTGGTAGCCCTTGAGGAACTGCGACAGGTGCTCCGCCTGGCAATCGCGGGTGCCCAGGTGCACATCGGAGATCCACAGGGTCCGCACGCGTTGCTTGCGCGAGGGACGGGAGAGTTCGGCATGGGTCATGGACAGGCTCCGGCGCAGTTTGCTGGAGACTGGCAGGCGCGTGTGACAGCGCCGTGGCAAAACGGTGACGAGTGATGACTGTCAGCAGTCTTGCGACAGAACGGTTTGCCGAGCCTTTACACTTGCCTGTGCCGGCCTCTTCGCGGGCTTGCCCGCGAAGAGGCCGGTATAGTCAGCAGACATCTTCAGCAAGGACCCTTCATGAACCACCGCACTGCCCTGGGCGCCCTGCACATTGGCGCGCTGTTCTTCGGCCTCACCGGCGTCTTCGGCAAACTGGCCGCCAGCGCCAGCCCGGCAGTCATCGTTTTCGGCCGCGCCGCTTTTGCCGTACTTGCCTTGGCACTGTTTGCCAGCCTTACTGGCCCGGGCTGGCGACGCCTGAGCGGCCAGGACATCCGCCGCCTGCTGCTCGGCGGTGTGCTGCTGGCTGGCCACTGGGTCAGCTTCTTCATTGCGGTAAAGGTCGGCGGCGTGGCCATCGCCACCCTCGGCTTCGCCAG
Organism: Pseudomonas sp. CM27; assembly: GCF_013179515.1. Taxonomy (GTDB): domain Bacteria; phylum Pseudomonadota; class Gammaproteobacteria; order Pseudomonadales; family Pseudomonadaceae; genus Aquipseudomonas. The sequence continues at coordinate 3,393 of NZ_JABMCN010000378.1, forward strand.
CTTCCCGGCCTTTACCGTGATCCTTGAAGGCGTGTTGTTCCGTGAACGCATCCGCCGCAACGAAGCCGTGCTGGTAGTGCTGGTGAGCATCGGCCTGATCCTGGTCACGCCGGCAT
>NZ_JABMCN010000379.1 GCF_013179515.1 Pseudomonas sp. CM27
GCCGTACATTGCCCGCCCCGGCCAGATCAACGCCTGGGACAACGAAGACTTCGTCAAGGCGATCAAGGCTACCGGCCGCAAGCAGCTGATCATTGCCGGTGTGGTCACCGATGTCTGCGTGGCTTTCCCGACCCTGTCCGCGCTGGCCGAAGGCTTTGAAGTGTTCGTGGTGACCGATGCCTCCGGTACCTTCAACGAAACCGTGCAGCAGGCGGCCTGGGCGCGCATGACCCAGGCGGGCGCGCAGATGATGAACTGGTTCTCGGTGGCCTGTGAGCTGCACCGCGACTGGCGCAACGACATCGAAGGGCTGGGCAACCTGCTGTCGCAGCGTATCCCCAACTACCGCAACCTGATGAACAGCTATTCGGCATTGACTGCCCGTTGATGTAAACCTGTTGCGGCCCCTGCGCGGGCTATTCCGCGAAGAGGCTGCAACAGGCTACGAATGGTTCACCGGCAACGTGAAGCTAATCCGGCACCCACCGAGGTCCGAGGCCAGCGCCTGCAGCTGTCCGCCATGAGCCTGCACCACCGAACTGCAGATCGCCAGGCCCATCCCCATGCCATCGTCCTTGGTGGTGTAGAACGCCCCGAACACCCGCTCGCGCTCGTCGGGCGCGATGCCCGGGCCGTTATCGTCGACGCAGATCTCCACCCTGTCGCCAGCGACCGACGAGGTAATGCGCAGCACTCCATCGCTGCGATATCCCGCCAGTGCCTCCAGGGCATTGGTGATCAGGTTGAACACCAGTTGCTGCAACTGCACCGGGTCAGCCATCACGCTGACCCCCGCCTGCAACCGCGTCTGCACGTCTACCGTGCCCTTGGCGGCATCGGCCGAAGTCAACCGCACCACCTGGCGTATCAGCTCGTCGGGCTTCATCGCCTTGAGCTGCATCGGCGCCTGTTTGGCCAGCGAACGCAGTGCACGCACGATGTTGGCCGCACGTTCGCTGTCGTTGCGGATGTCTTCCAGCCCGGCTATCGCCTCATCCAGGTCGGGCTTGCTGCGCTTCAGCCAGCGCAGGCTGGCCGCAGCGTTAGAGGCGATGCCCAGCAGCGGTTGACTGATTTCGTGGGCGATCGACGCCGACAGCTCGTTCATCACCTGCAGGTGCGCACTGCGTGCGAGCTCTGCACGTGAGCGGCGCAGCTCGGCCTCCATCTGCGCCCGGCTCTGGTTGTCTTCGGCCAGGCGGGTGTAGAACTTGGCGGTTTGCAGCGACACCGCGGCCTGCGAGGCAAGGATTTCCAGCATGGCCAGACGCTGGCTGCCGAACAGGTTCGGCACCAGGCGGTTTTCCAGGTACACCAGGCCGATCAGGACGCCCTGGATCACCAGTGGCAGGCACAGCACCGAACGGGCGTTGCGCGCCTGCAGTTCGTGACGGAAGGCCTCGGGGCAATCGTTCTGCGCATCGTTGAGCACCAGCGGCTTGCGGGTGCGCATGGTGGCGTTGATGATCGACAGCGGTGCCTGGGTCATGAACTTCTGGCAGTTGTCCATGCTCACGTGCAGCCCCGCATCGTCGATGTAGGCCAGGGCAGCCATCTGGAATTCGGCACCACTGACGATCAGCAAAGCGCCATGGTCGGCGCCGGAATGCTGGGTCAGGTGCCCCATCAGGGTTTCGATCAGGCCTTCGAGCAGCACTTCCTCGGACAGCGCCCGTGCCGCCTCGATGCCGGCCTCCAGGTCGAGCTTGGCCTGGTGGGTTGCGCGGTAGGTCTCCTGGATCGGCTGGGTGCGCAGAAACGGATGCAACGTCTCCAGCTGATGCACCTTGCCGGTCGCGCCCCAGATGTGAAAACAGTCCCGGGCGACCCGCAGGTGCAGGTTGGCACCCGAAATCAAGCCACTGGGAATGCATACCTCGGCCAGCTGTTCGTGGGCCAGTGCCTGTTCGTGGATGAAGCCGGCGGCGGTTGCGGCGATCTGGGCCTGGTCGAAGCAACGAATGGCGGCAAGGCCGTCGCCCTCCAGTTTGGCGATCACGCCCTCGATCAGCAGCAGCTTGTTGCGGAACGTGGCCGGGTTGAAACCGGCCCAATGGCCAAAGCGCTCACGCAGGCCCTGCAGCGCGTGCAGCTTTTCGGTCAGGCTGCCAGGGGCCTCCGGGCTGCCCAGGGCCAGGCCGTGGAACAGGTGGTAGTCGGCCAGGTTGATATGCGCCGGTGCCGCCCAGGCGTGTTCTGCGGTTTTCGCCAGGTGCTGCAGGGCGTGGGGGATATTGCCCAGGTAGAACGCCGACATACCGGCAAACAGGTGGCGGAAGAACAGTGTGGTGGGCGAGTCGACTGGTACGGTCGAGACCGGGCAGGGTGTGCCGCTGAGTTCGGCAACGAATGCATGCTGGGCCTGCAGGATCTGTTCGACATCGTGGTAGCCATGGCGGCGCACGGTCGCCAGGCCTTGCGCCACCTCATCGGCAACGTCAGGCAGGTAAAGGCCCATGAACAGCGAATCGGAAACCAGGTGATTGCAGGCGTAGCAGCTCATCGCCAGGTCGCCGCTCAGGCGCGCAGAGTCGACTGCCTCCAGCGCGGTGCGGCGAGCAAACTCCATGGGCGAAGTCCAGGCGCTGACCTGGTCCAGGGCCAGCAGCGCGCTGGTCAGGTCAGCCTCGAAGCCGTGGCGTTCGATCAGCTTGAGGGCGGCAAGGCAATAGGCATGGCCGTCATGATAGGCGCCGAAGCGCTGAGCAACCATTACCCCGAACCAGGCCAGGCCATATGTGCTGCCTGGCGCAACGCCATGCAGCAGCGACAGCTCCATGAGTTTGGCCAGGTGCAGGAAGCACAGGTCGTCCTGCACGAAGAACGATGACGACAGTGTCGCCAGCAGGCTGATGGCGACCGTTGCTTCCTCCGAATCGGTGCGTGGCAGCGACTCCAGGCAGTGACGACCCTTGTGCTCGATCAGGCTGAGCACATGGGCATGGCTGGCCTCCACGTGTTGCCGATCAACCCCGCGCGGCAAGCGGATCCCCAGCAACTCCAGGCCGGACATGGCGCTGCCGATTGACGCCTGATAGTCACCACGCAAGGTCCACAGGCGTGCCTGCAGCCGACACACCCGTGCCTGGTCCAGCGGCGTGCGTGCGCGCTGCCGGCATACGCCGACCTGGGCCTCGGCCGCGCTCATGCGCGACAGTTGCATGTCGCACTCTGCCGCCATGCAGGCGATGGCAAAGCCATGGCTGGCGCG
>NZ_JABMCN010000038.1 GCF_013179515.1 Pseudomonas sp. CM27
CCTCAGCACCCACGTCACCGAAGTACGCCGGGTGCTCAAGGGTGGCGGTGCTGCCGGCCGGCGCCTGGACTTCCTGATGCAGGAACTCAACCGCGAGGCCAACACCCTTGGTTCCAAGGCCTTCGACCCACGCAGCACGCAAGCAGCGGTCAACCTGAAGGTACTGATCGAACAGATGCGTGAACAAGTACAGAACATCGAGTAAGGCCACCCCCGACCATGAACCACAGCAGCGGCACCCTCTACATCGTTTCGGCACCCTCGGGCGCCGGCAAGACCAGCCTGGTCAACGCCTTGACCAAGGACGACCAGCAGATCCGCGTCTCGGTCTCGCACACCACCCGCGCCATGCGCCCGGGCGAGCAGCACGGGGTGAACTATCACTTCGTCGTCCACGAGGAATTCACCACGCTGATCGAGCAGGGCGACTTCCTGGAACATGCCGAGGTGTTCGGCAACTTCTATGGCACCTCGCGCAGCGCGCTGCAACAGACCCTGGACCAGGGCTACGACCTGATCCTGGAAATCGACTGGCAAGGTGCCCAGCAGGTGCGCAAGCTGATGCCGCAGGCATTGTCGGTGTTCATCCTGCCACCAAGCCAGGAAGCGCTGCGTCAGCGCCTGGATGGCCGCGGGCAGGATAGCGAAGAGATCATCGCCGGACGCATGAAAGAAGCCGTCAGCGAGATGGTGCACTACGACGAGTATGACTACGTGATCATCAACGATGATTTCGACGTGGCGCTTGAGGATTTGAAGGCAGTGTTCCGTTCGAACCGGCTGGTGCTGAAGAAGCAGCAACAGCGCAACAGCGGGCTGCTGAAAGAACTGCTCTCCTGAAACACCGCACGGGGCTGCTTTGCAGCCCTTTCGCCGGCAAGCCAGGCTCCCACAGATACCTTGCAGAACCTGAAGGACTCGACGGACCTGAAGGACTGTGGAGATTTTGTGGGAGCTGGCTTGCCGGCGATAGGGGCGCAAAGCGCCCCCAGCTTATTCGGCCAAAGGCAGGGTAGCCTGCTGACGCAGGGTAGCCCCCAGGAAGTAAGCCGGCGCACGCATGCGCGACAGCATCATCAGCCCGATGCCCAGCACCGAGATGATCGCGGCAATCACGAACACCAGCCCCAACCCGCCCACATGCGAACCGCTGCCGAAGTCCGGCGAGGCGCTGTCGATGGCGGTGCGCGCGAAGATCACCGACAGGATCACCCCACCCACCAGCGGGCACAGGCCGCGCATGATGAAGTGGCGCAAGCTGCCGAACAGGCTGTGGCGGAAATACCACACACAGGCAAACGCGGTCAGCGAGTAGTAGAAGCAGATCATCATGCCCAGCGCGGTGATGGTATCCGCGAGCACGTTCTCGCTCAGGGTACGCATGGTCACGTAGAACAGGCCTGCGGCCAGGCCGGCGCAAATGGTTGCGTAGCGCGGGGTTTGCGACCGCGGGCAGACACTGGCGAACTTCGGCGGCACCGCGCCGTAGTAACCCATGGCCAACAGGGTGCGCGCCGGCGCCACGAAGGTCGACTGCAGCGACGCCGCCGTACTGGCCAGCACGGCGATGGACATCAGGATCGCCAGCGGCCCCATGACCGGGCCCGCCAGGTGGGCAAACACGTTTTCCTGAATACGCGGGTTGTTCAGGCCCAGGCCCGTTTCACTGATCCCGGCAAACTGCAGGGTGGCGATGGCGGTGAACAGGTATAGCCCGAGGATCAGCATCACGGTCCAGGTGGCCGCCTTGCCGGGCATCTCTTCACTGCCCACCGACTCTTCGCTGACCGTCAGGCAGGTATCCCAGCCCCAGAAGATGAAGATCGACAGCGACAGCCCTGCGGCAAAGGCCGAGAACGACTCGACACCGAACGGGTTGAACCAGGCGAAATCGAACTCCAGCGGTGGCGGCGCCGTGGTGCTGCCGAAGGCGGCGAAGGCAAAACCGATCAACACCAGCAACTGCAGGGCCACCAGGCCATATTGCACCGTCATGGTGGTGGCTATGCCGCGACAGCAGATCCACACCGCCAGGGCGATGAACACGCAACAGGTGACAATGTTGATCAACAGGTTGTCAGCCAACGCCGCCAGCTCATGCTTGCCGGTAATCTGACCAAGGAACAGGTAGAAGAAGTCGACCGCCACCCCCGCCAGGTTCGACAGCACGATGGTGGTGGCAACCACCAGCCCCCAGCCGCCGATCCAGCCAATCATCGGCCCGAAGGCACGCGCCGACCAGGTAAACGAGGTGCCGCTGTCCGGCTCTGCCGAGTTCAGCTCACGGTAGCCCAGGGCCACCAGCAGCATCGGCAGGAACCCGACGATGAACACGGCTGGCAGGTGCGCACCCACCTCGCGCACGGTCGGGCCGAGGGCACCGGTCAGGGTATAAACCGGCGCGATGGTGGAAATGCCCAGCACCACGGTAGCCAGCAATCCCAGCCGGCCTTTGGCCAGACCCTTGCTGTTGTGGGTGTTGCCCGCGTCGGCCGCCATATCGGGTGGGCGGCCGGTTTCTGTGTAATTGCTCATGAGTATTTGCCGTAAATTTTGGAATTGTTTTGGCGGGCCTTGCGCACAAGGCCCGCTTTCACTCATTGAAAGCTTGCTGCCGGGAACACGTCATCCGAGACCTTCGGCTGACGTCAGGATGCCTTCTGCCGTGCGCCCTCCCGTGCTGCGTAGGCAATGCAGGCCTCGCGAAACGCCTGAAACAGGCGCAGCGAGACCGGGTTTTTGTTGAAGCGCCATTCCGGATGCCACTGCACGCCAAGCACAAAACCCGGCGCCGCAGGCATGGACACTGCTTCGATCAGGCCGTCCGGGGCCCGTGCCTCGACGCGCAGGCCTGGGGCCAGGCGGTCAATGCCCTGGCTGTGCAGCGAGTTGACCTCGAACTGCGCGGCCAGGCCCAGGCGCTCGAACAACCCGCCTGGCTCGATGCCGACCGGGTGACGAGGGCCGTACTGCACCTCTGTCGGTGCGTCCTCAGGTTCGCGGTGGTCAAGGTAACCAGGCAGTTCCTGCACGCGCTGGTGCAGGCTGCCGCCAAGTGCCACATTCAATTCCTGGTAGCCACGGCAGATGCACAGCACCGGCACACCGGCGGCAATGGCCGCCTGCAGCAGTGGCAGGGTCAGCCGATCACGCGCCAGGTCGTGCCGGGTACCCGCCGCACTGGGGGCGCCATTGTAATGATGCGGTTCGATATTTGAAGGCGAACCGGTAAAAACAATGCCGTGCAGAAGACCCAGCAGCGCTTGCGTATCGCTGCCTGCGTCACGGGCCGGCAATATCAGTGGCAAGCCGGCAAACCCGGCTGCCTCGACATACCTGTCGCCCACTGTGTGCGACGAGTTCTTCCCCACCTGCTGACGGCAGGCGCTGACACCGATCAAGGGGACCGCAGTTGCGCTCATGGGCTTACACCGTGTGCAGGTACCAGTTGTACTCGAGGTCGGAAATCGACACTTCGAACTCGGCCAGTTCGCTTTCCTTGCAGGCCACGAAGATATCGATGTAGTCCGGGCTGATGTATTGGTTGAGGACTTCGCTGTCGTCCAGCGCGCGCAGGGCATCGCGCAGGTTGTTCGGCAGGCTCTGCTCCAGCTGTTCGTAGGAGTTGCCTTCGATTGGCGCCTGTGGCTCGACCTGGTGGGTCAGGCCGTGATGAACGCCGGCCAGGATTGCCGCCAACATCAGGTACGGATTGGCATCGGCACCGGCTACGCGGTGCTCAAGGCGCACGTTGTCGCTGCTGTCGGTAGGCACGCGTACGGCTACGGTACGGTTGTCCAGGCCCCAGCTCGGCGCATTGGGCACGTAGAACTGTGCGCCGAAGCGGCGATAGGAGTTGATGTTCGGGCACAGGAAAGCCATCGACGCCGGCATGGTTTCCAGCACGCCGCCAATGGCGTGGCGCAACGCGTCGCTTTGCAGCGGGTCGTCACTGGCGAAGATGTTCTTGCCGGTTTTCTTGTCCAGCAGCGAGATATGCACGTGTAGCCCGTTGCCTGCCTGGCCCGGATAGGGCTTGGCCATGAAGGTGGTGTCCATTTCATGGTCGTAGGCAACGTTCTTGATCAGGCGCTTGAGCAGGATCGCGTAATCGCAGGCCTTCAGCGGATCCGCCACGTGGTGCAGGTTGACCTCGAACTGCGCCGGGGCGCTTTCCTTGACGATGGCATCGGCGGGCAGGCCCTGCTCCTTGGCCGCTTCGAGCATGTCCTGCAGGCAGTCGGCGTATTCGTCGAGGTCGTCGATCAGGTACACCTGGGTCGAATGCGGGCGCTTGCCGGAGATCGGCGAACGCGGCGGCTGCGGGCGACCGTTGAGATTATCCTGGTCGATCAGGTAGAACTCCAGCTCGAACGCGGCGCAGATGGTCAGGCCCAGGTCGTCGAACTTGCTCACCACCTGGCGCAGCACTTCACGCGGGTCGGCGAAGAACGGCTGGCCATCGAGCTCGTGCATGGTCATCAGCAGCTGGGCGGTGGGGCGTTTCTGCCACGGCTCATCGGACAGCGTGCCGGGAATAGGGAAGCAGATGCGGTCGGCATCGCCGATGTCCAGGCCAAGGCCGGTGCTTTCGACGGTGGAACCATTGATGTCCAGGGCAAACAACGACGCCGGCAGATTGATGCCTTTCTCGTACACCTTGTGCAGGCTGGCCCGCTCGATGCGCTTGCCACGTACCACGCCGTTCATGTCGGAGATCAGCAGATCGACGTACTGCGTGTCCGGATGGGCCTGGAGGAAGTCACTCATCTCGCTGGAAGAACTGGCGCACGGGGTTACCGACGTCATGGCTGTACATCCTTTGATTTGCTGCGGCGATGTGGGGATACGGCTGGCGCCTCACGGGCGACGATGGTTGCAGCTGTTGTTTTTTTCACTTTCCCATCGTGGGGACTGGTTGCCCGACCGGGCGCATTGATTCCGGGGGGCCGTTTCACTATAAAATGGCCCTGACGCAACAGACATTGGCAATTCGGCAAGCAGAGCGTGCACCAATGCAATATCAGATCACACATGCCGACCTTTCACTGGTACTGGCGCTGGAACGTGGCCGCTCCCTGGCCAAGGCCGCCGAGCTGCTGAAAGTCGACGTTTCGACCGTATTCCGCTCGATTCGCCGACTCGAGTCGGCACTCGGCACCGCGCTGTTCGTCAAGAGCCGCAAGGGCTACCTGCCGACCGACACTGCCCAGGCCCTGGCCGAGCAGGCCGAGCGCGCCGAACAGGCGCTGGAGGCGGCGCGTATCGCCATGACCAGTGGCGAGCAGGTGGTCAGCGGCACGGTGCGCCTGACCTGCACCGAGGCCGTCATGCACAGCCTGCTACTGCCGGCGCTGGCCGAGTTCATGCCCAACTACCCCGCCTTGTCGCTGGAGATGGGCACCTCCAACACCTTCGCCAACCTCAGCCGGCGCGATGCCGACATTGCCCTGCGCCTGACCAACACGCCGCCGGAGCACCTGGTGGGCCGCAACCTTGGCTCCACCTCCTATGTCATCTGCGGCCAGCCCCAATGGCGCGAGCGCCTGGACGAGGCGCCTGCCAGCGTGCCCTGGATCGCCCCCGACGACTCGATGCAGGATCATCCCACGGTGGTCTGGCGCAACCAGCAGCACCCAGGGCTGAGCCCGCGCTACCAGTGCAGTGGCATGTCGACCATAGCCCAGCTGGTCAGCACCGGGCTGGGCGTGGCGGCGCTGCCGGACTACATGGTGCATGCGCTGCCAGGGGTGGATGCGCTGAGCGGGCCGCTGCCGGGCTGCGATACCCAGCTGTGGCTGCTTACCCGCCCGGATTGTCGGGCATTGCGCTCGGTGCAGACTTTGTTCGAAGAGCTGACCCCGCGGTTGCGCGGTGCGATGCTCTGAGGTTATCGTCGGGCTCATGCATCGAGGGTGTCTGTTGCGGCCCTTTCGCGGGTAAACCCGCTCCCACAGGGTGCGCCGGCAGGCCCGAGGATAAAGCGGCCCGACAAAACAGCGCTTCCCTATTGGCTGGTGAATTTTTATACTATCGAGTCCGCCTGCCCATTATCGGGCTGCACGCCCACCGCATTTGCTACTGAGGAAGACCATGGCCCGCGTAACTGTTGAAGACTGCCTGGAACACGTGGATAACCGCTTCGAGCTGGTCATGCTCTCGACCAAGCGCGCTCGCCAGCTGGCGACCGGCGGCAAAGAGCCACGCGTAGCATGGGAAAACGACAAGCCAACCGTTGTTGCCCTGCGTGAAATTGCCGAAGGCATCGTCACCAACGAGTTCATCGCCGCTGAAGAGATCGTCACCGAGGATCCGGTGTTCGCCGCGTTCGAGGACGAGAACAACGAGGCTGTCTGATTGATGCCAGGTCGACGTCGCACGGCGCAAGGCCCTCTTCCTCGGCAGGAGGTTATCCCATGCCGGGTATAGAAGCCTTGGCCGAACGGCTGTCGACCTATCTGGGCCCTGAACAGGTCAACCTGGTCCGGCGTGCCTATTTCTACGCCGAACAGGCCCACGATGGGCAGCGCCGCCGCAGCGGCGAGCCCTATGTGACCCACCCACTGGCCGTGGCCAGCATCCTCGCCGACATGCACATGGACCATCAGAGCCTGATGGCGGCCATGCTGCACGACGTGATCGAAGACACCGGCATCGCCAAGGAAGCCCTCAGCCAGCAGTTTGGCGAGACAGTGGCCGAACTGGTAGATGGGGTCAGCAAGCTGACCCAGATGAACTTCGAGACAAAGGCCGAGGCGCAGGCCGAGAACTTCCAGAAAATGGCCATGGCCATGGCCCGCGATATCCGCGTGATCCTGGTCAAGCTGGCCGACCGCCTGCACAACATGCGCACCCTCGAAGTGCTGTCCGGCGAAAAGCGCCGACGCATCGCCAAGGAAACCCTCGAGATCTACGCCCCCATCGCCAACCGCCTGGGCATGCACACCGTGCGCGTGGAATTCGAAGACCTCGGCTTCAAGGCCATGCACCCGATGCGCTCGTCGCTGATTCACCGGGCAGTGAAAAGCGCACGCGGCAACCGTAAAGAGATCGTCGCCAAGATCGAGCAGTCGCTGGCCAACTGCCTGGCTGCCGACGGCATCGCGGGCGAGGTCAGCGGCCGGCAGAAACACCTCTATGGCATCTACAAGAAGATGCGTGGCAAGCGCCGCGCCTTCAACGAGATCATGGACGTGTACGCCTTCCGCATCATCGTCGACAAGGTCGATACCTGCTACCGCGTGCTCGGCGCCGTGCACAACCTGTACAAGCCGCTGCCCGGGCGCTTCAAGGACTACATCGCGATCCCCAAGGCCAACGGCTACCAGTCGTTGCACACCACGTTGTTCGGCATGCACGGCGTGCCCATCGAAATCCAGATCCGCACCCGCGAGATGGAAGAGATGGCCAACAACGGCATCGCCGCGCACTGGCTGTACAAGTCCAATGACGACGACCAGCCCAAGGGCAGCCATGCCCGCGCCCGCCAGTGGGTCAAGGGCATCCTCGAGCTGCAGCAACGTGCTGGCAACTCGCTGGAATTCATCGAGAGCGTGAAGATCGACCTGTTCCCGGACGAGGTCTACGTGTTCACGCCCAAAGGCAGGATCATGGAGCTGCCCAAAGGCTCCACCGCGGTGGACTTCGCCTACGCGGTGCACACCGATGTCGGCAACAGCTGCATCGCCTGCCGCATCAACCGCCGCCTGGCGCCACTGTCCGAACCGCTGCAAAGCGGCTCGACGGTGGAAATCGTCAGCGCCCCGGGCGCACGGCCGAACCCGGCCTGGCTCAACTTCGTGGTCACCGGCAAGGCGCGCACGCACATCCGCCACGCGCTCAAGCAGCAACGCCGCTCCGAGTCCATCAGCCTGGGCGAACGCCTGCTGAACAAGGTGCTCACCGGCTTCGACAGCAGCCTGGAGAAAATCCCGCAGGAGCGCGTCCAGGCAATTCTTGCCGAATACCGCCTGGAACTGATCGAAGACCTGCTCGAAGACATCGGCCTGGGCAACCGCATGGCCTACGTGGTCGCGCGCCGCCTGCTGTCGGCCGAAGGCGAGCAGTTGCCGGCGCCGGAAGGCCCGCTGGCGATCCGCGGTACCGAAGGCCTGGTGCTGAGCTACGCCAAGTGCTGCACGCCAATCCCGGGTGACCCGATCGTCGGCCACCTGTCGGCCGGCAAGGGCATGGTGGTGCACCTGGAAAACTGCCGCAACATCAGCGAAATCCGCCACAACCCCGAGAAGTGCGTGCAGCTTTCGTGGGCCAAGGACATCTCGGGCGAGTTCAATGTCGAACTGCGTGTCGAACTGGAGCACCAGCGCGGCCTGATCGCCCTGCTGGCCAGTAGCGTCAACGCCGCCGACGGCAACATCGAGAAGATCAGCATGGACGAACGCGACGGCCGTATCAGCGTGGTCCAGCTGGTGGTCAGCGTGCACGACCGCGTGCACCTGGCGCGTGTGATCAAGAAGCTGCGTACCCTGACCGGAGTGGTCCGCATCACCCGCATGCGTACGTAGTCCGCCAACCGCAAGGAGTCATCATGAGCAAGACCGTCATTACCAGCGACAAAGCCCCTGCCGCTATCGGCACCTACTCGCAAGCGATCAAGGCCGGCAACACCGTATACATGTCGGGCCAGATCCCGTTGGACCCAAAGACCATGGAACTGGTCGAAGGCTTCGAAGCCCAGACCGTGCAAGTGTTCGAGAACCTCAAGTCCGTGGCTGAAGCTGCAGGCGGTTCGTTCAAGGACATCGTCAAGCTGAACATCTTCCTTACCGACCTGAGCCACTTTGCCAAGGTCAACGAGGTGATGGGCCGCTACTTCGAGCAGCCGTACCCGGCCCGCGCCGCCATCGGCGTTGCCGCACTGCCAAAAGGCGCTCAGGTCGAAATGGACGCCATCCTGGTCATCGAATGATGCCTCGGGTGACGGGCTCCCTGCCCGTCACCCTCCCTTCTCTGCAAGGTTTCCCCGTCATGCGTCAAGCACTGCCCCTCGCGCTGGCAGCCCTGCTACTGGGCGGCTGCGCCAGCCACAAACCTGAAGATTTCAACGGCACCTGGATCAACCAGGACGCCATCAAAGCCGCCGTCAAAGGCAACAGCCTGCGCCAGGCCCTGAACCAGCATGGCCCGGTATTCGAATGGAAGCTCGACGTCGCCAACCACCAGGCCAGCTTCAGCAATGGTTTCGAGGCTGCCGACGGCCAGCTGAGCGCGGTTGAAAAACAGCTGCAGGCCACTTTCCTTGGTGGCCAGACCGAGCAGCTGGAGCTCGATGGTGACGAACTGCTGACCAGCGACCAGAGCGGCAGCAAACAGGCATTCGTCCGCGTGAAGAACCCCGTCGCGGGCAACGCGCCATTGGGCAGCAGCTTTGAAAAAGCGCTGTACCAGGCTTACCTGGGTGGGGAATGGAAAATTCTCGAAGGCCAGGGTCAAGGCGCGAAAGTGCGCTTCGGCGATACCGGTAGCGTGACCGGCCTGCCAGGCCCGGACCGCTTCGCCCTGTGCCTGGCCGGCGATTGCGCGACCATGGGTGGCAGCAACGACAGCCTGTGGCTGGAGCGCAACCAGCGTGGTGCGCCGTTCATCATCAAGCGCGATGGCGACAAGCTGGAGATCTTCCAGGCGGTGAACCGTGCGCAGTCGGATGAAATGCCACAGTTGGCCGCGGGTACGCGTCAGTGGGTGCTGGAGAAGGACTGAAAGCGACTGAACTCGCGCTTGGACCTTATCGGCCTCTTCGCGGGTGAACCCGCTCCCACAGGGATAGCACCGCGCTCACCGGCGGTGCAGTTCCTGTGGGAGCGGGTTCACCCGCGAAGAGGCCGGCAGTCTCAGCGCACGCCTTTCAGGATTGCCGCATAGCCTTCCTTGTAACTCGGATACACCGGCGCCCAGCCCAATGCGCGCGCGCGGGCGTTGCTGCAGCGCTTGCTGCCGGTACGCCGCACCCGCTGCTCATCGGACCACTCTGTGACCCCCATATACCCACGCAGCCAGGCCACTACATCGGCCAGCGGCGCCGGGTCGTCGTCGACACCGATGTAATAGTCGTCCAACACCTTGCCGTCGGCGTCGGCCTGCAGCAGGAACGCCAGCAGGCTGGCGGCATCCTCGGCATGGATGCGGTTGCCATAGAGGGGCGGCTCATCGGCCACGCGGTAGCCTTGGCGCACCTGGCTCAGCAGCCACTCACGGCCGGGGCCATAGATGCCGGTCAGGCGCACCACGCTCGCCGGCATACCGCTGGCCAGCGCCAGCTGCTCGGCCTCAAGCATCACCCGCCCGGAATAGCCTTCAGGCTCGGTGGCCGCGCTTTCCTCGATCCATTCCCCGTCTTTTTGCGCATACACGCTGCTGCTGGAAACGAACAGCAGGCGACGCGGGCGCTGGCCACGTTCGGCCAGCCAGGCCAGCACATGGCGCAGGCCGTCGACATAGGCCGCCTGGTAACCCGCCTCGTCGTGCTGGCTGGCCGCCACGCAATACACCAGGTAGTCCGGCGCGCGCTGCGGCCAGGCTGGCGGAATCGATGCGTCGGCAAGGTCTGCGGCAACCGGCACGACACCTGCGGGCAGCTGCGCGACCGCGCGACGCAGGCCGCTTACCTGCCAGCCGCGGGCCAGCAATTGCCGGGCAAGACGCCCACCTACATCACCACATCCCACCACCATTACGGAAAGGTCTGACATCTCTAAACTCCCTAGACCAGTTGATCAGCCCAGCCACGCTACACGATGGGCGGCTAGACCATAGGCGAAAAAAGCAACAAGATTACTTTTGTTAACAAGAATTACTTGCAATAATGGCCGCCAATTTGTTCTCGGCCAATCTCGAGGCCTTGGAGAACTTTCACTTTTTTCTTCATCAGGTCCGGCCAGCATGACACGTATTCAACCTTCCGCTTCGCCAACCCCGTCGCGCGCCTGGCGCGCCATCGCCGCGCTGACCCTCAGCCTGGTGCTGGCCCCGGTAGCCATGGCCGATGAGCCAACCGCCAACAGCAACACCCCTGCCGCCGCCTCTGCCCCAGCTGCACCTGCAGCGGCACCGGCTGCCGATACCCAGGCGCCAGCTGGCGACGCCTCTGTCAAACCGGCTGATGCGCCAGCTGCAGTAGACCCGAGCGTTGAAGCCCTGGTCGAAGACACTTCGCTGGGCATGGCCCACGACCTGTCGCCGTGGGGCATGTACAAGAACGCCGACATCGTGGTGAAGATCGTCATGATCGGCCTGGCAATCGCCTCCATCATCACCTGGACCATCTGGATCGCCAAGGGCTTCGAGCTGATGGGCGCCAAGCGTCGCCTGCGTGGTGAAATTGCCCAGCTGAAGAAGTCCGCCACCCTCAAGGAAGCCAGCGAAGTCTCCAACAAGGAAGGCACCCTGGCCTACACCCTGGTCCACGACGCCCTCGAAGAAATGCGCCTTTCGGCCAACGCTCGCGAGAAAGAAGGCATCAAGGAACGCGTCAGCTTCCGTCTGGAGCGCCTGGTACACGCCAGCGGCCGCACCATGAGCAACGGCACCGGCGTGCTCGCCACCATCGGTTCCACCGCACCCTTCGTCGGCCTGTTCGGTACCGTCTGGGGCATCATGAACAGCTTCATCGGCATCGCCAAAACCCAGACCACCAACCTGGCCGTGGTCGCCCCGGGCATCGCCGAAGCCCTGCTGGCCACCGCCCTGGGCCTGGTCGCGGCCATTCCGGCCGTGGTCATCTACAACGTCTTCGCCCGCTCCATCGCCGGCTACAAGGCCCAGGTGTCCGACGCCTCCGCTCAGGTATTGCTGCTGGTCAGCCGTGACCTGGACCATCAGGGCAGCGAGCGCGCTGCCCCGCACATGGTGAAAGTGGGGTAAGCCATGGGCCTGCATCTCAACGAAGGTGGCGACGACCTCGCCGAAAACCACGAAATCAACGTTACGCCGTTCATCGACGTGATGTTGGTGCTCCTGATTATCTTCATGGTCGCCGCCCCCCTGGCCACGGTCGACATCAAGGTCGACCTGCCGGCCTCGACCGCCAAACCGGCGCCGAGGCCTGAAAAACCGGTGTTCGTCAGCGTCAAGGCCGACCAGAAGCTGTATGTCGGCGACGATCAGGTAGCGGCACCCGACCAGCTTGGCCCGATGCTCGACGCCAAGACCAAGGGTGACAAGGAAACCACCATCTTCTTCCAGGCCGACAAAGGCGTGGATTACGGTGACCTGATGGAAGTGATGAACAACATGCGCGCGGCCGGCTACCTGAAAGTCGGTCTGGTCGGACTAGAGACGGCAGCCAAGAAATGACAAAAACGCGCTCGAACATGGCGCGCTACGGTGGCAGCCTGGCGATCGTGCTGGGCGTGCACGTGGTCGCCGTGCTGCTGACGCTCAACTGGTCGGTGCCTCAGGCCATCGAACTGCCCCCGGCAGCGATGATGGTCGAACTGGCACCGCTGCCGGAGCCCGCGCCGCCACCACCTCCTAAAGCCGCCCCGCAGCCACCGGCACCGGTAGAAGAACCGCCGCTGCCAAAGGTGGTGGAAGCGCCGAAACCCAAGATTGCGATCCACAAGCCGCCCAAGCCGAAGGTCAAGCCGCAGCCGCCCAAACCCGAGAAAAAGCCTGAGCCGCCCAAGGAAGCACCGCCAACCGAGCAGACCGTAGACGCCCCGCCCAGCACCGCGCCACCGCAGAAATCCGCGGCACCGGCACCGAGCATTGCGTCCAACAGCAACGCCTTGCCTACCTGGCAGAGCGACCTGCTGCGCCACCTGGCCAAGTACAAGCGGTATCCGGAAGACGCGCGCCGCCGCGGCCTGCAGGGCATCAACCGCCTGCGCTTCGTGGTCGACGCCGAGGGCAAGGTAGTGTCGTACGCCATGGCAGGTGGTTCGGGCAGTGCAGCACTGGACCGGGCGACCCTGGAAATGATTCGTCGGGCCGGCAAGGTACCCAAGCCGCCACCCGAGTTGCTGAACAATGGCACGATCGAAGTCGTGGCACCGTTTGTCTACTCGCTTGACCGCCGCTGAGACTTTTGGTTCTGTCACAAATCGGCAAGTCTGATAACGTGCGTCTATCAATTGCAGCCGCTATGCTGGGCCCGCAACTTCATGGACGCACGTTATGACCCTCACAGAATTACGCTACATCGTCACACTCGCCCAGGAACAGCACTTCGGCCATGCCGCCGAACGCTGCCACGTGAGCCAACCGACCCTGTCGGTCGGTGTGAAGAAGCTCGAGGATGAGCTTGGCGTGCTGATCTTCGAACGCAGCAAGAGCGCGGTGCGCCTGACCCCGGTCGGCGAGAGCATCGTCGCCCAGGCCCAGAAGGTACTGGAGCAGGCCCAGGGCATTCGCGAGCTGGCCCAGGCCGGCAAGAACCAGCTGACCGCCCCGCTCAAGGTGGGTGCCATCTATACCGTCGGCCCCTACCTGTTCCCGCACCTGATCCCGCAACTGCACCGCGTAGCGCCGCAGATGCCGCTGTACATCGAAGAAAACTTCACCCACGTGCTGCGCGAAAAACTGCGCAACGGCGAACTCGACGCAGTAATCATCGCCCTGCCGTTCAACGAAGCCGACGTGCTGACCCTGCCGCTGTACGACGAACCGTTCTGCGCGCTGATGCCCGCCGACCACCCGTGGACGGCAAAAAAGACCATCGACACCGCCATGCTCAACGACAAGAGCCTGCTGCTGCTCGGTGAGGGCCACTGCTTCCGCGATCAGGTCCTCGAAGCCTGCCCAACCCTGAACAAGGGTGGTGAAGGCTCCAGGCACACCACGGTCGAATCCAGCTCGCTGGAAACCATCCGTCACATGGTCGCATCGGGCCTTGGGGTATCGATCCTGCCGCTGTCGGCAGTGCACAGCCATCACTATGCACCCGGGGTCATCGAGGTGCGCCCACTGACTGCACCGGCACCGTTCCGCACGGTAGCCATCGCCTGGCGCGCCAGCTTCCCACGGCCCAAAGCCATCGAGATCCTCGCCGACTCGATCCGTCTGTGTTCGGTGGCCAAGGCCCCTGCAGAACAACCGGCCTGAGTCATGAGTGAGCTGTCGAAAGTCCCGGTCACCGTGCTCAAAGGGGTTGGCGAAGCCATGGCGGAAAAACTCGCCAAGGTCGGCCTGGAGAACTTGCAGGACGTGCTGTTCCACCTGCCCCTGCGTTATCAGGACCGTACCCGCGTGGTGCCGATCGGCCAGCTGCGGCCCGGCCAGGACGCGGTGATCGAGGGCGTGGTCAGCGGCGCCGACGTGACCATGGGCAAGCGTCGCAGCCTGGTGGTGCGCCTGGGCGACGGCACTGGGGTGTTGAGCCTGCGCTTCTACCACTTCAGTAACGCGCAAAAGGAAGGCCTTAAGCGTGGCACTCACCTGCGCTGCTACGGTGAAGCGCGCCCCGGTGCCTCGGGCCTGGAAATCTACCACCCGGAGTACCGCGCGCTTAACGGCGACGAGCCGCCGCCACCGGTCGAGCAGACCCTGACGCCGATCTACCCGTCCACCGAAGGCCTCACCCAGCAACGCTTGCGCCTGCTGTGCCAGCAAAGCCTGAGCCTGCTCGGCCCGCGCAGCCTGCCCGACTGGCTGCCGGACGAGCTGGCCCGGGACTACCAGCTGGCGCCGCTGGACGATGCCATCCGCTACCTGCACAACCCGCCGGCGGACGCCGACCTCGACGAGCTTGCCGAGGGCCAGCACTGGGCCCAGCACCGCCTGGCCTTCGAGGAGCTGCTGACCCACCAGCTGTCGCAGCAACGTCTGCGCGAGAGCCTGCGCAGCCTGCGGGCTCCGGTATTGCCCAAGGCCAAGCGCCTGCAGGCGCAGTACCTGGCCAACCTCGGTTTCCAGCCCACCGGCGCGCAGCAGCGGGTGGCCAACGAAATTGCCTATGACCTGAGCCAGCACGAACCGATGCTGCGCCTGGTGCAGGGTGACGTGGGCGCCGGCAAGACCGTGGTCGCCGCCCTGGCTGCGCTGCAAGCGCTGGAGGCCGGCTACCAGGTGGCGTTGATGGCGCCCACCGAGATCCTCGCCGAGCAGCACTACATCACCTTCAAGCGCTGGCTCGAACCGCTGGGCATCGAAGTCGCCTGGCTGGCCGGCAAGCTCAAGGGCAAGGCCCGGGTCAGCGCCCTGGAGCAGATTGCCAACGGCGCACCCATGGTGGTCGGCACCCATGCGCTGTTCCAGGAAGAAGTGAAGTTCAAGCATCTGGCACTGGCGATCATCGACGAACAGCACCGGTTCGGCGTGCAGCAACGTCTGGCCCTGCGCAAGAAAGGCGTGGCCGGCGAGATGTGCCCGCACCAGCTGATCATGACCGCAACGCCCATCCCGCGGACCCTGGCGATGAGCGCCTACGCCGACCTGGACACCTCGGTACTGGACGAACTACCCCCCGGGCGCACCCCGGTGAACACGGTACTGGTGGTCGACAGCCGGCGCTTCGAAGTGGTCGAGCGGGTCCGCGCGGCCTGCGCCGAGGGGCGCCAGGCCTACTGGGTGTGCACCCTGATCGAAGAGTCTGAAGAACTGACCTGCCAGGCGGCAGAAAGCACCTACGAGGAGCTTGGCAGCGCCCTGGGCGAGCTGCGGGTGGGGTTGATCCACGGGCGAATGAAGCCGGCGGAAAAAGCCGAGATCATGGCCGAGTTCAAAGCCGGCAACCTGCAGTTGCTGGTCGCCACCACGGTCATCGAGGTGGGCGTGGACGTGCCCAATGCCAGCCTGATGATCATCGAGAACCCCGAGCGCCTGGGCCTGGCTCAGTTGCACCAGCTGCGCGGCCGGGTAGGCCGGGGCAGCGCCGTCAGCCATTGCGTGCTGCTGTACCACCCGCCGTTGTCGCAGATCGGCCGGGAGCGGTTGGGCATCATGCGCGAAACCAACGATGGCTTCATCATCGCCGAAAAAGACCTGGAGCTGCGTGGTCCGGGCGAGATGCTGGGCACTCGCCAGACCGGCCTGCTGCAGTTCAAGGTCGCCGACCTGATGCGCGACGCCGACCTGCTGCCGGCCGTGCGCGACGCGGCACAGGCGCTGATCGCACGCTGGCCCGATCATGTCAGCCCGCTGCTCGACCGCTGGCTGCGGCATGGCCAGCAATATGGCCAAGTGTGACGCCAGTCCCAGAATGGATCCAGATTTGCCCCGGGGCTGGTTATACTTCGCGTTTAAAAGAATCAGTGGATACGGACCATGACTGAAGTTGCCCTGGACACCGCAACCCCACATGCACCCTCTGTCATCAGGCTGCTGCTCGACAAGCTTGGCGTAGCCTACCGCGAGGTGGCCGAAGATTCGCACCTGCCGGCAGCGTCGCGGGTACAGGCCGTGCTGCTCGACGACGAGGTCGGCGCCCTGATGGTGCTGTTCCCGCAGAGCCAGCTGCTGGACCTGAACCGGCTGACGGAACTGACCGGCCGCAAGCTGACTGCGGTGTCGATGCCTCGCCTGAAGCAGATGCTCGACAAGCACCAGCTCAAGGCCCTGCCGGGCATACCGGCCCTGACCAGCTCACCGAGCCAGTACGAAAAAACCCTGCTCGACGCCGAAACCGTCTACATCGAGTCCGGCGAAGCCGGCCTGTTGCTGGCAATCGAGCGTGCGCATTTCAAGCGGATGCTGGCCAAGGCCAGTGCCAGCACGTTTGGGCAGGAGGTCGAGGCGATCAACCCCAACCTCGATCGCCCCGATGATGACACCCACGAAATCAGCCAGGCGGTACAAGCCTTTACGGCCCGGCGAATCCAGAAACGCCTGGAAGAAACCATCGAAATTCCGCCGCTGGCCGACACCGCACAGAAGATCATCAAGCTGCGGGTAGACCCTAACGCCAGCATCGACGACATCACCGGCGTGGTCGAAACCGACCCGGCGCTGGCGGCGCAGGTGGTGAGTTGGGCGGCATCGCCTTACTACGCCTCACCGGGCAAGATCCGCTCGGTGGAAGACGCCATCGTGCGCGTGCTGGGCTTCGACCTGGTGATCAACCTGGCCCTGGGCCTGGCACTGGGCAAAACCCTGAGCTTGCCGAAAGACCACCCGCAACAGGCCACGCCTTACTGGCAGCAATCGATCTACACCGCCGCGATCATCGAAGGCCTGACCCGCGCCATGCCACGGGCTGAACGCCCCGAGGCGGGCCTGACCTACCTGGCCGGCCTGCTGCACAACTTTGGCTACCTGCTGCTGGCACACGTGTTCCCGCCACACTTTTCGCTGATCTGCCGCCACCTGGAGGTCAACCCGCACCTGCACCACACCTATGTAGAACAGCACCTGCTGGGCATCAGCCGCGAGCAGATCGGCGCATGGCTGATGAAGCTGTGGGACATGCCGGAGGAACTCCAGACCGCGCTGCGCTTCCAGCACGACCCTGCTTATGACGGCGCGTATGCTGCATTCCCCAACCTGGTGTGCCTGGCAACCCGCCTGCTGCGCTCGCGAGGAATAGGCTCGGGGCCGCAGGAAGAGATACCTGACGAGCTGCTGGAGCGGCTGGGGATTACCCGGCACAAGGCAGACGACGTGGTGAACAAGGTGCTCGAAGCCGAGAGCCTGTTGCGGGAGCTGGCCTCGCAGTTCCACGCACCGCACTGACATCAAATGGGGCCGCTTTGCGGCCCAATCGCCGGCAAGCCAGCTCCCACAGGAACACCACTTCCCTCAGGCGTGTACCGAACCTGTAGGAGCTGGCTTGCCGGCGATTGGGCTGCAAGGCAGCCCCCTACAAATTTCAGCCCTTCTTCTTCGGTTTCAGGTATTTCATCAAGCCCTGAAACCACATCACCAGCGCCGGGTTGCCCTTGATCTGGATATTCTTGTCCTGAATCCCCTGCATGAACGCCAACTGCTTGTTGCTCGCCTGCAGGGTGGCAAAGCCATAGGCAGCGTCCTTGAACGCAATGGCGAAGGCCGGCTGCGGGTGTGCACCGCCTTTACTGCCAATCCGCTCGTTACTGACGATGAAGTGCCGGGCGACCTTGCCGTCCAGAGTCTGCATCTGGAACACCAGGTCCTTGCCCTTGAGCTGCTGCTGGAATGCCGGGTTTTTACGGCTGGCCCTGGCCATCAACAGCCCCATGGCCCAGAGAAGAAAGCGGAACTTCATCAACGCGCCTCGAATTAAAAATGACTAAGGCGCGCAGTTTATCCTCTTCCAGAACTATTTACGCAAATTCGAAGCATTTTGCCTTCAGAAAGCACAACGGGCGCTCTGGGGCGCCCGTTTGGCTGACACTGGGATAGTCAGGCAGCGATCACTTGCCCTTCTTGGCCGGCTTGGCAGGCACGTTGACGCTGTCCTTCAGGTTTTTGCCTGGTTTGAAGGCCACGGTATTGCTGGCTTTGATCTTGACCGGCTCACCCGTCTGCGGATTCTTGCCGGTACGCGCGCCGCGATGGCGTTTTTCGAAGGTGCCGAAACCGACCAGGGTCACGGTGTCCTTGTCCAGGGCACCGGTGATGCTGTCGAGAATCGCGTTCAAAACCTGATTGGCCTTTTCCTTGGTCAGATCGGCCTTTTCGGCGATGACTGCGGCGAGTTCTGGTTTGCGCATAGTGAAGCCTCTTTGACGGAATTCTTGTTGTTATGCCGTGCTGCCTCGGGGAGCAGCGCTCAAGGCACCGCAGGCTCTAATCTGCGGCAGACGGAAGTGAGAATGGCACGTGCACCGGGGCCGCGCCAGTATCTGGGCGGCCATTGTGCAGGCAACAACAGGATAAAACCGACAGAACGACCGCTGTTTACGCCATCAGCGGCGGCAGTTGGCGATTCAGCGCCAGCCTTTCCATCACGGCTGCACCCGTCAGTGCGTAGCCCAGCAGTTTGCCGTCGGCATCCAGGCACAGCACCTTGAGGTCACTGCCCTGCCCCTCTACCTGCCAGGTACCTTCGCGGCCCTGAGGCGGCGGCGAAACGACCAGTGGGCAAGCAGGGGTTTTTACGGTAATCGGCATCGGCCCGTAGGCAACCGCCGTCGGTGTCCCGCTCAGGGTTTGCGCCAGGGCCCTGGCACAGCTCATCAGCGGCATTACATAAAGCAGGTTGATGCCATCGACCTCGGCACAGTCGCCAAGCGCGTAGATATTGGCGTGCGACGTGCGCAGCTGGCGATCGACAGTTACGCCGCGGTTGGTCTGCAGGCCGGCGGCGGCGGCCAGGTCGGTACGCGGGCGCAGGCCGATGGCCGAGACCACCAGGTCGCAGGCGATCACGCTGCCATCCGACAGATGCGCCTCCAGGCCATGAGCTGCCTGCTGCAGGCGGGTCAGCACCGGGCCAAGGTGGAAACGCACACCCAGGGCTTGCAGCCCGGCCTGCACGGCGCTGGCAGCAGCCGGATGCAGCAAGGTTGGCATGAGCTGCTCGCACGGCGCGACGACGTCGACCTGAAAACCGCCAAGGCTCATGTCGTTGGCGAACTCGCAACCGATCAGGCCGGCACCGAGGATCAGTACCCGCTGCTTGCCATCGGCTGCAGCACGGAAGCGCGCGTAGTCTTCCAGGTCGTTGATCGGGAACACCAGCCGGCTGCCATCGCCCTCGATCGGCACCTGCACGGTCTGGGCGCCCCATGCCAGCACCAGGTCGCGATATTCCACGGCTTCTTCGCCGATCCACAGGCGCTTGTGGCCCGGATCGATGCCGCTGATACGGGTGTGGGTGCGTATCTCTGCGTTCAGTTGCTCGGCCATGGCACCCGGCTCGGCCATGCACAGGCCATCGGCGCCTTTGTGCTTGGCAAAGCCGGTGGAGAGCATGGGCTTGGAGTAGGACCGACCGTCATCGGCGGTGATCAGCAGTAGCGGCGTCTGCGTATCGAGCTTGCGAAACTCGCGGGCCAGGTTGTAGCCCGCCAGGCCGGTACCGATGATTACCACGGGGGACGTCATGTCGTGCTTTCCTCTATCAGCCGATGAAGATCATTTCAAAGTCGCTTTTGCCGACGCCGCAATCAGGGCACAGCCAGTCTTCCGGTACATCTTCCCAACGGGTGCCAGGGGGGATGCCGTCGTCCGGCCAGCCCTCGGCTTCGTCATAAATCAGGCCACAAACAATACACTGCCATTTTTTCATCAGGCTCAGTCCTCACACAGGGTAGGGCTTTGTAGCGGCCCTGCCGGCAGTATGCAAGCAGTCAGGGCAATCATGCTAAGCTCGCCGCCTCTCTGGCTGTAACAAAGCATACCAACGTGTCGTACGAAACCCCGCAAGCAGCCGCTGTCGCGTGGCTGCCGTATTCACAGCTGGCGACCGACATCGACCAGCCGATCCTTGACTGGCTGTTCGACGAGGGCTCGCTGACTCGCCGCCTGACCCGCCTGGCCAATGACCAGTTTTCCGTCACCCCACTGTTCGAGGGCTGGCAGCCGCTGCGCGATGACGAATGCCAGGCGCTGGGTATCGCTGCGGGTGCCGAAGGCTGGGTGCGCGAGGTGTACTTGCGTGGCCATGGCCAGCCTTGGGTGTTCGCCCGCAGCGTTGCCAGCCGCAGTGCCCTGGAGCGCGGCGGCCTGGACCTGAAAACCCTGGGCAGCCGTTCGCTGGGAGAGTTGCTGTTCTGCGACCAGGCGTTCATCCGCCACCCGATCGAGGTCTGCACTTATCCACAGGCCTGGCTGCCGCCTGCAGCGGCCGATGCAGCGCTCTGGGGGCGTCGCTCGCGCTTCGAACGTGGTGGCCTGGAACTGCTGGTAGCAGAAGTGTTTCTGCCGGCAGTGTGGCAAGCGGCCAAGGAGGATAACCGCTGATGTACCTGCAACTGCTGAAGTCGCTCAACCGTCTGCACCCGCGCGCGTGGGACTTTGTCCAGCTCAGCCGCATGGACCGGCCAATCGGTATCTACCTGCTGCTGTGGCCAACCCTGTCGGCAGTGTGGATTGCCGGCAACGGTTCGCCGACCTTGGCCAACGTGCTCATATTCGGTCTGGGCGTGGTGCTGATGCGCGCTGCCGGCTGCTGCATCAACGACTTTGCCGACCGCAAGGTGGACGGCCACGTCAAGCGCACCGCCGACCGCCCCCTGGCCAGTGGCCGGGTCCGGCCACGCGAGGCACTGGCGCTGTTCGCCATCCTGGTCGGGGTGAGCTTCCTGCTGGTGCTGTGCACCAACAGCCGCACGGTGTGGCTGTCGTTCGGCGCCGTGGCCCTGGCGTTCTGCTACCCGTTCATGAAGCGCTACACCTACTATCCGCAGGTGGTACTGGGGGCAGCGTATTCCTGGGGCATCCCCATGGCCTTCACTGCCGCAGGTGGCGAGCTGCCGGCCAGCGCCTGGCTGCTGTATATCGCGAACCTGCTGTGGACGGTGGGTTACGACACCTACTACGCCATGGTCGACCGCGATGACGACCTGAAAATTGGCGTGAAGTCGACCGCGATCCTGTTCGGCGAGGCCGACCGCAACATCATCCTGACCTTGCAGCTGCTATCGCTCGGCTGCCTGTTGCTGGCGGGCAGCCGTTTCGAGCTGGGTGGCTGGTTCCACCTGGGGCTGCTGGGTGCGGCGGCGTGCTTCGCCTGGGAGTACTGGTCGACGCGCAAGCTGGACCGGGACGCGTGCTTCAAGGCGTTCCTGCACAATCATTGGGCGGGGTTGCTGGTGTTCATCGGGGTGGTGCTGGATTACGCGTTGCGTTAATGCTGATGGCGCTATCGCCGGCAAGCCAGCTCCAACAGGTACGGCGCCACCTTCAGGGCTTGCACATGGCCTGGGGGAGCTGGCTTCCCGGCGATGGGCCGCACAGCGGCCCCGGCACCTTCAAGGCTTGGCAACGTGCCACACGTCCTTCATACCGTCACCGGTCATGTCGCCGGCCTTCTTGTCCTTGACGAAGGTGTACAGCGGCTTGCCGTCATAGGCCCATTGCATCTTGCCGTCATCACGCTTGATCTGCGTCCACTTGCCCTCGGCCTTTTCGCCATCACTGACCATCAATGGCGGCCAGTTGGTAGCGCATTCGCCATTGCACATCGACTTGCCGCCCGCATCCTTGTCAAAGGTGTACAGCGTCATGCCAGCATGATCGACCCACATGCCATCCTTCTCCATGGCATGGTGGGCCGAGGCCACCCCCGGGAGCGCCAGCGCAGTGAAAAGGGCCATCCAGCTCAGCGTTTGTCGTGTCATTGGATTCACCATTGTTTCGGGGGAAATGAGTTCGGATTGCCGCTTCAGCGGCCCTCTGAAGCCTAGTTCAGTCATGGAATGTCGCCAGAACGGCCAACACCCTGTCACACAGCTGCAATAATTCCGTTATCTAATGCGGGCCAAGACACCGAATCCAGGAGAGGTTTTGAGCATGGTTGGCAGGAACATTCTGATCGTCGACGACGAAGCGCCTATTCGCGAGATGATCGCCGTTGCCCTGGAAATGGCCGGCTATGACTGCCTGGAAGCGGAAAACTCCCAACAGGCCCATGCGATCATCGTCGACCGCAAGCCGGACCTGATCCTGCTCGACTGGATGCTGCCAGGCACCTCCGGCATCGAACTGGCCCGCCGCCTCAAGCGCGACGAGCTGACCGGCGACATCCCGATCATCATGCTTACCGCCAAGGGTGAAGAGGACAACAAGATCCAGGGCCTGGAAGTAGGCGCCGACGACTACATCACCAAGCCGTTCTCACCTCGTGAGCTGGTCGCCCGCCTGAAAGCCGTGCTGCGCCGCACTGGCCCGAGCGACAGCGAAGCGCCGATCGAAGTGGGTGGCCTGCTGCTCGATCCGATCAGCCACCGCGTGACCATCGATGGCAAGCCGGCCGAAATGGGCCCTACCGAATATCGCCTGCTGCAGTTCTTCATGACCCATCAGGAGCGCGCCTACACCCGCGGCCAGCTGCTGGACCAGGTCTGGGGTGGCAATGTCTATGTCGAAGAACGCACGGTCGATGTGCACATTCGGCGCCTGCGCAAGGCGCTGGGTGAAGCCTACGAAAATCTGGTACAAACCGTCCGGGGCACTGGCTACCGCTTCTCGACCAAGAGCTGATCGAGTTCAAAAGCGCCAAGCTGCACGTCGTTGTACAAGGACCGTCAATTGAACCAGAACTGGCACGCGACCCTGATTCGCCACTTGCTGCTGCTGATCACCGTCTGCCTGATAGGCGGGCTGGTCAGCGGCTACTATGGCTGGAGCCTGGCCATCGGCCTTGCGCTTTACCTGGGCTGGACCCTCAAGCAACTGTTGCGCCTGCATGACTGGCTGCGCAACCACCAACCCGACGAAGCACCGCCCGATGGTTATGGCCTGTGGGGCGAGGTGTTTGACAGCATCTACCACCTGCAACGTCGCGACCAGCGCGTGCGCGGCCGCCTGCAGGCAGTGATCGACCGGGTGCAGGAGTCCACCGCCGCACTGCGAGACGCAGTGATCATGCTCGACAGCGATGGCAACCTGGAATGGTGGAACCGCGCCGCCGAGACCCTGCTGGGTTTCAAGACCCCACAGGACGGCGGCCAGCAGGTGACCAACCTGGTCCGCCACCCGCGCTTCAAGGATTACTTCGAGGCAGAGAACTACCTCGAACCGCTGGAAATCCCCTCACCGATCAACGACCGCATGCGCGTGCAGCTGCACATCACCCGCTACGGCAACAACGAGCACCTGATGCTGGTGCGCGATGTCACCCGCATCCACCAGCTGGAACAGATGCGCAAGGACTTCGTCGCCAACGTGTCCCACGAACTGCGCACGCCGCTGACAGTCATCACCGGTTACCTGGAAACCCTGCTGGACAACGTCGAGGACGTCAACCCGCGCTGGTGCCGCGCCCTGCAGCAGATGAGCCAGCAGGGCTCGCGCATGCAGACCCTGCTCAACGACCTGCTGCTGCTGGCCAAGCTGGAAGCCACCGATTACCCGTCGGACAACCAGCCGGTGGCCGTCGATGCCTTGCTCGCGGCGATCAAGAACGACGCGCAGGCACTGTCGGGGCCGCGCAACCAGCGCATCACCCTGGAGGCCGCCCCGGGCATACGCCTGAAGGGCAGCGAATCGGAACTGCGCAGTGCCTTTTCCAACCTGGTGTTCAATGCCGTCAAGTACACCCAGGCCGAAGGCAACATCCGCATCCGCTGGTGGGCAGATGCGCAGGGTGCGCACTTGTCGGTGCAGGACTCGGGGGTGGGTATCGATGCCAAGCACTTGCCACGCCTGACCGAACGCTTCTACCGGGTGGATTCAAGCCGTGCGTCGAATACCGGCGGCACCGGGCTGGGGCTGGCGATCGTCAAGCATGTGCTGATGCGCCACCGCGGCAAGCTGGAGATCAGCAGCGTGCCGGGGCATGGCAGTACCTTTACCTGTCACTTTACGCCGACACAATTGGCTAACGACAAGGGTTGATCGCGGCGCCGCTGTGCGGCCCTTCGCGGGCACGCCCCTCCCACAGGGACCGCAATAAATCCTCGGCTATTTGCTTTTATTGCCCCAGCCGCTACATTGGATCCCCTGTGCCAGCTAGAGCTGGCACTTTTTTTCTTCCTATCTCAAAGACGGACCCCGTAAAAACTCCATCATGGACCCTTCCCCTGGTATCAGCCTCACCTCGTTATTCGCCGATTTCGGCATGATCATCTTCGCCTTCCTGCTGGTGCTGCTCAACGGCTTCTTCGTTGCCGCCGAGTTCGCCATGGTCAAGTTGCGCTCCACACGCGTCGAGGCCATCGCCGAACAGCACGGCTGGCGCGGCAGCATCCTGCGCAAGGTACACAACCAGCTGGACGCCTACCTGTCGGCCTGTCAGCTGGGCATCACCCTGGCCTCGCTGGGCCTGGGCTGGGTCGGCGAGCCCGCCTTCGCCCACCTGCTCGAACCGCTGCTGGCGTACTTCGGTGTCGACTCGCCCGAAGTGATCAAGGGTGTTTCGTTCTTCGTCGCCTTCTTCGTCATCTCCTACCTGCACATCGTAGTCGGCGAACTGGCACCCAAGTCGTGGGCGATCCGCAAGCCGGAGCTGCTGTCGCTGTGGACGGCGGTACCGCTGTACCTGTTCTACTGGGCGATGTACCCGGCTATCTACCTGCTCAATGCCAGTGCCAACACCATCCTGCGCATTGCCGGCCAGGGCGAGCCCGGCCCGCACCACGAGCACCACTACAGCCGTGAGGAGCTGAAGCTGATTTTGCACTCCAGCCGTGGCCAGGACCCAAGCGACCAAGGCATGCGTGTGCTGGCTTCGGCGGTGGAGATGGGCGAGCTGGAAGTGGTCGACTGGGCCAACTCGCGCGAGGACATGGTCAGCATCGACGCGCAGGCGCCGTTGAAGCAGATCCTGGCCCTGGTGCGCCGCCACAAGTTCAGCCGTTACCCGGTGTACGACGCCCAACGCGAGGAGTTCACCGGCCTGCTGCACATCAAGGACCTGCTGCTGGAGCTGGCCGAACTGGAGCACTTGCCCGAGAACATCGACCTGGAAGACCTCGCCCGGCCACTGGAGCGCGTGTCGCGGCACATGCCCCTGTCGCAGTTGCTGGAGCAGTTCCGCAAGGGCGGCGCGCACTTCGTGCTGGTGGAGGAAGCCGATGGCAAGGTCATCGGCTACCTGACCATGGAAGACGTGCTTGAAGTGCTGGTGGGCGATATCCAGGACGAGCACCGCAAGACCGAACGCGGCATCCTCGCTTACCAGCCGGGCAAGCTGCTGGTGCGCGGCGACACGCCGCTGTTCAAGGTCGAGCGCCTGTTGGGCATTGACCTTGACCATATCGAGGCAGAAACCCTGGCCGGGTTGATCTACGAGACGCTCAAGCGTGTGCCTGAAGAAGAGGAAGTGCTGGAGGTCGAAGGGCTGCGCATCATCATCAAGAAGATGAAAGGGCCGAAGATCGTGCTGGCCAAGGTGCTCAAGCTGGATTGACGGCTACACCGATCAGGGGTTGCCCGCAGTAAAATCCGGCAACCCGCTGATCGGCCTGTCGAACCGGTATGGAATCGACTCCAGCGCCAACCCGACGTTGCGCTGCACCACGAAATGCAGGTGCGGGCCGGTGCTGTTACCGGTATTGCCGGACTTGGCCAGCACCTGGCCTAGCCGCACCCGCTGCCCCGCCGCCACGGCCACCGATCCGCGCATCAGGTGCAGGTAGACGCCCATGGTGCCGTCGGCGTGCAGGATCCTGACGAAGTTGCCGGCCGGGTTGGGCCCGCGTCCGCTCTGGCTATTCTCCATGCTCACCACCACACCCTCCCGCGCCGCAATGATGGTAGTACCTTCGGGCATGGCGATATCCATGGCGTAACGCCCCTTGGGGCCGAAATGGCTGACACGACCATTCGGGCCCTGGGTGACACGGAAAGGCCCCCCCACCCACGGGAACGCGTAACGGTAGCCTTGCGGCCGCTTGCCGGGGTCACCCATTGCCTGCAGCAGGGTCGAGCGGTAATTCAGCAATGTCCCGGGGCGCCCCCTCAGCACGCTGAGCAGCTGTGTTGTACGCGGCGGCAGCACGCGGCGCACGAAGCGCGGGGCATCGCCGCCTTGTGCATTGACCAGGTTGTCCAGGCGCAACTCGACCTGCACGGGCACAAGCAGTTCGTTACGTGCCGAGAAACTCACGCCCCCCTGAAACACGATCGCGTTCAGGCGTACCTCGCTTTCCATCATCTCGAACATGGGTTCGTTCAGCTGCGTAGCCCTGGAACCGGGGCCTGGCCGATCGGAGTACGAGACCGTCCCGCGGTCATCGGTGATCGCATGCAGGGTAACGCCCAGGCTCGACGCCGAGGCCAGGAGCAAGGCACAGAACAGCAGCAGGCGGGCGGGCATGATAGTGGCTTTTTGACAGTTATGATCTGTCGAAGCCTAGCAGCGGGTTTTGTGGCGGGTATGACAGCTGGTCGGATGACACGCTGTGTGGGAGCGGGCGTGCCCGCGAAGCAGGCGACGGGGTGGATGGCACGGGCTTCGCCCGTGTTCGCGGGCAAGCCCGCTCCCACAGGGATCGCACAGGCTTTTCAAGTTCTGCGCCAGGCAGTCGCTCCCCTGGGCGCATCCTGCCCTTGGCTATCAAGCGCCGGGGGAGAAGTGTTTCTGCGCAGTGCCACGGGCAATCAGCCGCGACAGGTAGTCGAGCTTCTGGGCGTCCTGGTCGACAAACTTGAAGGTCAGTTGCAGCCAGTCACTGTCAGGCTTGGGCTCCAGTGCGGCAACGGCATGCAGGTAGCCATTGAGCCGTGCCACTTCAGCGCTTTCGCCCTGTTCCAGGTCCAGCACCGCGCCCTCCAGCACCTGCGGCAGCGCTTCGCTGCGGCGCACTACCAGCAGCGCTTCTTTAAGGCTCAGCGCCTTGATCACGCACGGCTGCATGCCACTGGCCAGGCGCAGCTGGCCCTGCCCGCGACCGCTCGGCGTGGTGCTAGCCGTCGCGGCTGCAGCGGGAGCCGTGACCACTGGCCTGGCGGGAGCCGGCGCCGCGACCTTGACCGCCTCCGGCTTGCCGGCTGTCAGCGCATTCAGCGAATCATTGGCAAACGCTGAATTGCCCCGTGCAGGGCCGATGGCCATCAGGCTGTCGAGCTTGCCGATTTTGCTCAGGGCCTTTTTCACCTTGGTCAGCAGTTGCTCGTTGGTGAACGGCTTGCCGACAAAATCGGAAACGCCCGCCTGAATCGCCTGAATGACGTTTTCCTTGTCGCCACGGCTGGTCACCATGATGAACTGCAGGTTTTTCAGCGCAGGCTGCTGACGGCACCAGGTGAGCAGTTCCAGGCCGGACATTTCCGGCATTTCCCAGTCACACAGGACCAGGTCGAATGCTTCCTTGCCCAGCATGGCCATGGCCTTGCGACCGTTGACCGCATCGTCGATGGCCATGCCCGGAAAGGCATTGCGCAGGCACTTGCGGACTAGGTCACGGATAAACGGGGCGTCATCCACGACCAGCACATTCACTTTACTCATCGATACTCCTTTTGAATCCCGACTAGCCTACTGGCAAATAATGGCCATTTGCTACAACCTGGTCACGCCGGGACTTCTTCACATCGTTCGCGGGTGCCTGCCGGCTCCTCGACCGCAAACGAAAACGCCCGGCGTAGGCCGGGCGTCGATGCACGGGAGCAACCTTATTTATCGTCAGGTTTGCCCGGAACATTAGCCTTTTCGCCGTCGGCGAAAGCGGTACCCTGCACTTCTGCAGTCATGCGCTTGAGGCCCATGTGGCGCACGTCGGTGCCGCGCACCAGGTAGATCACCAGCTCGGAGATGTTGCGCGCATGGTCACCGATACGCTCCAGCGAACGCAGCGCCCAGATCACGCTGAGTACCCGCGAGATCGAGCGCGGGTCTTCCATCATGTAGGTCACCAGCTCGCGCAGGGCGGTCTTGTACTCGCGGTCGATGGTCTTGTCGTACTGGGCCACCGACAACGCCAACTCGGCGTCGAAGCGGGCAAAGGCGTCCAGCGCGTCGCGCACCATGTTGCGCACCTGGTCACCGATATGGCGCACTTCGACGTAACCGCGCGGCGACTCGCCCTCTTCACACAGCTGGATGGCACGGCGGGCGATCTTGGTCGCTTCGTCACCGATGCGTTCCAGATCGATCACCGACTTGGAAATGCTGATGATCAGGCGCAGGTCGGAGGCCGCCGGCTGACGACGGGCGAGGATGCGCACGCACTCCTCGTCGATATTGCGCTCCATCTGGTTGATCTGCTCGTCCACTTCGCGCACTTGCTGGGCCAGGCCCGAGTCGGCCTCGATCAACGCGGTTACCGCGTCGTTGACCTGCTTTTCCACCAGGCCGCCCATGGCCAGCAGATGGCTGCGCACCTCTTCGAGCTCGGCGTTGAACTGCTGGGAGATATGGTGGGTCAGGCTTTCTTTGTTGATCATCTTTTTGTCCTTTGGTAGCGCGGCCTTGTAGGAGCGGGTGCTCATTGCGAGCCGCGCTTAACCGTAGCGACCGGTGATGTAGTCTTCGGTCTGCTTCTTCGCCGGATTGGTGAACAGGGTATCGGTATCCCCGAATTCGACCAGTTTGCCCATGTACATGAAGGCGGTGTAGTCCGAAACACGGGCCGCCTGTTGCATGTTGTGGGTCACGATGACGATGGTGTATTTGGATTTCAACTCGTAGATCAGTTCTTCGACCTTCAGGGTCGAGATCGGGTCCAGTGCCGAGCACGGTTCATCGAGCAGCAGCACTTCCGGCTCGACGGCGATGGTGCGAGCAATCACCAGACGCTGCT
>NZ_JABMCN010000380.1 GCF_013179515.1 Pseudomonas sp. CM27
CGGCCCTGGCAAGCGCGCATAGGCCGGACCGGTCAGGGCCAGCCCGAGCGTGAGCAGCAAGATGAGCCAGCATCGCAGCATGGGGGAACGTGTCCGTGGTCGGTGGGCAGCATCCATGGTTTGCACCGCCAAGTGATAAATGACAGTAAAAGACCACGGCAACAGCATGAAGTTCTTGGTTTTTTCAGAAAAACGAGATGTTTGCTATGCTGGCCGCCCCGCGGCACGAGGTAGCACCATGCAACTGATCGATATCGGCGTCAACCTGACCAACAGCAGTTTCCGCGACCAACAGGCGACTATCGTCGAGCGCGCGCTCGAAGCCGGGGTAACGCAAATGGTGCTTACGGGCACCAGCCTGGACGTCAGCGAACAGGCGCTGGAACTGTGCCAGCAACTGGATCCGTGCGGCGCGCACCTGTTCGCCACGGCGGGGGTACACCCGCACGATGCCAAGGCCTGGGATGCCGGCAGTGAGGGCCGGTTACGGCAACTGTTGAACGAACCCCGTGTGCGCGCCGTGGGTGAATGCGGCCTGGATTTCAACCGCGACTTCTCCCCTCGCCCACTGCAGGAAAAAGCCCTGGAAGCACAGCTGGCCCTGGCGGCCGAACTGCGCCTGCCGGTGTTCCTGCATGAACGCGACGCCAACGAGCGCTTGCTGGCGATCCTCAAGGCGTACCGTGATCACCTGACCGGCGCAGTGGTGCATTGCTTTACCGGTGAGCGCGACGCGCTGTTTGCCTACCTGGACATGGACCTGCATATCGGCATTACCGGCTGGATCTGCGACGAACGCCGCGGTACCCACCTGCACCCGCTGGTAGGCAACATTGCCGAGGGGCGGCTGATGCTGGAGAGCGATGCGCCTTATCTGCTGCCGCGTAGCCTGCGGCCCAAGCCGAAGAGCGGGCGCAATGAACCGGCGTTCCTGCCCGAGGTGTTGCGCGAGGTGGCCTTGCACCGGGGTGAGTCGATCGAGCACACGGCGGCGCATACCACTGCCACTGCGCGGGCGTTCTTCCAGATCTGAAATCTGACCCGCCCTGCATGCGCGGGTTCACCCGCGAATGGGCCTGACCCGGCGGCCAGTTTCTCCTGGCCGCTCACCGCTGCCGCCGCCACCGCATTCGCGGGTAAACCCGCTCCCACAGGGATCACGCACGCTTTTTAAATTTTGCGCAAGACAGTTGTTCCTACAAGCTTTTGATGCATATCAACAAAGCCTCTGAATTGGACAGGCACAATGATGGCACCTTGCCAATATTGTTTCCGCTCAACTCAGAGAAGACCTGCCCATGGGTGCCTGGCTTAGCAATGTTTCCCTGAAGTACAAGTTCTGGGCCGTCAACGCGGTGGCCTTTGTCACGACCTTGCTGCTGGTGCTCTACGCCGTGCACCTTGAGCAACGCGCCCGCGCCGAAGCCGCCCAGGCACAGGCGGCGGCACAAGCCCAGCTGCTGGCGGCCTGGCCAGCTGGGCAAGCACTGCCGCAGCCGGCCAACGTCATCCGATGGTCCGCCGGGCAAACGCCGACCTTCGCCGGCAATGCCCTCGACGCCCTGCGTAACGGCCAGGGTTGGGTCGAACTGCCTGGCCCCTGGATCCTTGGCGACAATCCGCTGCGCGGCGCGCAGGTGCTACGCAACGGTGATCAGCAAATCGCCGTGCTGGCCCAGTCGCCAAGCCTGCGCCAGGTCTTCCTCGAGCGCTTCAGCAACTACGCGGTGTGCGTGCTGATCCTGATGCTGGCCATGCTTGGCGCCTCGCAGCTGCTGATCCGCTTCCTGCTCAGCCAGCTCAACACCCTCAAGGACGTGATGCTGCACGTGGAAAAAACCGGTGACCTGGCTGCCCGGGTACCCCTGGCCTGTGGCGACGAGGTCGGCCAGATGGCCGGGGCGTTCAACGCCATGCAGGCCACCTATCACCGCGTGGTCAGTACCGTCGCCCACACCGCAGCACAACTGGACTCGGGCGCCGCACGCCTGGCTGCCAGCATGAGCGACGTGCGCCACGGCATGCTCGGCCAGCAGAGCGAGACTGACCAGGCCGCCACAGCCATCAACGAAATGTCCGCGACGGTGCACCACATTGCCCAGCACGCCGGCGCCACCCGCGACCTGTCGCAAACCGCTGACACCCTGGCAGGCAGTGGCCAGGAGGTCGTCAGCCGGGTGCAGGATTCGATTTCCGGGCTGTCCAGCGGCGTGCAGCAAACCGCCGAAATGATTCGCCAGCTGGCCGAAGACAGCCAGAAGATCAACAGCGTGGTCAGCGTGATCCACAGCATCGCCGAACAGACCAACCTGTTGGCGCTCAACGCCGCCATCGAAGCGGCGCGCGCCGGTGACCTGGGCCGCGGCTTTGCAGTGGTGGCCGATGAGGTGCGTAACCTGGCCAGGCGCGTGCAAACCTCCACCGACGAGATCACCACAATGGTCTCGGCCTTGCAGTCGGGCACCCGCGATGCGGTGGAATTCATGCAGGAAAGTTCGTACAAGGCTGACGACTGCGTCAGGCAGGCCCAGGAAGCCGGTGCAGCGCTGGCTGAAATCACCGGCGCGGTGGCCCAGATGCGCGAAAGCAATACCCAGATTGCCGTGGCCGCCGAGCAACAAAGCCAGGTGGCCGAGGAAATGAACCGCGCCGTGGTGAGTATTCGCGACGTGACCGAGCAGACCGTGCAGCAGACGGTGGGCTCGGCAAACACCAGCAGCGAACTGGCGACCTTGGCGGGACAGCTGAACAAAGTCATTGGCCAGCTCAAGCTATAGTCGCGATAGGCCGGCTTGATTGGCCCCAGGCCGGCGGCAGCACTAAGCTTTGGGCATGACCGAGAGGATATGCCCATGAGCAAACGCCTGCCCAACCTGCGCGCCTGGCAATGGCGCGGCTACCACCATAATCACCGTCACCCGGCCAATCTGGTATTGCACCTGATTGCCGTGCCACTGTTCATCCTGGGTGCGTTGCTGGTGCTGTCCGGCCTGTTCGGCCTCGATCTGGGCCAACTGGCCGTTGGCATCATCGCCCTGATCGCCGGCCTGGGCCTGCAGCGCCACGGTCATCGCCTGGAGGCCGAGCAGCCCGAGCCGTTCGCCAATCGCCAGGACGCCGTGAAGCGGCTGCTGACCGAGCAGTTCATCACCTTTCCGCGCTTCGTGCTGAGCGGGAGCTGGTGGAAAGCCTGGCGGGAGCGGC
>NZ_JABMCN010000381.1 GCF_013179515.1 Pseudomonas sp. CM27
ATGGCGGGTGACAAGCCGCTGAAGACCTTCATCGCCGCCTTGATCGGCCTGTTCCTTTCGGCAGTCGGTATCGATGCCAACAGCGGTGTGTACCGTTTCACCGGTGACAGCGTGCACCTGGCCGACGGCATCCAGTTCGTGGTACTGGTACTGGGCCTGTTCTCCATCAGCGAAATCCTCTTGCTGCTGGAAAAGACCCACCATGGCCACCAGGCGGTCAAGGCCACCGGGCGCATGCTGTTCAACTTCAAGGAAGCGGCTTCGGTGTTCGCGGTCAACATCCGTTGCGGCCTGCTTGGCTTCATCATGGGCGTGCTGCCCGGCGCGGGCGCGACACTGGCCAGTGCCGTTGCCTACATGACCGAGAAGCGCCTGGCGGGTGACAAAGGCGAGTTCGGCAAAGGTGACGCTCGCGGCCTGGCCGCCCCGGAAACCGCCATTGGCGCCTCCTGCTGTGGCGCCCTGGTACCGATGCTGACACTGGGCGTGCCTGGATCGGGCACCACTGCGGTGATGATCGGCGCCCTGACGCTGTACAACATCACCCCGGGCCCACTGCTGTTCCAGCAGCAGCCCGACATTGTCTGGGGCCTGATCGCGTCGTTGTTCATCGCCAACATCATGCTGGTGATCCTCAATATCCCGATGATCCGCATCTTCACCCGCATCCTTGCCGTGCCGAACTGGGCGCTGGTGCCGGTGATCGCCATCATCACCGGTATCGGCGTGTACGCCGTGCATGCCACCACCTTCGACCTGTTCCTGATGGTCGGCATCGGCATCATGGGTTACATCCTGCGCAAGCTGGACTTCCCGCTGTCGCCGATTTTGCTCGGTTTCATCCTGGGCGGGCTGATGGAGCAGAACCTGCGCAGGGCGCTGTCGATTTCCAACGGTGAGCTGGGCATCCTCTGGTCGAGCCCGATCAGCATGTCGGTATGGGCACTGACCGTCTGCATGCTGACATTGCCGCTGCTGCGCAGCTGGCGCAAACGCAGCCAGCTGCGTCGGGCCATGGCCGATGCCTGATCGCGCGTTGCCGTTGTTTGTCGCAACCGGGCTGGTCGGCATTGCTGGCGGTTTTGCCGCCAGCAAGGTCGGCTGGCCTTTGCCGTGGATGGTCGGCTCGTTGCTGGCGATCATCCTGGTGCGCTGCCTGACACCCTGGCAGCTGCCGGAAATGCCCAATGGCCGCAAATGCGGGCAGTGGATCATCGGCATCGGCATTGGCCTGCATTTCACCCCTGCCGTAATCGAACAGGTGGCCAGCCATTTCGCGCTGATCTTCTTCGGCGCGCTGTTCACCACCTTGTCCAGCGTGATCAGCGTGTGGCTGTTGCGGCGCACCGGCGAGGACCGCGCCACCGCGTTCTTCGCCAGCATGCCCGGCGGTTCGGGGGAGATGGTCAACCTGGGCGCGCGCAATGGCGCGGTGCTCAGCCAGGTGGCGGCGGCGCAGAGCTTGCGCGTGCTGGCGGTGGTGCTGTGTGTGCCGGCATTGTTCAAGCTCTTGCTGGGCGATGGGGTGCCACTGAACCACACTGGCAGTGTCAGCTGGGGCTGGCTGGCGTTGATCGCCCCGCTGGGTGTGGTCGTTGCGTTGCTCTGGCAGCGCCTGCGCCAGCCCAACCCCTGGCTGTTCGGGCCATTGCTGGTGGCGGCAGCGGTGAGCCTGGCGGGCAACCTGCAGATCGCCTTGCCCAACGGCGCCAGCCAGATCGGCCAATGGCTGATCGGCAGCGGCCTGGCCTGCCACTTCAACCGCGCGTTCTTCCGCCGTGCCCCGTCGTTTCTCGGGCGCACCCTGCTGGCCACGGCGCTGTGCATGGCGATCGCCGCCAGTGCCGCGTGGGTACTGAGCGTGACGACCGCGCTGGACCTGCGCTCGCTGACACTGGGGATGATGCCGGGCGGGATTGCCGAGATGAGCCTGACGGCGGAAACCTTGCAGCTGTCGGTGCCGCTGGTGACGGCGTTGCAGGTGATGCGCTTGCTGTTTGTGCTGTTTCTGGCGGAGCCGTTGTTCCGCTTGTGGAATACAAACCCGGACTGACCGCGTCGCCTGCCCGCGAAGAGGGCGACACGGTATGTCAGGCAATCAAAGCGGCGGCAGTGCCCAGTTGATCGGCGCCAGCCCGCGCTGCTCGAGGAAGCCGTTGGCCCGGCTGAAATGCCCACACCCCAGGAACCCACGGTAAGCCGATAACGGCGACGGGTGCACCGACTTGAGCACCAGGTGCCTGGTCCCGTCGATCAGCTTCTGCTTGCTCTGCGCATGCGCGCCCCACAGCAGGAACACAACATTCGGGCATTGCTCGCTGACCACCTGGATGATCCGGTCGGTGAAGAACTCCCAACCCTTCTTCGCGTGCGACGCCGCATTGGCGCGCTCTACGGTCATGGTGGTGTTGAGCAGCAGCACGCCCTGCTCGGCCCAGCTCTGCAGGTAGCCATGGCTGGCAATCGGAATGTTCAGGTCGCGCTGCAACTCTTTGTAGATGTTCACCAGCGAGGGTGGCGTGGCAACCCCCGGCTGCACCGAGAAGCACAGGCCGTGGGCCTGCCCCGGCCCGTGGTACGGGTCCTGGCCGAGAATGACTACCTTCACCTGGTCCAGCGGTGTCGAGTTCAACGCATTGAAGATCAGCGGCCCTGGCGGGTAGATCTCCTTGCCAGCGGCGTATTCGCCACGCAGGAACTCACGCAGCTGATGCATGTAGGGCTGGTCGAACTCGTCGCGCAATGCGGCTTTCCAGCTGGGTTCGAGTTTGATGCGATCGTCTTCAGTCATGGGGCCATCCGTAAACAATGGCGCGACACTAGGTAAGCCCTCCCCGCTTGTCAAACGATCCGACCGACAACCGGCATGATCGGCCAGGCCAGCCATACTAGAGCGATGACTTGAGCGAGGTAGTCCATGGCCATTCATTGCGAGGTACTCACCGGCGCCGATGGCGCCCGCATCGGCATCGCCACCCTGAACGCGCCCATGGCGCTCAACGCCCTGAACCTGCCGATGATCGAGGTGCTGGGCGAACAGCTGCACGCCTGGGCCCGCGACCCGGGCATCGTTTGCGTGCTGCTGCGCGGCCAGGGGGCCAAGGCATTCTGCGCCGGCGGTGACGTGCGTGCGCTGGTGCAGGCC
>NZ_JABMCN010000382.1 GCF_013179515.1 Pseudomonas sp. CM27
CGATCGAGAACGACTGGCGGCCGCTTTCGGCACGCCCGGAGCGCCCCAGCGGGACTTGCAGCGGCAAGTCCGGGTCTTCGCAGCGTTTGGTCAGGTAGAATTCCATCTCGGGCGCGACGATCGGCTGCCAGCCTTTTTCGGCGTACAGCTTGAGCACCTTCTTCAGTACGTTGCGCGGCGACAGCTCGATTGGGTTGCCTTGCTTGTCGAAGGTGTCGTGGATCACGATCGCGGTCGGCTCGATGGCCCACGGGATCTGGTACACGGCGGTGGGGTCGGGGCGGCAGACCATGTCGATGTCGGCGGCGTCGAGCAGGTTGTAGTAGATGTCATCGTCCACGTAATCGCCAGTGACCGTCTGCAGCAGCACGCTTTCGGGCAGGCGCATGCCACGTTCGTGGAGGAACTTGGCGGTCGGCGCGATCTTGCCCCGGGCAATGCCGGTCAGGTCGCTGATCACGCATTCGACTTCGGTGATGCGGTGTTCTTTCAGCCAGGTGGACAGCTGATCGAAGGGGGCGTTCATACAGACCTCTTGGTTGGGTTTTAGTGTGGGAGCGCGGTGCCTGTGCCAGCCGTTGCACGGTTTCGAAGGCGTTGCGCTTCCCAGGTGACGCACTGGAGACTATCTTGGTCGCAGCCCCCAGGGGCGATCTATCCACTTTCTTCGGCATCGAATGCACCATAAGAGTGCACACAGGACAATGCGTGACAACCGCCAATGCGTTGCAGGTCCAGGCTTACCACACCACCGACGTTACCGAGCAAGTGCGGGCCACCCCTGGCTGGCAGCAACAGTACCGGCAGATGTCGCCGGGGCATTTCAGCGGCGAGCTGCGTTGCCTGGGGCTT
Organism: Pseudomonas sp. CM27; assembly: GCF_013179515.1. GTDB lineage: Bacteria > Pseudomonadota > Gammaproteobacteria > Pseudomonadales > Pseudomonadaceae > Aquipseudomonas. Next base: position 853 of record NZ_JABMCN010000382.1, read on the forward strand.
GAGGGCGTGGAGGTGTACGAAGAAAGGCTGAATACTCGCGTCGAGCAGTTTTTTCGCGCGCCGAGCGGCTCACTGGCGTTCTGTTTCGACCGCAGCGAAAACAGCCTGTACCTGCTGAACGAACAAAGCCGCAATATCTGGATCACCCCGGAGAACTACCAGGAAGTGGCCGTGGTATTCGACCAGGGCTTCCTGGCCGACCATGGGCTGGACCCGCAGCGCCTGGAAGGGTTGTTCATGGTACCGCTGGGCAGCGGGCAGAATGCGCTGTTCGGCAGCTGGTTGAGTGCCACGCTGACCCGCCTCAGCCAGGCCGATTGCCCGCTGCAGGGGCAGGCCTTGGCAGAGCAACTGCTGGAGGACTGCCTGTTCATCCTCGACAACGCCTGCCAGCGCTTGCAGGGCGTGGCGCTGGGGCGACGTGACGAAGAACGGGCGATCATGCACCGGGTCAGTGAATGGGCCGCCGATTGCCCGGAGGAAACGCTCAACCTGGTGGAGCTGGCGGAGGTTGCCGGGGTTTCCCTGCGCCAGCTGCAGCAGGCGTTCAAGGCATTTACCGGCATGCCGCCTGCGCAATGGCTGCGATTGCGCAGGCTCAACGGTGCGCGGCGGGATTTGTTGCGCGGTGGGGACGTGACCGTAGCCGAGGTGGCGATGCGCTGGTCTTTCTGGCATTTGGGAAGGTTTTCAGAGAGTTACCGGCAGTTGTTCAAGGAGTTTCCGAACGAGACGTTGAAGCGCGGCAGGGGTTGAACCGGGTGCCAGTGCCACCTGCCTCTGCGCGTTACATTCAGGAGCGGTTTCACCCGCGAAGAGGCCGCCCCGGGCAACACTGAGACCAGCATTGCACCGCGAAAATTGCTATGGTGCCGTCCTGTTTCCACCCGAGGTGCCGATGTTCTACCTGCCTTTGCCCAGCGACCAGGCCGACCGCCTCGCCAGCGAACCCACCACTGACTTTTTCACCACCGCCAGCGTCCTGGACGCTGCCGCCGTGCTGTTCGTGCAAAACCTGCCGCGCCAGCCCGCCACCGCCTCGGCAGATGCGCAAGAGCGTCGTTTCGCCGAAATCGTGCGCATCGCCAATGAAGTCGAAAGCGCGGCACCCGGGCGCTTCCAGGGGCAGGTGGCGCAGCACTTCGATCACGAAGCCTTGGCCATGGGCCTGGGCATGCTGGGCGAAAACGGTATCGCCTTGCTGTCCCCCGAGGTGCAGTACAAGGCTGAAGAGTTGCTGGATGCCGAGGGCCAGTGGAATTTCCAGTTCGCTGACCTGTACCGCCAACGCGCCACACCGCTGCACCCTGTGTCCCTGCCGGCCTTGGCCAGTGACCTGAGACTCAGCGACCAGCAGAATCGATTGTTACGCGAATTTCTCAGTGGTATCGACGAGTCGGTGGCAGTGCAGGGCTTCGCCGGCACTGGCAAGACCTTCCTGATCCACCAGTTCGCCCGCCTGCTCGACCCGCAGCGCACGTTGCTGCTGGCCCTTACCGAGGGCCAGTTGCGGGCGTTGCAGGCGCGGGTCAAGGACGCCACAGCGTACACCGCGCTTACCTTCGGCCAGCTGGCGGACGAGCTGCTGAACCGTGACCTCACCAGCAATGGCTGGCGCCTGCGTGACCCTTACCGCACCAAGCGCTCGTGGCGCCCGCAGGACGCGCAGGTGGCGCAATGGCTGGCGATTCCTGATATCGGGCCACTGGCCGCTCGCGATGTGGTTGGCTTGTGCATCCGCGCCGTGCGCACGTTCTGCCACAGTGCTGACACCCAGTTGCAGTTGCACCACCTGCCATGGGCCGGGCCGGGCACGCACCCACTGGACCAGGAAGTGCTGCTGGAGAAGGCGCGGCAGTACTGGCAGGAGCTGATTCGCCCGTCGGCGCGGGAAATCCAGCTGCCGGTGCGCGATTATCATCGGGTCAAGCTGCTTGCACTGACGGGCTATGTGATCGACAGCCGCTACAGCCATGTCATCGTCGACGAGGCCCACGAGCTGTCGGCACCGATGCTTGCCGTGCTCGACCGCAGCCCGCAGTCGATCATCGCCCTGGGCGACGAGTTGCAGAACCTTAATGGCCTCAGCGCGCACCATGGCAGTTTCATCCGGCAACGCTGCATCGACCACTCACTGCGTGCCGGCCCGGCGATGGACAATGTGCTGAACCCACTGATTCAGGCACATCCGGCGGCGATCCAGGCGGCATTCAGTGGCAGCGCCGAGCATTACACCCGGGTCAGTTTCTTCGACACGGTGACGGTGCCGG
>NZ_JABMCN010000383.1 GCF_013179515.1 Pseudomonas sp. CM27
TATCTGTTGGGCCCGGTAGGCGGCGGCAAGTCGTCGCTGGCCGAGAAACTCAAGCAGCTGATGGAGAAAGTGCCGTTCTATGCCATCAAGGGCTCGCCGGTATTCGAATCGCCCTTGGGCTTGTTCAACGCCACCGAAGATGGGGCCATTCTCGAGGAAGAGTACGGGATCTCACGGCGCTACCTGAACACCATCATGTCGCCCTGGGCCACCAAGCGCCTGCAAGAATTTGGCGGTGACATCTCCAAGTTCAAAGTGGTCAAGCTCTACCCATCCATTCTCAACCAGATTGCCATTGCCAAGACCGAACCCGGCGATGAAAACAACCAGGACATCTCTGCACTGGTGGGCAAGGTCGATATCCGCAAACTCGAGGAGTTTCCGCAGAACGACGCCGACGCCTACAGCTACTCGGGCGCGCTGTGCCGGGCCAACCAGGGCCTGATGGAATTCGTCGAGATGTTCAAGGCACCGATCAAGGTCCTGCACCCTCTGCTCACTGCCACCCAGGAAGGCAACTACAACAGTACCGAAGGCTTGGGCGCGATCCCCTACACCGGCATCCTGCTGGCTCACTCCAACGAATCGGAGTGGCACACTTTCCGTAACAACAAGAACAACGAAGCCTTCATCGACCGGATCTACATCGTCAAGGTGCCGTACTGCCTGCGGGTCAGTGACGAGATCAAGATCTACGACAAGCTGCTGGTCAACAGTTCGCTGTCCAAGGCCCATTGCGCCCCGGACACGCTGAAGATGCTCGCCCAGTTCACCGTGCTCTCGCGTCTCAAGGAGCCGGAAAACTCCAACATTTACTCGAAGATGCGCGTCTACGATGGCGAGAACCTGAAGGATACCGACCCCAAGGCCAAGTCGATCCAGGAATACCGCGACTCGGCAGGCGTCGACGAGGGCATGAACGGCCTGTCGACCCGCTTCGCCTTCAAGATCCTGTCCAAGGTCTTCAACTTCGACCCGCACGAGATTGCGGCCAACCCGGTACACCTGCTGTATGTGCTGGAGCAGCAGATCGAGCAGGAGCAATTCCCTGCCGAGGTGCGCGAACGCTACCTGCGCTACCTCAAGGAATATCTGGCACCGCGCTACATCGAGTTCATCGGCAAGGAAATCCAGACCGCCTACCTTGAGTCCTACAGCGAGTACGGCCAGAACATCTTCGACCGCTACGTGCTGTACGCCGACTTCTGGATCCAGGACCAGGAGTACCGCGACCCGGAAACCGGCGAAATCCTCAACCGTATTGCACTGAACGAAGAGCTGGAAAAGATCGAGAAGCCCGCCGGCATCAGCAATCCGAAGGACTTCCGCAACGAGATCGTCAACTTCGTACTGCGCGCACGCGCCAACAACAACGGCAAGAACCCAAGCTGGCTGAGCTATGAAAAGCTGCGGGTGGTGATCGAGAAGAAAATGTTCTCCAACACCGAAGACCTGCTGCCGGTCATCAGCTTCAACGCCAAGGCCAGCAAAGAGGACCAGAAGAAACACAACGACTTCGTCACCCGGATGGTGGAGCGTGGCTACACCGACAAACAGGTTCGTCTGCTGTCGGAATGGTACCTGCGGGTCAGGAAATCGCAATAAAGCGACAAGCTACACACCGCACGCCCAAGGCTGGCGTTCCAGCCTCGGGCGGCGGCAGCTGTCTTTACGTGCAGCTCGTAGCTTGAAGCGTGCAGCTGTTCCCAGCTACCGGAGGGACCATGAGCTACGTTATAGACCGACGCCTGAACGGCAAGAACAAGAGCACGGTCAACCGCCAGCGCTTCTTGCGGCGGTACCGCGAACATATCAAGAAGGCCGTCGAAGAGGCGGTTAGCCGTCGCTCCATCATGGACATGGAGCATGGCGAGCAGATCAGCATTCCGGGACGGGACATCGACGAACCTGTGCTGCACCATGGTCGCGGCGGCAAACAGACCATCGTGCACCCGGGCAACAAGGAATTCACCGCAGGTGAGCATATCCCCAGACCCCAAGGTGGTGGGGGCGGTGGGGGCCGTGGCAAGGCCGGCAATTCTGGCGAAGGCATGGATGAATTCGTCTTCCAGATAACTCAGGAAGAATTCCTCGAGTTCATGTTCGAGGACCTCGAGCTGCCCAACCTGGTCAAACGCCACCTGACCGGTGCCGATACGTTCAAGACCGTGCGTGCCGGTATCGCCAACGAGGGCAACCCCTCGCGCATCAACATTGTCCGCACCCTGCGCTCGGCTCACGCCCGGCGAATCGCCCTGACCGGCAGCAGCCGCGCGCTGTTGCGCGAAGCGCAAAAAGAGCTGGCCCGACTGAAAGTCGAGGAGCCCGACAACTTTACCGACATCCAGGAAGTCGAGCAGGAAATCGAGCGCCTGAAAGCACGTATCAACCGCCTGCCCTTCCTCGACACGTTCGACCTGAAGTACAACTTGCTGGTAAAGCAGCCCAACCCAAGCTCGAAGGCGGTGATGTTCTGCCTGATGGACGTGTCCGGTTCGATGACCCAAGCCACCAAGGACATTGCCAAGCGCTTCTTCATCCTGCTGTACCTGTTCCTCAAGCGTAACTATGACCGCATCGAGGTAGTATTCATTCGCCACCACACCAGTGCCCGCGAAGTGGACGAGGAAGAGTTCTTCTACTCCCGGGAAACCGGCGGCACCATCGTTTCCAGTGCGCTCAAGCTGATGCAGGAGATCATGGCCGAACGCTACCCGGCCAGCGACTGGAACATCTACGCCGCCCAGGCCTCCGATGGCGACAACTGGAACGACGACTCGCCCATCTGCCGCGAAATTCTCTCCAAGCAGATCATGCCGCACGTGCAGTACTACACTTACGTCGAGATCACCCCCCGTGAGCATCAGGCGCTGTGGTACGAGTACGAGCGCATCGGCGAAGGGTTCCCCGACACGTTCGCCCAGCAGCAGTTGGTATCGGCCGGCGACATCTACCCGGTCTTCCGTGAACTCTTCCAGCGCAGGTTAGCCACATGACCGCCAGAGCACAGAGACGCCAACCCATTTCCACCGGGTCCGAGTGGACGTTCGAACTGATCCAGACCTACGACCGGGAAATCAGCCGCCTGGCCGAAGGTTATGCCCTGGACACCTAC
>NZ_JABMCN010000384.1 GCF_013179515.1 Pseudomonas sp. CM27
CTCGTTGGCGTCGACCTCTGGCGATTCACCGCCGAGCTCGAGGTGTACAAGCGCCCGCTGTACGACGAGCAATGGTTCACGATCGCTCCTGAATACCTAACCCAATCCGACATTGTCGACATCGCGGTCAACGAGAAGTGGCCCGGTGTGAGCGCGTATGCGCTCATCACCGAGGACGGCTCTGAACTGGCGACCGAAGACGGCAAGACGATCATCACGGGGTGATGAATGGCTGAACAAATTGAAATTTCCAAGCTCCCGCCATCGGTTGACCCGAAGGAGGCCGACCTCTATCCGGTCGTGCAGAGCCGCAGCACCAAGAAACAGACGCTGACCAAGCTCCGCGAGGCCATCGCGTCGGCGTGGAGCAACCCGGTCCAGGCGCTACTCGGCTCCAAGACGGTAGAGCAGGCCAAGGGCGCAGTTGGCCTGGATCAGGTGAACAACACCTCAGACCTCGACAAGCCAGTCAGTACCGCGCAGAAGCTGGCCCTGGACCAGAAGGCCTCAGCCGCTGAGGTGGCACCGGCAATTGCAGGGTTCAACGCCCTGGCAAAGACGCGGGACTTGATATTCATCAAGTCGGTGGCGCGGGAACTGGCCCTGAACTTCCCGGACATCGCGGCGGCCTTTGTCGCGGCCGGCAGCCCGAGCCAAGGCAACATCTACCCGCAGGGCCATTGCTACGACGAGTCGGGCCGGATCTACATCAAGTATGCCAACGGCTCCAAGGCCGTGATTGCCTGGTTCCAGGCAACGGGTGTGTACGGCGGCTGGTTCATGATTGCCCCAGGCGGGGAAAGCCTGGTGATCATCACTGAAGGCGGTGTGCGAAAGCTCTACAACAAGGCGGGCACTGATGGGCTGCACGCCTACGACATCAGCGCTCTGCCGGCAAAAGGGGCAACCCTGGCTGGGGTCAGCACCGGTTTGACCGGTGTGGGCCTGCAGTACGCCTACGACAGTGGCCGATGGATCATTGAGCAGCAACAGGTCGACATGGGGACGGAGGGCTCCCGTACCCGCTGGTTGATTTACGACAAAAACTTCGTCCGCCGGGGCGAGTTCTATGTCGCCAAAAACGTGGTTGGCTGGCAGCTGTCGACCAGCGCGCACTATTCCTACGTGCCGAAGACCCAGGGGGTGGCACTGCAGGGAGGTCGCGTGCTGTTCGGCCTGGGCGGCTCGTATATTCCCGAAACGGACGGCACGGTCGCTTTGCCGGTGGCGGCGATTGGCATGGCGGTGTGCGAGCTCGACGGCTCTCTTGTGGATTACGGGACCGTTCGAGCCGAGAAGATGATGGCGCGGCTGTCGGCAGCTGGCCACCTGTGCCTGCGAACCGAGTCGGAAGGATTGTCGCTGCGCCCAGACGGCACCATCAGCCACCTCATCATCACCGCTCGCCCGGGGAGCCCTGATGCGGATGTGGGGGGCATCCTGCTGCTCACTGAGTACGACGCCGAGGGCGTGAACTACTCGGATATCAGCGATCCATACACGCCGTTCAACATGGAGCGCAGTGTCACCGGAATCTTTCCGCGTGGGCCGGATGGCAAGATCTACAACCCGTTCAGCGGTGCGGTTTTCAGCACCATGCAGGAAATCCTGCGCTACATGGCCGATGTGCAGGTGCCGCGATTTTCCTGGTACTCCTCGGCGGTCACCATCACGCCGATGGGGATTATCGAGATTCCAACGGCCAGCCGAGTCGAGGTATTCAACCAGAACAACCAGGCCTTTCTGGTCTTGGTGTGGACGTCAGCGCGCGAGTTCGCTCCGTACTGGGTGAACCTGACGGCCAACAGCGTCGAGCTGCTGGGCACCCGAACGGGGTATCTGCGAAACGGCTTTGTGTCGGCCGGGGATGTGTTCGGGCGCATCCTGACCCCGCACCGGGATAGCAGCCAGGCCGACATTCTGACCTTGCAGCAGACCAGTACCCCGGACGCCAACCTGGTGATCGTCGGGGGCGGCAGCACGATCTACACGGCGTCTACCCGGACATGGTTCTACGCGGCGGCGGATGCCACGTCGAAGGTTGGCCTGAAAATCGCCGAGATCTTCACGAACGGGTTCAACCCGGGCGAGGACAACGGCTTTGACTTGGGCGCTCTGCTCAAGCGCTGGCGGGAAGCGTTCATCACCAAGCTGACGCTGTTCGGCCCCATGCGCCTGGGCCAGTACACGTTGGCCACGCTGCCAGAGCCCAGCCTGACCCCGAACTACATCATTGATGTTGCCGATGGCTCAGGCGGCGTCCGCGCCTACAAGTCCAACGGCTCGGCCTGGGAGCCGATCAACGCCACGGATGCGCAGCTGCGGGACCGCTCCACGCACACCGGCTCCCAGGCTATCAGCACGGTAACCGACTTGCAGGTGGCCTTGGAGAGCAAGCTGGCCAGCACCCAGCGCGGGGCGGCCAATGGTGTTGCTGCACTGGACGCCATGGGCAAAGTGCCGGTAGGGCAGCAGACGCTGGATAACCTCACGCTCACTGGTTGCGTGGGTATTGGCGCAGCGCCTGGGGACAGGTTCCTGCTCAACGTGCGAGGGACGCCGCCGGTGACGGGCAGCCAGTATGGGGTCTTTTCGGCGGGCACCTACAGCGTGCTGGGGTTCAGCAGCGCCTTTGGTGGCGCGGTGAACCTTCCCGCGCAGGTGTCACCGACCGTCGTCGCGCTGACCTCGACCTTCACCAGTATCGCGCCGGGCCTGGGTACCAACGTGACGGTAACGGAGCACGATGGGTTTCGCGTCGACTCCGTGCCCGCCACCGGCATCACCATGGCTTGCGCTCTGCGCCTCAACCAGGGCGTGCAGAGCGGATACGAGCGCTGGAACGTATACGCCGCCGGCAATGCCCCGAACTACCTGAGCGGTGACCTGCGGATCGGAACCACCACGCAAAGCGGCTCGGACAAGCTGACGGTTGTAGGGCCTGGGCGGCTCACCGGGGCATTCCGCCCTGGGCAATTCACCCTGGGCACGCTGCCTGACGCATCGCTGTTCCCCGGCTACATCATCGAAGTGACCGACGCTGCCGACGGCTCGAAGACCTGCAAGTCCAATGGCACGGCCTGGAAGATCCTCAACACCAACA
>NZ_JABMCN010000385.1 GCF_013179515.1 Pseudomonas sp. CM27
AACTTCTACCTGCTGCCAGTGCTCAGCGGCGAAGAGGTGATGACCGAAGAAGGCTTCCGCACCCGCATCCTCAACGTGGCCTCGGTCAGCAAAGCCGACAGCGCCGCAGCGGCAACCCCAGCGCCGAGCCAGGCCGCCGCCAACCAACAGCTGAAAGCGTTCAGTGCCGCTGTGGTGTTCGTGATCGATTCGACCATCTCGATGGACCCGTATATCGACCGTACCCGTGAAGCGATCAAGCGCGTCTACACGCAGATCGAAAAGGAAAATCTGGGCAAGCAGGTCAAGTTCGGCTTGGTCGCCTACCGTTCCAGCACCAAGGCGGTGCCGGGCCTGGAATACGTCAGCAAGATGTACGCCGACCCCAACACCGTGAAGGACGGTGCCGACTTCATGGCCAAGGTCGCAGACCTCAAGCAGGCCAAGGTGTCCAGCAGCGAGTTCAACGAAGATGCCTTCGCCGGTGTGATGTCGGCCGTGGACCAGATCGACTGGAGCGCATTCGGCGCGCGCTATGTGGTACTGATCACCGATGCCGGTGCCATCGACGGTGGCGACAAACTGTCGAGTACCGGCCTTGGCGCCGAACAGGTCAAGATCGAAGCCAGCAACCCGGGTGTTGCCCTGTACACGCTGCACCTGAAAACCCCGAGCGGCTCGAAGAACCACAGCAGCGCCGAGGCGCAGTACCGTACCCTGTCCAACTACCCGGGCACCAATACCTCCCTGTACTACCCGGTCAATGCCGGCGATGTCGAGGCCTTCGGCCGCAAGGTCGATGGCCTGGCCGCCGCCATCACCCAGCAGGTGCGGGCTGCCTACATGGGCGAGGACGCCATCGGCAGCGCGACCAATGCCAAGGCCGACCCCACCGAGAAAAAAATGCTCGAGGATGCGGCGCTGATAGGCCACGCCATGCAGCTGGCCTACCTTGGCAAGGCCAACGGCACCCAGGTGCCACCCGTGTTCCAGGCCTGGATCAGCGACCGTGACCTGATCAAGCAGAACGTGCCCACCACCGATGTGCGCGTGCTGTTGACCAAGGCCCAGCTCAGCGACCTCAGCGATGTGCTCAAGCAGATCCTCGACGCCGCCAACGAAGGCATGATTTCGCCCGACGAAATGTTCACCCGCCTGCGCTCGGTAGCCGCCACCATGGGTGCCGACCCGAACCAGCTGAAGCAGGGCTCGACCACCCGCGTGGCCGACTTGGGCGTGCTCGGCGAGTACCTGCAAGACCTGCCCTACCAGAGCGAAGTACTGAACCTGGACGAAGAAACCTGGAAAGGCTGGGATGGCCTGGCCCAGGAGAAATTCATTCGCAGCCTGAGCAGCAAGCTTCGCCATTACCAGCGCTACAACGCGGACGTGGACCGCTGGGTCGCCTTGGCCCCGGGCAGTGACAGCCGCGATAACGTCTACCCGGTACCGCTGGAAATGATGCCCTGACCGCACATGCTCGATATCAAGGGATTACGGATTGTTCGAGGCGAAGGATCGCAGGCTCACCGGGTACGGCTGGATGAGCTGTGCCTGCGGCCTGGCGAAGTACGCGCCATCACCGGCGAAAGCGGTTGCGGCAAGAGCACGCTGCTGGAAGCCATCGGCCTGCTGCTCAAACCCGAGCAACTGACCCACTACCGCCTTGGCCCGCAACGCCAGGATGTCGCCAGCCTGCTGGCCCAGGACCAGCAACCGGCGTTGGCGACACTGCGCTCGCGCGAGCTTGGCTTTGTGCTGCAGAACGGCGGGCTGCTGCCCTTCCTCAGTGTGCGCGACAACATTCTGCTGCCGCGCCGCCTGCTTGGCCTGGCCCCTGGCTGCGCGGCCGTGGACAAGGCCGTCGAGGCACTGCGCCTGGCACCGCTGCTGGGCAAACTGCCCCAGGCGCTGTCCATCGGCGAGCGCCAGCGGGTCGCCTGCGTACGCGCCATCGCTCACGAACCACGGGTGCTGTTGGCCGACGAGCCGACCGCTGCACTGGACCCACACAACGCCGAGCGCTTGTTCGAGCTGCTGCTGAACCTGGTGGCCGAGCTGGGGCTCAGTGCCTTGATCGTGTCCCACGACTGGGCGTTGGTCGAGCGCTTCGGCCTGCCGCGCCTGGGTGCCATCAATGGTCAAGGGGAAACACGCTTTGAACCCGTGGCATAAACGCCTGGCCCTGCTGATCAGGCTGTCGCTGGCCGACCTGTGGCATGACCGCAATGTTTCCTTGTGCATGGCCGCCTCGCTGGTCGCCGTCATCGCCCCGCTGTTGCTGCTGTTCGGCCTCAAGCACGGCGTGGTCAGCCAGTTGCAGCAGGAGCTGCTCAGCGACCCACGCAACCTTGAGGTGAAGATGCTCAGCAGCGGCCACTACGACCAGGCCTGGCTGCAGCGTTTGCAGGCGCGCCCGGAAGTCGGCTTCGCCATCGGCCAGACCCGCTCGCTGAACACCCAGGCCGATCTGCTCGGGGCGCATGGCCGCTTCGCCGATAACGTCGAGGTCATCCCGACCCAGGCCAATGACCCGCTGTTGGCGACAGCCCTGAGCGAGCTGGCGACCGACCAGCTGATCCTCAGCGAACGGGCCGCGCAACGCCTGGATGCCAAGGTTGGCGATACGGTTCGCCTGCGCGTTGCCCGGCGCCTGAACGACGTCAACGAGCGTGGCGAGCGGGCCCTGCAGGTACGTGCCGTCGTCAGCTCGGTACGCTTCGCCCGCCCAGCCGCTTTCGTCAGCCCCGATCTGCTGATGGAACTGGAGCACTACCGCGATGGTTACCTGGTGGCCAGCCTTGGCGCCAGCAGCGGCCAAGCCCTCGACGCGCTGAAAGTCGGTTACGCCCGGGCGCGGGTCTATGCACGGGACATCGACAGCGTGGCACCACTGGAGCAGTGGCTGAACGAGCAGCGCATCGAAACCGCCAGCCGCCTGGCAGAGATCAACAACGTCAAGGCGATCAACCATGTGCTGGGGCTTATTTTCGGCGTCATTGCCGGCGCCGCCCTGATCGGCTGCATCGCCTCGCTGGTCGGGGCCTTCCTGGCCAACATCGACCGCAAG
>NZ_JABMCN010000386.1 GCF_013179515.1 Pseudomonas sp. CM27
GGTGCGCCCGGCCATGATGTCGTCAATCTGATCGGCATCGATGGTTTCATACTTCATCAGCGCTTCGGTCATCGCCTCGAGCTTGTCGCGGTTTTCGATGAGCAACTGCTTGGCAGTGGCGTAGCACTGATCGATGATGCTGCGCACCTCGGAGTCGATCAGCTTGGCGGTCTCGCCGGAGACGCTGGCATGCTGGCTGCCGGCGCTACGACCGAGGAACACTTCGCCCTCTTCCTCGGCGTACATCAGCGGGCCGAGCTTCTCGGACAAGCCCCACTTGGTGACCATGTTGCGAGCGATCTGGCTGGCACGCATGATGTCGTTGGACGCACCGGTGGTGACGCCATCGAAGCCCAGGGTCATTTCTTCGGCGATACGGCCACCGTACAGCGAACAGATCTGGCTGATCAGCGCGCGCTTGGACAGGCTGTAGCGGTCCTCTTCCGGCAGGAACATGGTCACACCCAGGGCGCGACCGCGCGGGATGATCGAAACCTTGTAGACCGGGTCGTGCTCAGGCACCAGTCGACCGACAATGGCGTGGCCAGCCTCGTGGTAAGCGGTGTTGCGCTTTTCTTTTTCCGACATGACCATGGTCTTGCGCTCGGCGCCCATCATGATCTTGTCCTTGGCCAGCTCGAACTCTTTCATTTCGACCAGGCGCTTGTTGGAGCGTGCGGCAAACAGCGAAGCCTCGTTGACCAGGTTGGCCAGGTCGGCACCGGAGAAGCCTGGAGTACCACGGGCAATCACCGCCGGGTTGACGTTATCGCCGACCGGCACCTTGCGCATGTGCACCTTGAGGATCTGTTCGCGACCGCGGATGTCCGGCAGCCCAACCACTACCTGACGGTCGAAGCGACCAGGACGCAGCAGCGCCGGGTCGAGCACGTCCGGACGGTTGGTAGCCGCGATGACGATGATGCCGTCGTTCATCTCGAAGCCGTCCATCTCTACCAGCAACTGGTTGAGGGTTTGCTCGCGCTCGTCGTGACCGCCGCCCATGCCGGCACCACGGTGGCGACCAACGGCGTCGATTTCGTCGATGAAGATGATGCACGGGGCGTGCTTCTTGGCCTGCTCGAACATGTCGCGCACACGGCTGGCACCGACACCGACGAACATTTCCACGAAGTCCGAACCGGAAATGGTGAAGAACGGCACTTTCGCCTCGCCAGCGATGGCCTTGGCCAGCAGGGTCTTACCGGTACCGGGTGGGCCGACCATCAACACACCGCGCGGGATACGGCCACCCAGGCGCTGGAACTTGCCCGGATCACGCAGGAACTCGACCAGCTCGCCAACCTCTTCCTTGGCCTCGTCGCAGCCCGCAACGTCGGCCAGGGTAGTCTTGACCTGGTCTTCGGAAAGCAGGCGTGCCTTGCTCTTGCCGAAGCTCATCGGCCCGCCCTTGCCGCCTGCACCGCCCTGCATCTGGCGCATGAAGAACATGAACACGGCAATGATGACCAGGATCGGGAAGCTGGCAACCAGCAACTGGGTCCAGATGCTCTGCTGTTCCGGCTGCTTGCCTTCAACGACCACGTGGTTGTCGACCAGGTCGCCGATCAGGCCGTTGTCGGTAATGGCCGGGCGCACGGTCTTGAAGTTGTCGCCGTCGGCGCGCTTGCCGGTAATGATGTAGCCGTCGACAGTCACACGCTCGACCTTGCCATCCTTGACCTGCTGGATGAAGTCGGAATAGTTGAGGGTCTGCGGCTCGTTAGGGCTGGAGAAGTTGTTCATCACTGTCACCAGGACAGCTGCGATGATCAACCACAGGATCAGATTCTTTGCCATGTCGTTCAATTCGCTACCCTCTGAGGCCGGCGCACGACGCAGCCGTGCCTCGCATGATATTCATCGCCCTAACTTACTACATTACCTACGCAGCCGCAGGCACCGTCTGTAACCCTTTGTGAAAGCTAGACTACACGAAGTTCGGACGATCCAGACGGGAGGGCCGATTGGAAATAACTATCGGCCACCCGTAGCACGCCTTTTCAAACGCCTTTGAAACCCTTGCCCAGCAAGTACTGCTCGCGAGAACGGTCGCGCGAAGAAGACGGCTTGCGCATCTGCACCTTGTCGAACTTGGTGCGCACGTCCTTCAGGTACATGTCGAAGCCTTCGCCCTGGAAAATCTTGATCAGGAAATCACCGCCGGGCTTGAGCACGCGGGTTGCCAGATCCAGGGCCAGCTCGCAGAGGAACATGGCACGCGGCATGTCCACTTCGGGCGTACCACTCATATTGGGGGCCATGTCGGAAATCACAAGGTCTACATGCGTATCACCGACCGCCTCGAGAATCTGCTGCAGCACTGAATCATGGGTGAAGTCGCCCTGGATGAAGGTCACATCGGGGATCGAGTCCATTTCCAGAATGTCGGAGGCGATCAGACGGCCCTGGCCACCAATCAGACGACTGGTCACCTGCGACCAGCCACCCGGGGCGGCGCCGAGGTCGATCACGCTCATGCCGGGGCGGATCAGACGGTCCTTTTCCTGGATCTCCAGCAGTTTGTAGCTCGCACGCGAGCGGTAGCCATCCTTCTGTGCCTGTTTAACAAAAGGGTCGTTGAAATGCTCTCGCAGCCAGTTTGCGCTGCTTTTGGAACGTTGTACCACGGGGCACCTCGATGATATGCGTCGTGATTGACTGGGCGGAGCCGGTGGCCCTCGGGTAAAATGCCGGTCAATTTTACAGAATCAGACAGAAAGGGTCAGATTATGCCGCTCAATAACGAGCAGAAGAAGCAATACAAGTCCATTGGTCATGACCTGAAGCCGGTCCTGATCGTTGCTGGCAACGGTTTGAATGAAGGCGTCATCGCCGAACTGGAACGCGCCCTGGCCGACCATGAGCTGATCAAGGTCGAGATTCGCTCGGAAGATCGCGAAGAACGGGCCGAAACCATTGCCCAATTGTGCAAGGCCGGCCGTGCCGAGCTGGTGCAGACCATCGGCAAGAAAGCCCTGATCTACCGCAAGAACCCACAGCCGAACAAGCAGCTGTCCAACATCCACCGCTACAAGTA
>NZ_JABMCN010000387.1 GCF_013179515.1 Pseudomonas sp. CM27
TATTGGTCTTTCAGTATCGGGCTGGCTGATTTTTTGCTACGTGATTGACCAAGCGCAACACGCGATGAATGGCAGCTGCGGCTGCCCAAGCGGGATGCTCTCAAACGGCTACTGCCATTTGCCTTGATGCATTTCTGAACGGACGCCCTGCGCGGGAACCACGCGATGCAGATGCTGGAAAACGAAGCTTCCGACAAGGCCAGTGCGACCCCCAACGGTCTCGCCGTGCCATTGCGTGAATTCAACCTGTTGCGCTGGTTTTCGGTCATCAGCCTGTTGATCATCACTGCGGTGGCGGGTGGCCTGGGTTACGTCTCGACGCGCTTCGTGGTACGCGACAGCGTACAGCGCGATGCCATGCTCACCGCCCAGTTCATCCAGGCCATGGCCCAGGCCGAAGTGCGCCACTCGCAGTTGCCGCCAGGCACCACCATGGGTGAGTTGCTCGACCCGCGCCTGGACCAGCAGCACCTGCAGGTCAGCCCGGCACTGGCCGAGTCGACCCGGGTCGAGTTCCTCGACCATGTCGAGCACCTGCCGGATACCTTGCTGGCCAACGTCTATGCCCGCGATCGCACCATTGTCTGGTCGACCAACCCGGTGCTGATCGGCAAGCGTATAGAAGCCGATGGCGACCTGGACCGCGCCTTCCGCTCGCGCAAGGCGGTGTCGGCCAGCTACCACAAGGCTGAGCAAGGTCGCGAAGAGCAGAAGTTCCAGAGTGAGCCGCAATACCTGTTCATCGAGAACTACATCCCGCTGTTCGACAGCCAGGGCGAGCAGGTATTGGCCATGGTGGAAATCTACAAGGAACCGCAGGACCTGATCCGCCGCATCCAGCGCGGCTACGTGCTGATCTGGGCCTCCACACTGGTAGGCGGGGCACTGATCTACTTCGGGCTGTTCTGGATCGTGCGCAGGGCGGCGCAAATGCTGAGCTTGCAGCAGGACCGGCTGGTGGCCAGCGAAACCTACGTGGCGCTGGGGGAAATGTCCTCCGCAGTGGCGCACAGCCTGCGCAACCCGCTGGCCAACATCCGCTCCAGCGCAGAGCTGGCCCAGGAAATCGCCAACCCTGCCGCGCAGAAGAACATCACCGACATTATCAGCCAGGTCGACCGCATGTCATGCTGGGTACGCGACCTGCTGGTGTCGTTGCGCCCGACCAGCGACGAGGCCGAGGCCGTGGACCTGGTGGCTGCCATCGAGGACACCCACGTGGCCTTCTTCCAGCAGATCGAGCGCAACGGTGTGCGCTTTCACTTCGAAGGCCCTGACGTGCAGTGGGTCGCCAGCCAGCCGCTGCAGCTCACCCAGATTCTCAACAGCCTGTTCTCCAACGCCCTGGAGGCCATGCCCTCCGGTGGCATGCTGACCGCCCAGGTCAATGTGCAGGAAGGCCAGCGTGCCGAGTTCGTGCTTACCGACACCGGCAAAGGCATGAGCCAGCAGCAGGAACGCATGGTGTTCAAACCGTTCTACACCACCAAGCAGGGGGGGCTCGGTGTCGGCCTGGCCCTGGTCAAACGCATCATGGAGCGGTTTGGCGGCTCGGTCAGCCTGAGCAGCCGGGAAGAGGAAGGAACCCGCGTCAGCCTTACATTCAATATCGCAGCGGGAGGGGACCATGGAGCACAGCATCCTGGTAGTCGAGGATGATGAAATCCTCGCCGACAACGTTCGTACCTACCTCAGCCTGAAGGGCTTCGAGGTCACCGTGTGCCATAGCGCGGAGCTTGCGCTGGAGCAGATCAAGCGGGCTCAGCCCGACGCGGTGCTCACCGACAACTCGCTACCCGGCATGAGCGGGCACGACCTGCTGCGCACGCTGGTGGCCCAGGCGCCGGACCTGAAGGTGATCATGATGACGGGCTACGGCAACGTCGAAGATGCCGTGCAGGCCATGAAGGAGGGCGCCTTCCATTACCTGACCAAGCCGGTGGTGCTGGCCGAGCTCAAACTGACCCTGGACAAGGCACTGGCTGCCGAGCGCATGGAGCGCACGCTGACGTTCTACCAGGAGCGCGAGGCGCAGAAGTCCGGGCTGCAGGCGTTGATCGGTGAGTCGCCGGCCATGCTCAGCCTCAAGCACACCCTGCGCCAGGTGCTGGATGCCGAGCGGCGCATGGCCAGCGACGACCTGCCACCGGTACTGGTCGAAGGCGACACCGGCACGGGCAAGGAGCTGGTGGCCCGTGCCCTGCATTTTGACGGCTCGCGCAGCAAAGGGCCGTTCATCGAATTCAACTGCGCCTCGATCCCCGCCAACCTGTTGGAGGCCGAGCTGTTCGGCCATGAAAAGGGCGCATTCACCGATGCCAAGGAGCGCCGGGTCGGCCTGGTGGAAGCGGCCGACGGCGGCACCCTGTTCCTGGATGAGATCGGCGAGATGGACCTGGTGCTGCAGGCCAAGCTGCTCAAGTTGCTGGAAGACCGCAGCATTCGCCGGATCGGCGCGGTGAAGGAGCGCAAGGTCGACCTGCGGGTGATCAGCGCTACCAACTGCAACCTGGAGCAGATGGTGCAGCAGGGCAAGTTCCGCCGCGACCTGTTCTTCCGCCTGCGCATCATTGCCTTGAAGGTGCCGCGCTTGCATGCGCGTGGGCAGGACGTGCTGATGCTGGCACGGCACTTCCTGGCTCACCACGGCCGGCGTTATGGTAAGCCGAACCTGCGGTTTTCTGCCGAGGCCGAAAGCCTGATGCTCAGTTACACCTGGCCAGGCAATGTGCGCGAGCTGCGCAACATGCTGGAACAAACCGTGCTGCTGGCGCCGAACGAGGTGGTGCAGGCGCATCAGTTGAACCTGTGCATGACCTTGATCGACGAGCCGCTGGTGGCGCAGCCGACTGCCACGGTGTACGAAATGCCGCGGCATGATCCGGAGCCTGGGACAAGCCTGCCAGACATGGAGCGCGACCTGGTGTGCAAGACCCTGGACCGCACGGACTGGAACGTTACCAAGTCGGCGCGAATGCTTGGGCTGTCGCGGGACATGTTGCGTTACCGGATCGAGAAACTCGGG
>NZ_JABMCN010000388.1 GCF_013179515.1 Pseudomonas sp. CM27
TGGTCGATGCTCACCAGGGCCTCGATCAACAGCAGTTGTTCCTCGACCGAGGGCGCTACCGCTTCAGGCAGCCGTGCCAGGTGCTCGAGGTAGGCTTGCTCGAGCTGGCGGCGGCGATGGCGATCAAAGATCAACCGGCGGGCGATGACGGTGAGGTAGGCACGCGGTTGCTGGATGCTGTCCGGGTCGACCCGTGCCCCGAGCATCTGGCAGAACGTTTCGGCAGCGGTGTCCTCGGCGTCGGCGTGGTTGCGCAGGCGTTTGTGGATGTGCTGCAGCAACCAGCGATGGTGGTCGCTGAAGAAAAAGCCCAGTTTACGGGTCGAGGTGCTGTCCAACGCCTGGCATCCGGTTGTGAGTGTGAATCGTTCTCAATGGTAGCCGGGTCGTCTGTTTTCCCGCAATGGGGTGATCTGCATATCCCTGGTCGCTCAGCTGCTGTCAGGCCGCGCGCTCCAGCGCATCCAGCAGGTCGACAAACTCCAGCGCCAGCTTGTGCCGGGGCGCCAGGTGCACCAGGGGGACCGAGGCCTGGTGTGATTCACGCATCTTGATCGAGCTGCTCAGGTACACCGGCAGTACCGGCAGGCCTTCGCTGCGCAACTGCTCGATCAGGGTCTGGTGCAGCGCGGTGCGCCCGGCAAACTGGTTGACCACCACGCCCTCGACTTGCAAGGCCGGGTTATGGTCCTGGCGCAGCTCCTCGACCTCGGCCATGACGCTGTGCAAGGCCTGGCGCGAGAAGCTGTCACAGTCGAACGGAATCAGCAGGCGCTCGGCTGCCACCAGGGCGCTGAAGGTGTAGAAATGGAGCGCGGGCGGGGTGTCGATGTAGATCCGCTCGTAGTCCTCGCCCAGCTCAACCAGCAGCTTGCGCAGCTTGTTGATCTTGAACTTGCTCTCCAGCTTGCTCTGCAGGTCGCTGAGGTCGGGGCTGGCGGTGACCAGGTGCAGGTTGCTGTAGCGGGTTTCGGTAATTGCCACGCGGTGCTTCTTGCCGGCGGCGGTGACCGGCGACAAGGTCTGGCGGAAGAAGTCGGCGATGCCGGCAGGGATGGCGTCATTGACCAGGCCGGTCAGGTAGTAGGTGGCATTGGCCTGCGGGTCGAGGTCGACCAGCAGGGTGCGGTAGCCCTCGGCGGCACTGGCGGCGGCGAGGTTGCAGGCGATACTGGATTTGCCCACGCCACCCTTCTGATTGAAAACCACACGACGCATGAGACGTTCTTCCATGAAATGAAAATGTCAGGTTGGGGTCAATCCTATGACGGCAACACGACAGTTTTATGACAAGGTTTGTTACAACCCGCCTTTTCAGCGTACTTCAGGCTTTACAATCACGGCTCCTGTGCCGGCGGCCTGCTTGCGCGTGCTCCAGCGCGTCAGCAGCCGGCGCGTCAGGGCATTCCAGCAGTAGCTCACCAGCACCCCGCCGGTGACGGCCAAGGCCACCTCGAACAGCGGATGATGGTAGAAGCGGTTTGCCAGCGACTGGAACTGGAAATGCGTCAGGTAGATATACAAGGTTGAAGAGGCGATCACGGCGCCGGCCCTTGCCACCAGCGCGGGCACCGGCACCGAGCGGAACCAGATAAGCGCCAGCATCGCTGGCAGGGCGATGTCGACATATAGGGTGAAGGCCTCCCAGCCCACGCCGGCAATCGCCATCAGGTCAAGCTCGCCGACCACCAGCACGGCAACCGCGCTGGCCACCCATTTGCGCGCGGTGGTGGTGGCATGGTGCACGGCCATGCCCAGCAGCATCACTGCCAGGAAGTGTTGCGGTACCCGATTGAGCAAGGCGCTGGCGTCGAACACGAAACGGTTCAGCAGGACATCCAGCGCCACCATGGCGCAGCTGGCAATGATCAGGCAACGGAACGGGTCGGCAGCGAGCACCTGGCGCACCCGCCTGATCGACAGCAGCAGGCCGATCACCAGGAGCATCTGCACCAGTACTTCGATGTACCAGTAGTTGAACAGGCTGACCTCGCTGGCCGGAAACCAGTTGGACACCAGCAGCAGTGATTGCCAGTGCAGCCGGTCGAACAGCAGCTGCACCAGGGCGGTGTACAACAGGGTCGGCACCACGATGGCCGCCAGCGACGGCAGCAGTGTGCGCGCATCGCCACGCGTTTCGATGGCCTGCAACTGAAACCGGGCCAGGCTGATGCCGGAGACCAGGAACAGCACCGAGGTTTCGCCAACGATCAGCCAGTGGTCGAATTCGCTCATGTGCCCGACCACAATCAGCAGGATGGCGAGCATGCGCACGAATACCGGCATTTCCATCACCCGCCATGCGCCCTTGGCTGGCGCACTCAGTTCGGCCAGCTGGTTCACCGGCAGGGTTTCCCAGCGCTCCGGCAGGTGGCCGATCAGCTCCTCCAGCACCCGTGAGGCCTGCACGAACGACAGCGAATCGCCGCCCAGCTCGACAAAGCTCAACCTGGCGTCCAGGTGCGCTACCTGAAGGATCCGCGCCCAGGCTGTGCTGAGCTTCTCGGCGACCGGCGACAAGGGTTGCTCGGCGCTTTGCGCGAATGGCACCGGCAGGGCGCGTTTGTCGACCTTGCCGTTGGGGGTGAGGGGGATGGCAGGCAGGAATACGAACAGTGCCGGCACCATGTAGTCCGGCAACTGGCCGCTCAGCGCCCGGCGCAGCTTTTCAGCTGTAACAGGCGATGTCGCCACGCAATAGGCCACCAGCCGGGTCGCCGCACTGTCGTGGTTGGCCACTACCACGCATTGGCTGATGTGCGGGTGACGGCCGATGGCGTTCTCGATTTCCGCCAGTTCGATGCGATGGCCGCGGATCTTTACCTGGGTGTCTGCGCGCCCCAGGAAGCTGGCGCTGCCATCGGCCAGGTAGGTGCCCAGGTCGCCGGTGCGGTAACAGCGGTCGTCCGGGTTGTCGGTGAACGGGTTGGCAATGAACCTGGCTGCGGTCAACTCCGGGTCGCCCCAGTAGCCATGCGACAGGTAAGGGCTGCGGATCAGGATTTCA
>NZ_JABMCN010000389.1 GCF_013179515.1 Pseudomonas sp. CM27
TGCCGCCGCGCCAGCGAGTGGTGACAGCGGTGCTGGCCGGCCGCCTGGGGCAGTGGGGAATGCTGCGCGGCTTGCTCAACCTGCTGTACCCCAGCGATGTACCGGGGGCGCGCCAGGTTCTGGCAGAGCTGGGCCTGGCCGACAAGCTGTTCGTGCAATGTGGCCAGCTGTCCGGCGGGCAGTTGCAGCGAGTGGGGATTGCCCGGGCGTTGTACCAGCGGCCGCAACTGTTGCTGACTGACGAGCCGGTGTCAGCAATGGACCCGGTGTTGGCCGACCATAGCCTGGCCTTGCTCAACCGCCATGCCCAGGCTAATGGTGTGACCCTGGTGGCGAGCTTGCATGCAGTAGAGCTGGCGCTGGCGCACTTCCCACGGGTGATCGGCATTCGCGACGGGCAGGTGGTGTTCGACTGCGCGGCCGAGGCGGTGAGCGAGCAGATGCTGGATGCGTTGTACGCCAACGAACAACTGGCTTCGCCGCCCACCCAGGGACCGACTCTGACCGTGCAGATTCCGCGATGCTGACAGCTGACGCGCGCGACCCGGCCCTGATGCCGCGGTTGCTGCTGACCTTGCTGGCCGTAGCGGTGCTGTGGCCAGGCGTGCAATTGAGCGAACTTGACCCTTGGGTGCTGTTTCAGGCGGAGAACCGGCAGCAGATCGCCAGTTTCACCGGCGCCTTCTGGCCGCCGGCACACGATGCCGATTTCCTTGCGTTGCTGTACGAAGCCACCTTACAGACCCTGGCGGTGGCCACTGCCGGCATGGCGTTGGCGTTGTTGCTGGCGATTCCTGCAGGGCTGCTGGCTAGCCGAGCGTTGTCGCTGCGTGCCGCCTCCCGCAGTGGGCGGGCCGGTTTCTGGTCGCGGTTGCTGCGCCTGCCTGTGCGCGGGTTGCTGATTTTCCTGCGCAGTGTGCCGGAAATCGTCTGGGCACTGCTGTTTGTACGGGCTGTGGGGCTTGGGCCGACGGCGGGCGTACTGGCCATCGCCATCACCTACAGCGGCATGCTCGGCAAGGTATACGCCGAGATTTTCGAGTCGGTCGACCAGCGCCCGGCGCATGCCTTGATGCAGGCGGGCAGTGGCCGGCTGGCGGCGTTTCTCTACGGCATTCTGCCTAATGCTGCCTCCGAGGTTGTGTCCTACACCGTGTACCGCTGGGAATGCGCGGTGCGGGCGTCGGTGGTGATGGGCTTTGTAGGCGCTGGCGGGCTGGGGCAGCAGATCGACTTGTCGATGCGCATGTTCGCCGGTGCGGAGGTGGCGAGCATGCTGCTGACTTTCCTGCTGCTGGTGATGCTGGCCGACCTGCTTAGCCGCCTGTTGCGCTGGAGGCTGGCATGAGCCGGGTGATCAACCTGTTCCTGCTAGCTGCCATCGTGACGGCGGTGGCGGCCTCGTTCGCTTACCTGGAGCTGGACCTGCAGGCGCTGGTGGGCAACGGCGGGCTGGGGCAGATGGGTGAGTATGCCGGGCGTTTCCTGCACCCGGACCTGTCGGCTGCACACCTGCGTGCCGTTTGGCACGGGGCGCTGGAGACCCTGGCCATGTCCGGCCTGGGGACGCTGCTGGCCATGGTGCTGGGGATGCTGCTGGCGCTGCCGGCTGCGGGCCGCTTCGGTTGGCCGTTCCAGGCGGCGTCGCGGTTGCTGCTCAATGGCTTGCGGGCCATTCCGGAACTGGTATGGGCGGCGCTTACGGTGCTGGCGGCCGGCCTTGGCCCCAATGCCGGTACCCTGGCCCTGGCGCTGCATACTGCTGGCGTGTTGGGGCGGCTGTTCGCCGAGGCATTGGAAAATGCGTCGCCGGAGCCTGCAGCGGCGATTCGCTTGCAGGGTGGCAGCCAGATCGCGGCGTTCTGCTATGGCACCTTACCCAACCTGTGGCCGCAGTTGCTGGCCTACAGCCTGTACCGCTGGGAGAACAACATCCGCATGGCCAGTGTGCTGGGGTTGGTCGGGGCGGGCGGGTTGGGGCAGATGCTGTACACGACCCTGAGCCTGTTCCAGGAGGCCCAGGCCAGCACGGTGATCCTGGGCATGCTGGTGCTGGTGTTGCTGGTGGATGTGCTCAGTGATGTGCTGCGCCAGCGGTATGTGCGGGCCTGACCGATAGCCGGGGCCGCGTTGCGGCCCATCGCCGGCAAGCCAGCTCCCACAGGTATTGCGCAAGTCTTCGGGTTTTCACGCTCCCTTGTGGGAGCTGGCTTGCCGGCGATAGGGCCCTTGAGGTCATGCGCTAGGCCAGCTCCCCACACTGCGCCTCCCGCTGCATCGATTCCAGATTGCGCTCGATCGTCTCGCAAATGGTGTCCATCTGGATCTGGTGCTCACTGAACCTGAACGGGCTCTGCAAATCCGTGCCAATCCGCTCGATGGCCAGCAGCATGAACCCCACCACGGTCGAAGCCAGCGGCGTAAACCAGCCCAGCGACTCCACCAGCCCGACCGGCACGATCAGGCAGAACAGGGTGATGAACAACCGCGGAAAATACACATAAGGGTAGGGCAGCGGCGTATTGGCGATGCGCTCCATGCCGCCCTGCGCATTGGACAGGTCCACCAGGGTCGATTCCAGCCGCGCCAGGCGAATGCTGTCCAGGCGCCCGGCCTGATATTCCCGTGCCAGCAGGGCCGCCGAGCCCCCAAGAATGTCATTGGCAAAGTTGTTCGAACGGTTGCGCCGCTCGAATTCTGCCGGCGGGATGAAGGCCATCAGTTCATCCGGGCAGCGCTCGCCTTTAAGGTGCGCGGCGAGGCAGTTCACATAGGCGATATGCCTGCGCAGCAACGTGGCCTTCACCGGGTTGAGCCCATCGTCGCGGTCATCGATCAGTGTCAGCGTCTGTCGCGCAAAGCTGCGCGAACTGTTCACCAGCGCGCCCCACAACGTGCGCGCCTCCCACCAGCGGTTGTAGGCA
>NZ_JABMCN010000039.1 GCF_013179515.1 Pseudomonas sp. CM27
CATCTGGCCGACGCCCTGCGCGCGACCGGCAATCGACATGTGCAGCTGCGCGTCTATCCAGAGGCGCGGCATGAAGTACTCAACGAAACCAACCGTGACGAGGTTACCGCCGATATCCTCGGCTGGCTCGAACAGGCGCTGGCCCTTGGCCGCCCTGTGCGCAGTGAATGATAGCCGCCCTCGCCTACCGCTTAAGGAAGCCACGATGTCCAAGGTCACCAACACGCCTTACGAAGCCCTCGAAGTCGGCCAGAAGGCGGAATACAAGAAGTCTGTCGAAGAGCGCGACATCCAGCTGTTTGCCGCCATGTCCGGTGACCACAACCCGGTGCATCTGGACGCAGAGTTCGCGGCCAAGAGCATGTTCCGCGAGCGGATTGCCCACGGCATGTTCAGCGGCGCGCTGATCAGTGCCGCAGTGGCCTGCACCCTGCCTGGGCCAGGCACCATTTACCTGGGCCAGCAGATGAGCTTCCAGAAACCGGTAAAGATCGGCGACACCCTGACCGTTCGCCTGGAAATTCTCGAGAAGCTGCCCAAGTTCAAGGTGCGCATCGCCACCAATGTGTACAACCAGAACGATGAGCTGGTCGTACAGGGTGAGGCCGAGATCCTGGCGCCGCGCAAGCAGCAGACCGTCGAGCTGGTGTCGCCGCCGAATTTTGTGGCCAGCTGAAGTTTGATTTAGCCAGCACCGCCCCTTTCGCCGGCAAGCCAGCTCCCACAGGATCACCACAGGCTCAGACTTTGTAATGATCCTGTGGGAGCTGGCTTGCCGGCGTTAGGGGCGGTGCTGGCTACATCATTCAAGAGCCCGTAGCCGCCGCTCGATATGCCGCCGCTCCGGCGCCTGCCGGGTCAATGCCAGTGCCTGCCGCCAGGCTGCACGCGCCTCTTCCACCTGCCCCAGCTGATAGTGCAGCTCGGCCCGCGCCACATACGCCAAGTGATAATCCAGCAGTTCACCGCGCGCCAGAATCCCTTCGACTTCCTGCAGGCCAACCTGCGGCCCATCCCGCTTCGCCAACGCCACCGCACGGTTCAACTCAACCACGGCTGATGGCCAGTGCCGCTGCAATACGTCATACAGCCCGACAATCTCCGCCCAGTCAGTCTCTTCTGCCGTTGCCGCTTCAGCGTGCACCGCGGCTATCGCCGCCTGCACGGTATAGGCACCAAACGCCCGGCTTTGCAGGGCCTGGCGGACCAACTCGCAGCCCTCGTCAATCCGCTGCCGGTCCCACAGACCGCGGTCTTGCTGCTCCAGCACCACCAGGTTGCCCTGGGCATCGGTTCGCGCCTGCTGCCGGGACGCCTGCAGCAGCATCAACGCCAGCAAACCGACCGCCTCAGCATCCGGCAACAATTGCACCAGCATACGTGCCAGGCGAATGGCTTCATCGCTCAGTTCCTGCTGCAGCAGTGACTCACCCGATGAGGCTGAATAACCTTCGTTGAACACCAGATAGATCACCCGTAACACACTCTCCAGGCGCTCGGGCAGTTCGTTCAGTTCCGGTACCTGGTAAGGGATGCCGGCTTCGCGAATCTTGGCCTTGGCGCGCACGATACGCTGGGCAATGGCCGCCGGGCTTTGCAGGAAGGCGCGGGCGATCTGCTCGGTGGTCAGGTCACAGACTTCGCGCAGGGTCAGCGGCACCTGGGCATCGGCCGACAGCGCGGGGTGGCAGCAGGTGAATATCAGCCGCAGGCGGTCGTCCGCCAGCAGCTCTTCATCGCTGGGGTCTTGCGCCTGGCCTTCAAGCAGCATGCCCAAGTCCGCCTGGGAACGAGCGAAACGCGCGCGCCGACGCAAAGCATCGATGGCCTTGAAGCGCCCGGTAGAGACCAGCCACGCGCGCGGGTTGGCGGGTATGCCATCGCGCTGCCAGCGCTCCACAGCGATGAAAAAAGCATCATGCATGGCCTCCTCGGCCAGGTCGAAATCACCCAGCAGGCGGATCAGGGTGGCCAGTATGCGCCGCGACTCCCCGCGATAGACCGCCTCGACCTCGGCGCGCACCTGCGCCAGTGCCGCCATCAGTCAGGCATCCGCTGGGTCACCACCTCCACCAGGCGGTCCAGGCTTTCTCCCCAGCCCTGGTGGAAGCCCATCTCCTCGTGAGCCCGGCAGTCGGCGGCATTCCAGTGCCAGGCCCGGGCGGTGTAGCGGGTTTTGCCCTGCTCCTCGTCAAAACTGATCACTGCAGTCATGAAGGCCTTGTCCGACGGCACCCAGCCTGGGCCAAATGCATCGGTGAACACCAGCCGCCGCGGCGCGGCAATTTCCAGGAACACGCCCTGGTTGGGGTACTCGCTGCCGTCCGGTGCCCGCATCAGCGTGCGGAACAGGCCGCCGGCCCACAACTGCATCTCGCATTCCGGGGTGGTCATGCCGTGCGGTCCCCACCACTGCATCAGCCACTGGGGTTCGGTCCAGGCGCGGAACACCTTGGCCGGTGGCGCATCGATCAGGCGGCTGATGGACAACTCGTGTTGCGCTTGCGCAGGCTGTGCAAGGCTCATGCTGGTTGTTCTCCGTGGCTGTCAGGGTTGCAGTTCACGCACCGGTCGCACTTCGACGCTGCCTACCCGTGCGGCGGGGATGCCCTTGGCGATGTTGAGGGCTTCATTCAGGTCGCGGGCCTCCACCAGATAAAAGCCGGCCAGCTGTTCCTTGGTTTCGGCAAACGGGCCATCGGTCAGGCTCATGTGCCCGTTGCGCATGCGCACCGTGGTGGCTGTCTGCACCGGCTTCAGCGCCTCGGCCGCGAGCATTCGCCCGGAGCCGTGGATGGCTTCGGCATAGGCCATGCATTCGGCGTCTTCCGGGCTGTCGGGCAAGCTGTGCAGCAGCCCTTCGTCACAATAGACCAGGCACAGGTATTTCATGGTCGCCTCCAGGGGGTGGGCACAGTGCGTTTGGCGATAAGTACTCAGGGCTTGAGATCGAACAGGGCTTTCTGGGTTTCCATGTCGAAAGGTGCGGACCAGTGCTCATGGATCACTTGCCACTGGCCATCAACCCGACGATAGCCCACCGTGGCGCGCATGAAGCCGCACTGGCTCTCGTCATCGCCCGGGCCGCAGCGGTTCAGCCAGTGGGCCAGCGCCAGGTTGCCGTCAGCCTGTACGCAAAGCTCGGCGAGCTCGAACACCATGGGGCCGCTGCACATGCCCATGCACATTTCCCAGTGCGCGGTGTAGGCGGCCTTGCCTTTGAACTGCAAGGCCTGGATGGCATCGAAGGCGACGATGTCATCGGCATAAGGGGCGGTGATGCTGGGGATGTCGCGGTCGCGCACGGCCTGCATCCAGCGCTCGATCAGTTGGCGGATCTCGGTTTCGGCTGCGGTGCTCATCGGGGGTTCCTCCGACAGGTCATGGGTGGCACGGTGTGCCTTCACCTATGGTCGAACGGTGATCGGAGGAATCGACAGGGCGTGGGAATTTCTTGCGGGAGGGTGGCAACACCTGTGAGGAACAACTCGAAACCAAGCGGGTTGAGGCCATTGCCGCCTGCTTGAAAACTTCATTAGCCCACTGCAGTACAGCCGCTGGCCCTCCCGCCTTCAGACGGCGGATGGGCCACCGACACCAGCCGACAGGCTGATCAACCCTGCTGGCAACCCTCACCCATGGCACGGTACTGAATGGTGTGCACCTGGCCCTGGTGGTCTTCATAGGTCATGGTCGCAGGCACTACTTCGCAGACATTGGGGATGGTCGACAGGTTGATCACCCGCTTGATGTCCAGGTTCATCGAATAGTCGTACTGCTGAGCCACAGGCTGGCTGGAGACGGGTTTGGCCTCATCGGCAAGGGCGAACGAGGACATACCGACCAATGCAAGAATCAGTAATGGTTTCATGTGGGTCTGCCTTTTGAGCATTCAAGCTGATCGATTGACTTCTGATGCCGTCATTGGCGCGGAGAAGTTGCCATCTACGGTGAAGATGGCACGAAGTACCGATCCCGCTTAGTACTGCAAGGGGGGATGAATCAAATTCTACTCCCGGCCGGCAATAGTTGAACCCTGCAGTCGGATATTCACCCTTGCCAGTTTTGCAACAATCTGCGACAAAATGGTCGCAAATCATCAAGCCAGAGCCTCTCGTCACGTTTCAGGGCAGGAACCATCATTTCAGAGAATATCCACTGTTCGAAACTCACGGACACAGAACGCCGGCTGCTGGACCACTTCTACCGGCAGCACGGCTCGCGCATGCGTGCTGCAAGCGACGCTGAACTATGGGTGGCCCGGGCCCCGGGCATCATTGCCGGACTGAGCCTTAGCCCGGTGGGCAACGGTTACTGGCTGACCGGCCTGTTCGTCGACCCGCAGCGGCGCAGCCATGGGGTCGCCGGGCAGTTGGTCGAGGCCGCACTGGTACAGGCTGATGGGCCCACCTGGCTGTTCTGCCACCCCGACCTGGCACCGTTCTATCAGCGGCTGGGCTTCGAGCTGGCCGGGCAGTTGCCGGAAGCGCTGGCTGGCCGCCTGCAGCGCTACCAGCGCAGCAAACGCCTGGTCGCACTGCAGCGGGGTCAGTCGTCGCTGACGTCGAGCCCGGGGAACAGCACGTCGGTGTAGCCGAACTTGGCAAAGTCCTGGATGCGCGAAGGGTACAGGCGCCCGATCAGATGATCGCACTCGTGCTGCACCACCCGTGCATGGAAGCCGTCGGCAAAGCGGTTGATGGGGTTGCCCTGAGGGTCTATGCCTTCGTAGCAGATGTGCTTGAAGCGTGGCACCACGCCACGCAAGCCAGGCACCGACAGGCAACCTTCCCAGCCGTCCTCGACCTCGGTGGAGGACGGCGTGATTACCGGGTTCAACAGGATGGTCTGCGGTACCGCCTCGGCATCGGGGTAACGCTCGCTGCGCTCGAAGCCGAAAATCACCAGCTGCAGGTCGATACCGATCTGCGGCGCAGCCAGCCCGACGCCGCCGACGTGGCGCATGGTTTCGAACATGTCATCGATCAATTGCAGCAATTCGGCGCTGCCGAGCATGTGCTCGGGCACTGGCGGGGCGATGCGCAGCAGGCGCTCATCGCCCATCTTGAGAATTTCACGAATCATCGGGGGTTCGGCTCGGCGGTTTGCGGTTCGCTGGGTTTCGGGTGCTCGTGGCCCAGTACCGTCAGGGTTTCCTCGGCTTTTGCACCGCTGAAATCCTTCTCGCCAGGGTTCTTGCCCTCGGCGGACATGTGCTCGATCACAGCATTCATTTCGGCGCCGAGCAGCAGCACGGCAGCGGAGATATAGAAATACAGCAACAGCACGATGATTGCACCAATGCTGCCGTACATGGCGTTGTAGTCGGCAAAGGTCTTCACGTAATAGGCAAAGCCCAGCGAAGCCACGATCCACACCACCACCGCCAGCACCGAGCCTGGCGTGATGAAGCGAAACTTCTGTTTCACGTCGGGCATCACGTAATAGATCAGCGCCACCGCCACCATCAGCAGGATGACGATCACCGGCCAACGCAGAATGGTCCACAGCGTGACGATGAACTCCTGCATGCCGATCTGCGAGGCGATCCACTCCATCACCTGCGGCCCCAGCACCATCAGCGCGGCGGCGGCCAGCAGCATGCCGGCCAGGCCTATGGTGTAGAAAATCGACAGTGGGATGCGCTTCCATACCGGGCGGCCTTCGGGTACGTCGTAGGCAGCGTTCATCGCGCTCATCATCAGGCGCACACCTGCGGAAGCAGTCCACAACGCAATCACGATACCCACCGACAGCAGCCCGCCTTTGGATTGCTGCAGTTGATCGATCACCGGGTTAACCTGCTCCAGTGCCTGCGGCGGCAGCACCAGTTCGGATTGCAGGCGCAGCCAGGAGAAGAAGTCCGGCAGGTGCAGGAAACCAATCAGGGCAATCAGAAACAGCAGGAAGGGAAATAGCGAGAACAATGCCTGGTACGCCAGCGCAGAGGCGTAGGTGGACATCTCGTCGTCAAGGAATTCCTTGACGGTGCGCACCAGCACGCGGTGCAAGGGCAGGCCCTGCAGGGCGGGAAAAATCATAGCGTCTCCTTTCGCCGCTCGATCAATTCAACGGACAAGTCTAATAGACCGCGCCTTTGCTGTGCTGCTCCCGTCCATGATTGAAGAAATTGCCTACGCCAATCCCGGCCTGTCCGCGGGCACGCCCGCGAAGAGGCCGGTTCAGGCCACCTCAAATCAAGGTTTCTTCACCGCATCCTTGATATCACCCTTGATCTGCTGCCCTTCACCTTTGATTTCCTGCGCCTTGCCCTCGGCCTGCAGCTTGTCGCTGCCAGTCACCTTGCCAACACCCTGTTTCACGTTGCCGATTGCTTCGTTGGCCAAGCCCTTCGCTTTGTCTTTAGTACCGCTCATGGCAAAACTCCTGCAAATGGAGACACGTGAACCGTGTCGACAGAAGGTGGACCCAACGCCTGCGCCAGGAGTTTCAACGAATTTTCCACCTAGAAGCCGAGCGGTAAAACTGCGGGCGAATATCGCACCAAATCACCGCCGTGCCACTACGCTGCCGCCGCCGCTGCCCTAGAATCCCCGCAAACGTCCGCCCGATGCAGGCTGACCCTCGATAAAAACAATGCTTTCCGGATACCCGCACCCATGCGTCTGATGCCTTTGCTGGTGGCCGTGCTGCCACTGCTGCCCCTGCCCACCATTGCCGCTACACCGACCAGCCCCGAAACCTTAAGCGTCGACCATTACGCCGACGACGGCCAACCCGGGTCGCTGCGCTGGGCGATCGAAACCAGCAACCAGAACCCCGGCCACTACCGCATCGACATCGCCGCCGTCGGCAAGCCGCCCTACGTAATCCGCCCCAGCCGCGCGCTGCCGGAAATCAAAGGCCCGGTGCGCATCACCGGCCTGCCCTGGGCGCGCGATGGTCAGTACATCGCCATCGACGGTTCGGCGTACATCAAGGACCAGGGCGTACGTACCTGCCCTGGCGCCCTGCCGGGCCAGTTCGGCACCAACGTGCGCACCACCACCAACCCCGGCCTGGTGCTGCGCGATACCCAGGGCGTGCACCTGAGCGGCCTGGAGGTGCGCAATTTCTGCATCGGCATCCTGGTCAACCGCGCCAGCGGCAACGTCATCGAAGACAACCGCATCGTCGCCAACAAAGGCGGTGCGGGCATCATGCTGACCGGCGATGACGGTGCCGGTAATCCCACCACCACCACCAATAACAACAAGGTGCTGCGCAACCAGCTGATC
This sequence comes from Pseudomonas sp. CM27, assembly GCF_013179515.1. Classification (GTDB taxonomy): domain Bacteria; phylum Pseudomonadota; class Gammaproteobacteria; order Pseudomonadales; family Pseudomonadaceae; genus Aquipseudomonas. The sequence continues at coordinate 7,239 of NZ_JABMCN010000039.1, forward strand.
GACAACGGCGACGGCCTGGAGCTGACCCGCGGCGCGGCGTTCAACCTGGTGGCCGACAACCTGTTCCGCTCCACGGCTGCCAACCCCGAGCCATCGCAGGGCATCGAGATCCTGCTGGGCAACGACAACAGCGTGGTCCGTAACCGCTTCGAGAACTACTCCGACGGCCTGCAGATCAACTGGGGCAAGCGCAACTACCTGGCGGCCAACACCTTCAGCGGCAACTCGATCGGCGTCAGCGTCACCGGCGAGGGCAATATCCTCGACGGCAACCTGATCCACGGCAACCGCATTGGCTTAGCCCTGCGCCCGGAGCCGGAAGTAACCGCCACGCGCCTGAGTGGCAACCGCATCTGGGGGAACAGCCAGGACATTCGCCGCTGCGAGGCAGGTGGTTCCTGTGTACCCGACCAACGCACCGGTGCCATCGTGTTTGGCGTACCGGCCCAGGCGCATGCGCTGTATGTAGGGTCGCGTGGGGTCGGGGCCGATTTGCCGAAGCAGGAACAGGCGATCATCTGTGACGGCAAAGGTGAGCCCAAACCGTGCCAGCCGCTACCCAACCATGACCAGCAGGCGCCACGGCTGATTGCGCTCGAAGGCGAGCTGCTGCGCGGCGAGGTGCACGGGCCGGCGTCGAGCCTGTTGCGGGTGGAGTTCTTTGGCAATGCCGAGGCGGATGGCACCGAGGCCGAGCAGTATCTTGGCGAGGTGCTGGTGAACAGCGACACCCGGGGGCAGGCGCGGTTTGCCCAGGTGCTGGAGAACATGGGTGAGTTGCGCAGCTTTACGGCGACTGTGACTACTGCTGATGGGGCTACTTCCGAGTTGAGCCTGCCGGTTCGTCGCTAAGGCAACTGGCCCTATCGCCGGCAAGCCAGCTCCCACAGGATCACCGAAGGCCTTGAAAAATGTGGGGTACCTGTGGGAGCTGGCTTGCCGGCGATGGGGCCATCAGACCTTGCCCCACTACCCGACACCCCTCACAATGCAGGCCTTCATAGCGTCAACCCGCAGGAACCTGCATGAAACTCGACAAACCCGCCGCCATCGCCCGGCGTAACGAAGCACTGGCCCGCCCGGTGCTGAACAGCAGCAACACCCTGTTCGCCATCCTGGACAACAAACGCAACCTGTGGTGGTTCGAAGTGCCGGTGGCGCTCCTGGGCAAGGGCCAGGCCGACTGGGTCAACCTGCTGCTGCACACGCCGGAAAGCGACGAACTGCAGCACCTGAAGGTGCCCACCAACTTCCTCAAGGCTCACCTGGAGCAGATGGAAGTGCGCAAGCCGGGCAAGCGCCGCTCCACCATCAGCCTGGCCCTCAGCGCCGACCGCGACTCGCTGCTGCGCGACACCCGCCCGGGTGGCGAGCAGCTGGACTTCCGCAACTTCGTCCAGGCCTGATCAGGCCTTTTCGATGCGATCGTCATGGATGACGATCAGGCCCTGCTTGAACAGTGCGCCAATGGCTTTCTTGAAGTTGCCCTTGCTGACGTTGAACAGCTTGCTGATCAGCGCCGGGTCGCTCTTGTCGCACACCGCCAGCACCCCACCTTCGGCTTCCAGGCGCGCCATGATCTGCTCCTGCAGGCTGTCGGCCAGGGCAGCGCCGACCGGTTGCAGGCTCAGGGCGATCTTGCCGTCGTGGCGCACTTCCTTGATGAAGCCCTTTTCGTGCATGCCCGAGCGCAGGAACTTGAACACCTCGTTCTTGTGAATCAGGCCCCAATGGCGGTTGTTGATGATGGCCTTGAAGCCCATCGGCGTTTCGCCGGCCACCAGCAGCTCGACGGGCTGGCCAACCTTGTAGTCGGCCGGAGTGACATCGAGGTAGCGGTCCAGGCGAGAGGTGGCGGTGATACGGCGGGTGCGCTTGTCGAGGTAGACATGCACCACGCAGTAATCGCCGATCTTCAGCTGCCGCGCCTCTTCCGAGTAGGGCATCAGCAGGTCCTTGGACAGGCCCCAGTCGAGGAAGATGCCGGCACCGTTGATGTCCTTGACCTTGAGGCTGGCGAACTCGCCCACCTGCACCTTGGGCTTTTCGGTGGTGGCGATCAGCTGGTCTTCGCTGTCCAGGTAGATGAACACGTTCAGCCAGTCATCGACTTCGGTCTCGGCGTTTTTCGGGATGTAGCGCCCCGGCAGCAGGATCTCGCCATCGGCGCCGCCGTCCAGGTACAGGCCGAAGTCCACGTGCTTCACGATTTGCAAGCTGTTGTAACGCCCAAGCAGAGCCATTTCTGATGATCCTCAAGACAAGGGGGGTATTCTCCGGATAGACACGGGGTGGTGTCAAAGCTTCCGGACGGTTGCCCCCTGATCGGTGATGGAAGGAACCGCCATTGCAGCACTGCAGTGGAACCGTACGGCTACCCTTACGTCTACCGATTGGCCGCCACTGCAAGGATCAGCATATGCCTGTACGCCTGTCCAAAGCCCTGCTCATCGCCTTCGGCTTCGCCCTGGCGCTGGTCAGTTGCAGCCGTATCGACCTGGCCTACCGCAACCTCGACCGGCTGGTGCCGTGGTCGCTGGGCGACTACCTGGACATGAACCGTGAGCAGAAAGCGATGCTCGACGACCGCCTGAAAGAGCACCTGGCCTGGCATTGCAAGACTCAACTCCCCGGGTACCTGGACTGGCTGGACCGAGTGCGCGACATGGTCGCCGATGGCCAGGTGACCGACCAGGCCCTGCAGCAGCGCACCCGTGAAGCCCGCGAAGCGATAGGCCGGGTGGCCGAGGAAATCACCCCGTCGGCCACCGAGTTGCTGCGCGGCATGAGCGACGCCCAGGTGGCGGAGATGCGCGATGCCTTTCGCGACGACATCAGCGAGCGGCAGAAGCAGTATGTGGACACCCCGCTGGACAAACAGATCGCCCGCCGCACCGAACGCATGGAAAAACGCCTGACCCCGTGGTTTGGCGAGCTGACGCCTGCGCAGAAGCAACGCGTTCAAGCCTGGTCGCAGGCTTTGGGCGACCAGAACCGCGAATGGATCGCCAACCGCGCCCACTGGCAGCAGCAGCTGCTGCTGGCGATGAACCAGCGCAACGACGCCAGCTTCGAGCCGCGCCTGGCGACCTTGTTGCAGCGCAAGGAAAGCTTGTGGACGCCGGAGTACCGCAAGGCGTTTCAGAATACCGAGCAGCAGGCGCGCAGCCTGCTGGTAGACCTGGTGCAGCAGAGCACAGCGCAGCAACGGCGGGTGTTGCAGGAGCGGTTGAGCAAGGTGCGTACTAATTTCAGTGAGTTGAAGTGTTTGCAGGGTTGAAGAAATGGGTCGCCAGCCCCGGCCCTATCGCCGGCAAACCAGCGCCCACAGCTACCTCACCAAGCCTGGCAGCAATCTCACCCCAACCGCGCCATCTCCTCCGCCACCACCGCGACCGTATGCCGAATCTGCTCTTCCGTATGCTCACAAGACACAAAGAACCGCACCCGGGCCGAATGCTCCGGCACCGCCGGGTACAGGATCGGCTGGGCATTGATCCCGCGCTCGAATAAAGCGCTGGACAACCGCCCCGCCTTGAACGAACTGCCGGTAATCACCGGAATCACCGCCAAGCCCGTACTGGTCGCCGTGTCCAGTCCGGCTTCACGCGCCAGCCGCAGGAACAGCTCACCCCGTGCCTGCACCTTGGCCACGCCCGCCGCATCATCGGCAAGCAGTTGCAACGCCGCCAATGCAGCAGCCGTCACCGCCGGGGGCATGCCGACGCTGTACAAAAAGCCCGGTGCCAGAAACTTCAGGTGCTCGATCAGCGCTGTGCTGCCCGCAATGTAGCCGCCGCAACTGGCCAGGGTCTTGCTCAGTGTGCCCATCCAGATGTCGACGTCATTACCCGCCAGCCTGAAGTGCTCGCGAATGCCTTTGCCGGTAGCGCCCATCACCCCCAGCGAATGCGCTTCATCCACCATCAGAAACACTTTGTGCTTGTGCTTGAGCTCGACGAACCGGGGTAGCTCGGGGTAGTCGCCATCCATGCTGTAGATGCCTTCCACCACCACCAGCACCCGCTCGAAATGCTGGCGCTGCTCACCCAGCAAACGGTCCAGCGCCTGCCAGTCGTTATGGGCAAAACTCAAACGGCGGGCACCCGACAGCTGGATACCCTGCAACACGCTGTTGTGGATCAGCTCGTCATGCACCACCAGGTCGCGCGGCCCGAACAGGTAGCCGATGGTGGTGACGTTGGTGGCGTGGCCACTGACCATCACCACCGCATCGTCGACCTCGTACAGGCTGGCCAGTTCGCGCTCAAGCGCGCGGTGCAGCGGGCGGTCACCCGAAACCGGGCGGCTGGCCGACACCGAAGTGCCATAGCGGTCGATGGCGGCCTTGGACGCTTCGGCCACGCGCGGGTGGCCGGAATAACCCAGGTAGTTGTAGCTGGCAAAGTTGAGGTATTCGCGCTCGCCAATCTGCGTTTGCGCACCCGCAGTACCCTGGTGCAGGCGGAAGAACGGGTTGCTCAGGCCCAGGCGCAGGCCGCTCTGCTGGATCACCCGCAGCTGCTGGTACCCCGGGTGCTGGTCGAAGCGATAGTGCGCCTCGGGCACCTTCAGGGCAGCCTGCTGCACCTGCTCCAGGGTGGCGCCTTGCTCGCCCGCGCCAGCCGAATGGCGGCGGCGTTCGAGGGCTTGCTGGATCAGGCGTTGCTTGGCATCACCAGCAAGGCCGGTCGGGGTTTTGGCTGTCATTCAACGCTCTTGATCAATCAGTCGGTTGGGGGCCGCGCTGGTGTCGGCCAGCGCTGCGCTCATCTGCGCCAACTCTTCGGCGCTGTGCTCACTGCCATGGCGGGCAAGCACATTCTGCGCCAGCTGCTCTTCGCTGCTGCCCGCCTCGCCGCGCAGCAGCTCCAGCAGCCGGGCGGCCAGCTTGTCGATGCTGGAACTGTCGCTCAGCTCCATCACTGGCAGGCGAATGCCGAACCGCTCCTCCAGCGCCACCACCAGCTCGACGCTCATCAACGAGTCGAGCCCCAGCTCCTGCAGCGGGCGCTGGGCATCCAGGCGCGCCGGCGGCAGGCGCAGAATCTCGCACACCTCGTGCTTGAGCATGTCGGCGAACCGCTCCAGCAGCTCGGCGTCGTCCAGCTCTGCCAGCATGCGCTGGATGTCCTCGCCGCTGCCCTCGTCCTCCTGGTCACCGCCATAGGCACGCGCCAGTTCGACAAAGCGCGGCGTAGTGGCGCTTGGGAGGAAGCGCGACAGCGCCTTGAAGTCCAGCTCCAGCACGCCGTGGCCGTTGTCGCCGTCCAGCAACATGGCCTCGAGCTGCGCCAGGGCCGCCTCGGCCCGCAGCGCCGCGCCACCCATGCGGCTTTGCAGGGCGTCCTTGATCTGGCTGTTGCGGGCCAGGAAGCCGACATCGTCGATCGCCCCCCACAACACCGCCGTGGCCGCCAAGCCCTGAGCGCGACGGTGCCGCGCCAAGGCTTCCAGCCAGTGGTTGGCCGCCACGTAGTTGGCCTGGCCGGGGTTGCCGAACAGGGTAGTGGCCGACGAGAACATCACGAAGAAGTCCAGCGCCAGGCCCTGGGCCAGTTCGTGCAGGTACTGCGCACCTTTGGCCTTGGGCTCCAGCACGCGGCGTAGCTGGTCTGCCCCCAGGTTGCGGATCAGGCTGTCGTCGATCACCGTCGCGGCATGCACCAGGCCACGCAGTGGCCATGGGCTGGCAGCGATGCGCTGGAACACCCCGCGCAGTTGCTCGCGGTCGGTGATGTCGCACGCCACGGCCTGCACATCGATACCCTGGGCCTGCCACAGTGCCAGCTGCGGCTGGGCTTCGGCACTGGCAGGGCCACGACGGCCGAGCAGCACCAGATGGCGGGCACCTTTGTCGATCAGCCATTGCGCGGTGCGCAAGCCAAAGCCGCCCAGCCCACCGGTAACCAGGTAGCTGGCATCGGCGCCAAGCTGCAGCGCCTGCGCAGGCTGGGCACGGGTGTCGACGGTCTGCTGGATCGGGTTGGCGTAGGTCACCACCACCTTGCCGATCTGCCGTGCCTGCTGCATGTAGCGGTAGGCTTCAACCACCTGGTTGGCGTCGAACTCGCGGAACGGCAACGGGTGCAGGATGCCTTGCGCGAACAGGCCCATCATTTCTGCGAACAGCCGACGGGTGAGTGCCGGGCGCTCGCTCATCAACTGGTCGGCATCGATACCGAAGTAGCTGATGTTGTTGCGGAACGGCCGCAGGCCGATCCGGGTGTTCTGGTAGAAATCGCGCTTGCCCAGTTCGAGGAAGCGGCCAAACGGCTTCAGCACCTGGAAGTTGCGGTTGATGGCCTCACCGGCCAGCGAGTTGAGCACCACGTCCACACCACGCTCGCCAGTGGCCGCCAGCACCTGGTCGGCATAGGCCAGCGAACGCGAGTCGTACACGTGCTCGACACCCAGCAGGCGCAGGAAGTCGCGCTTCTCGTCGCTGCCGGCAGTGGCATGGATTTCCGCACCCAGCCACTTGGCGATCTGGATGGCAGCAATGCCGACCCCCCCCGCAGCGCCATGGATCAATACCTTTTCGCCGGGTTCCAGGCGCGCCAGGTGATGCAGCGCGTAGTACACGGTGAAGAAGGTGCTCGGAATGGTCGCCGCTGCTTCGAACGACATCCCCTCGGGGATACGGGCCACGGCGTTGGCGTTGGTCACCAGGCGGTTGGCGAAGCTGCACGGGCCAAAGCCCACCACGCGATCGCCCGGGGCGAAATCACCGACTACCTCGGCGCCTTTGCCCTGCACCACACCGGCAAACTCGAAGCCCAGGGTGGGGCCGGAGAAGCCGTTTTCGATGGCTTCGTCCGACAGCAGTCCCAAGGCAAACATCACGTCACGGAAGTTGAGGCCGGTCGCGCGCACGGCGATGTCAAGCTCGTCCGCCGCCGGCTGGCGCGGCTCGCGCACTTCCCAGCGCAGGTTGCGCAACTGGCCGGGCAGGTCGAAGCCCAGGCATACCCACTGCGCGTCGCTGCCCGTGTTGCGCGGTTGACCGGCCAGCACCCGCAGGCGCGGCACGTAACGACGGCCTTGGGCATCCAGGGCCAGTTCGGTTTCGCTGTCGGCGTGCAGCAGCGCTGGCACGGCCAGTTCGACCGGCGCCAAGTGGCCCAGGTCGAGCTGGCGAATGCAGCAGCTGGGCGACTCGTTGGCCAGGGTGCGGCCAAAGCCCCACAACGCGGCGTCGGCGATCGCCGCAACATCAGTGGCGGTATCGGCGCTGTACAGGTGCTCGGCAGCGCCGCGGCTGAACAGCCAGCACTGCGGGGCGATGGCCAGCGACTCACAGGCCTGCACCAGCGCGGCAGCCTGCAGGCAGCGCTCGGCCTGGCCATCCAGGCCGGAAGCGCTGTCGAACCCGGCCAGGTGCAGCACATGCTCCGGGGCCTGGGCCAGGGCGCCAAGCTGCGCCGCCAGCGCCTGCGCATTGCCCGGCTGCAGCAGGTCGACCTGCTGGCCGTGGGCGCGCAGCTGCTCGGCCAGGCTCAGGGCTGCAGCCTGCCCGGCTTCGGCCAGCACGGCCCAGCGCTGCACCGCCAAGGGTTCGTCAGCGTCAGCACCCGCCGGCTTGTCAGCCAGCAACAGGTAGCTGCCACAGGCGTTGCCCGGCAAGGCATCCAACGTGCGCAGGCCAGTCAGGCCGTGGCGCTGCAGCTCGTGGCTCCAGAACGCCGGGCCTTGCTGGCGCGACAACGCCTGTTGCGGGCCGGCCAGCCACCACTCTGGCTGGGCGCCGAAGACGAAATCGGCCCAACGCGCCGGGTACTGCCCCAGCAGCGCCAGCTGGCCGTGTGGGTTGAGCTGGGCACTGGCCAGGCGCAGGGCATCGCCCACCGCGCCAAGCGCGCCAAGGTCGCTGGGCACCAGCACCCAATCAAAGCTGCCGGCTTCGGCCAGTTGTTCCATGCCCAGCACATTCAGCGCCGGGCAATCGTCACGCAGACGTTGCTCCAGCTCAGGCTCGGCAACGCAGTACGCATAATCGATGCGGTCGAAATCCAGGCCGGCGTACAGCAGCTCGGCGAACGAAGCGCCGCCAAAGCCGATTTCCAGCACGCGCAGGCGCTGCCCCGCGGGCAGTTGCGCCAGGCGCGCGGCCAGGGTCTGGCCGATGCCGCTCAGCAGGTGCTGCTGCCCTGCCGCGCCCAGCACCAGGCGCGTCAGACTGGCGCCGCTGGTTTCCCGCGGTTGCAGGGTTTCGAACGCTTGGCTGCCATCGAGCAACGCCGGCAGGTGGCGGCCGATACGGCCCACCGAATGGATGATCTGGAAGTACTCGGGGTAGCTCTGGAACAGCTCCTGCCAGATCGCCTCCGAGGCCGGGCGCTCGCCCAGATCGGCCAGCTGCCAGCCGCCATCGGCGCTGCGCAGCAAGCTGCCGTCTTGCTCAGCGTGACCGAGCAAGGCCGCCAGGAAGTCGCCCTGGGCCTGCGACCACACGGCGACCTGCTCGGCGCTCAAGCGCCCACCGGCCTGCTCGACGGCATCCACCACGAAGCTGGTGCACAGTACGTCCAGCAATGGCTCCACTTCGTTAAGGTAGCGCACCTGTGCCGGCTCGTCGGCCAGGCGCTGCAAGGCGTCAGCCAACGGCGTGCGGGCCACGGCATGGCGCTGCAGTGGCACCACCTTGCCTGGGGCCGCCAGGCCCACATGGCCCATGCGCTTGATCTCGCCACTGCGGTCGTACTGCAGGCGCACGGCCCGCATGCGCGCGGCCTTGATCGCCAGCACGGCAGCGCCGCTGGCATCGAACAGGGTGAAGTCGACCAGCAGCGAATGCGCAGTGCGCTTGCGCTGACGCACCTCGGCCAGCACCGGCACGCCGCCGGCATTGGTGAAGGCAATGCGCCCCAGCTTGACCGGGATGAACGCCAGGCCATCGTTGTGGCCGCGGCGGCTGGCAAGCAGCTCGGTAATCAGCTGGAAGGCACCGTCGAGCAACGCCGGGTGCAGGTGCAGGCCTGCCAGTTCGTGTTCGATGGCAGCCGGCACGGCCAGCTGGGCCAGCACGCGTTCGTCCTCGACCCAGGCCGCAGCCACGGTCTGGTAGGCAGGGCCGTAGTTCAGGCCGACCGCGCAGGTCAGCGCCAGGTGCTGCTCGCCGGTAAAGTCCGCCGGGCGGGCTGGCAGCGCCGGCGCGCGAACGTCCAGCAGCACGCCACGGGCCTCACCCGGCAGGCGGGCGACCACGTGCTGCACCCAGTCTTCGCGCTGCGCCAGGGTGCGCGAGCTGATGCGCAACGTGCCATCGGCCTCTTCGACCTGCACGCGCAGCTTCTTGCTGCCCTCGCTGCCGAGCAGCAGCGGGTTGTGGATCTCGAGCTCTTCGATGTCGACGAATTCGCCCGGCTGGTGCAGTTGCGCCACAGCCAGGGCCAGCTCGGTAAAGCCGGCACCGGGGAACAGCACCGACTCGCCCACCTTGTGGTCGGCCAGGGTTGGGTACTGCTGCGTGTCCAGGCGGTTTTCCCAGGTCAATGCCTGGTCGGCTACCGGGTAGCCCAGCAACGGGTGCACGCGCTCGCGGCCCAGGGGGCTGTTGGATTCGGCGCTCACCGGCAGGGTGAAGTGGTCACGCTGCCAGGCATAGTTCGGCAAGCGCAGCTGGCGCCCCGCCACCGGGAAGCGGGTTTGCCACTGCGGCTCGGCAGCGGCCAGCAGCAGCCGCGCCACGCTGCGCTCGAGCAGCTGCGGGCTGTGGTCGTTGCGCTTGAGGGTGGCAACCACCTGGCCGGCCTGCTCGCACTCGGCCAGCACATCGCTGACATAGCTGCGCAGAATGGCGTGCGGACCCACCTCCACAAACAGGTTCAGGCCGCTGCGTACCAGCGCCGCAAGCGCGCCCTGGAACAGCACCGGGAAGCGGATGTTCTGCCACCAGTAGTGGCTGTCCAGGCGCTCGCCGGCCAGCTCGCCACCGACCACGGTGGAGTAGAACGGAATACGGGTGGCACGCGGACGAATGTGGGCAAGGTCGGCGATGACCGCCTGCTCGATGGGGTTCATCGCCGGCGAGTGGAAGGCGTAGTCCAGGTCCAGGCGGCGGGCAAACACCTGGCGCTCGGTCAGGGCCTCTTCGAGCAGCGTCAAAGCCTCGACTTCACCGGCCACGGTGGCGCCGCGGGCGCTGTTTTCACCGGCGACGACCAGGCGGCCGTCCAGTTTCAGTTCGCTGATCAGCTGCGCGCTGGCCTCGCCCGACAGGCCCACGGCCGTCATCTGCCCGCTGCCGCGGGTCAGGCCTTGCAGGCGGCTGCGGTGGAAGATGACCTGGGTGGCATCTTCCAGGCTCAGCGCCCCGCTGGCCCAGGCTGCCGCCACTTCACCGACGCTATGGCCAATGACCGCGACCGGGGTGATGCCTTCGGCGGCCAGTACCCGGGTAACCGCCACTTGCAGGGCAAACAGCGCCGGCTGGGCGATTTCGGTGCGGGCATAACGGCCTTCGCCGTTTTCACCCAGCAGCTCGGCGCGCAGCGAATAGCCTGCCAGGGGCTGGAACAGCGCGTCCACTTCGGCCACGGCGGCAGCGAACAGCGGCTGGTCGAGCATCGCCCGGCCCATACCCTGCCACTGCGAACCGTTACCGGAATAGACAAACACCGGAGCCGATGCGGCGTCCAGCGCCTGGCCAGCCTCAAGCACCGCGCTCAGCTCGCTGAGGGTCGGGTCCTGGGCATAGTCATCCAGAGCCTGGGCGGCTTCGGCCGCGTTGTCGCTGATCAGCAGCAGGCGGTGGCTGTGTGCATCGCGGCGGAACATCGCCTGGTAGGCGACATCGTAGTAATCGGCCTGGGGATGCTCGGCCAGGTAGGCGGCAAACCGTTCGGCCATGGCGCGCAGGCCTTCTTCGCTTTTTGCGCTGAGCAGCAACGGCACCCGGCGTGCACTGGGCTGTACGGGCGCTGGCGCTTGCGGTTCCGGGCTTTGCAGAATGACGTGGGCGTTGGCGCCGCCAAAGCCGAACGAGTTCACACCCACCGTCAGCTGGCCATCCGCCTTCAGCGGCAGGGGCTCGGTGACTACCTGCAGGTTGAGGTCGGCAAAGGCGATATTCGGGTTCAGCGCCTGCACACCGATGGTGGCGGGCACGGTGCGCTCGCTCAGGCAGTTCAGTGCCTTCATCAGACCGGCCACGCCAGAGGCGGCCTCCAGGTGGCCGATGTTGCTTTTCACCGAGCCGATCGGCAGCGGGTTGCCGGCGCCACGCGCCTGGCCCAGCGCCTCGCCGATGGCGCGGGTTTCGATCGGGTCACCCACGGCGGTACCGGTGCCGTGCGCTTCCAGGTAGTCCAGCTGCTCGGGGGCGATGCCGGCCTGGGCATAGGCGCGCGTGAGTAGTGCTGCCTGCGCCTCGGCGTTGGGCAGGGTAAGGCTGGACTTGCGCCCATCGGTGTTGACCGCACTGGCCGCGACCACCGCCAGAATGGTGTTGCCATCGGCCAGCGCCTGGTCGTAGTCCTTGAGCAGGAACAACCCGCCACCTTCGGAACGGGCATAGCCGTCGCCGTTTTCATCGAACGACTGGCAGCGCCCGGTGCGCGAAAGCATGGTCGCCTTGGCGAAGATCATGAAGCCGAACGGGTGCATGTGCAGGCTGATGCCGCCGGTCACGGCCTGGTCGACATCCCCGCTGAGAATGGCCTGGCAGGCCTGATGGAAGGCCACCAGCGACGACGAACACGCCGTGTCGATAGCCATGCTCGGCCCGCGCAGGTCGTAGAAGAACGACAGCCGGTTGGCGGCGATGCTCATGGTGTTGCCGGTGGCGGTGGCGCCATCGATCGACGACAGGTCCTCGACCAGCCGGTACGACTGCTCGACCCCGGCAATGCCCAGGTACACGCCGCAGTTGCTGCCGCGCAGGCTGGAAGGCTTGACCCCGGCGTTCTCGAAGGTTTCCCAGCACATTTCCAGGAGCATGCGCTGCTGTGGGTCCATCATCGCCGCTTCGCGTGGCGAGATGCTGAAGAAGCCCGCGTCGAAAGCGCTGATATCACCCAGGGTGCCGGATGCGAAGGTGTAGCTGGTAGCCGGGCTGGCCTTGTCGGGGTGCAGGAACTCGTTCTGGTTCCAGCGCGATGGGTCCACCTGGGTGACCAGATCGCGCCCTGCCATCAGGTTTTGCCAGAAGCCGGCATTGGAGGAACCCGGAAAACGGTAAGCACAGCCAACGATTGCAACCTTTCTACGCTTGATCAAAACCTATTCCTTCAAATCTCATCGGGCACCGTCCCATCCGTCGGACAGCCGGCATGCCTGGCCAGGCCATGAAATTGGCCGGTCGTTGTATGTCACTGATGATTGTCTGGGTATCTGAAGCCGCTAAGTACGCTGGGGCGCAAGACTTTTGGTCCGAGGCTGGCGTGGGATTATTCAGATTTGTATGAGCGGATGATACGCGGGTTCTGGGGGCAGGGAAAACCCTGGGTGCGGGAAGAGGCTGAATGTCGCTGAGTGGCAGGGTGATGCGAGGGTTGGGGCTGTAGGAGGTGGCTTAATGCTATCGAGTTTTTCGGTGGGAGATTGAGTCATACGACACCCACCGATAGATGTAGCGACGGTGCGGCGATCCGATTTACCCGCGAGGCGCCGCGCGGGCGGCGCTCGGAGTTCAGAGACGATGAAAAGGCTAATGGCACGTCAATCCCTAGAAAACCGTGTCCCGAACCACCCGCTGCAGGTACTGGCCATACCCGTTCTTTGCCAGCGGTGCAGCAAGTGCTTCCAGTTGCCCCGCATCGATCCAGCCCTGGCGGAACGCCACTTCCTCCGGACAGGCTACCTTCAACCCTTGGCGCCGCTCGATGGTGGCAATGTAGCCGCTGGCCTCGAGCAGCGAGTCATGGGTGCCGGTGTCCAGCCATGCATACCCACGCCCCATGATTTCTACCGACAGACGGTTCTGCTCCAGGTAGGTGCGGTTCACATCGGTAATTTCCAGCTCGCCCCGCGCCGACGGCCTGATGCTCTTGGCAATCTCGACAACATCCTGGTCATAGAAATACAAGCCAGTGACAGCGTAGTTGGACTTGGGCCTGGCCGGCTTCTCTTCCAGGCTGATCGCCCTGCCCTGCCCGTCGAACTCGACTACGCCATAACGCTCGGGGTCCTGCACGTGGTAGGCGAACACACTGGCACCCTCTCGGCAGTCCATCGCATGACGCAACAGCTGCTGGAAGTCATGGCCGTAATAGATATTGTCGCCCAACACCAGCGCCGACAGGTCATTGCCGATGAATTCCCTGCCGATGAGAAAAGCCTGCGCCAGGCCGTCCGGCGAGGGCTGCACGGCGTAAGTGATGTCGAGGCCCCAGCGGTGGCCGTCGCCCAGCAGCTGCTCGAAGCGCGGGGTGTCTTGCGGGGTGGAGATGATCAGGATGTCGCGGATGCCGGCCAGCATCAGCGTGGTCAGCGGGTAATAGATCATCGGTTTGTCGTACACCGGCAGCAGTTGCTTGGAAATTGCCAGGGTCGCGGGGTGCAGGCGGGTACCTGACCCGCCTGCCAGAATGATGCCTTTACGCTTCATAGCCGTCCTTTCTCGTGGATTTCCGTCAGCATGCGGGCCACACCCAGGCGCCAGTCCGGCAGGGTCAGGGCGAAGGCCTTCTGCAGTTCATGGGTATCAAGGCGGGAGTTGCCCGGCCGCCTGGCCGGTGTGGGGTAGGCATCGGTGGTCAACGGCTTGACCTGTCCGGCGCCGGCTTGCAATGGCACGCCCAGGGCTGTCGCCTGCTCCAGCACATAGCGGGCGTAGCCGCACCAGCTGGTTTCACCGGCGGCGGCCAAATGATACAGGCCTGCCAGGGCCGGGTTGCGGCAGGTTGCGATGACGGCGTGGGCGGTGATGTCGGCGATCAGCTCGGCACCGGTCGGGGCGCCATACTGGTCATCGATCACGCCCAGGCTGTCGCGTTCCGCAGCCAGACGCAGCATGGTCCTGGCGAAGTTGTTGCCGCGGGCGGCATACACCCAGCAGGTGCGGAAAATCAGGTACCGGCAGCCAGCGGCCTGGATGGCCTGCTCGCCGGCAAGCTTGCTGGCGCCGTAAACATTCAGCGGGCCGACAGCATCGTCTTCGCGCCAGGGCCGGCTGCCCTGCCCCGGGAACACATAGTCGCTGGAATAATGCACCAGCAAGGCGCCACATTCGGCGGCGGCGCGCGCCAACACGCCGACGGCATCGGCGTTTATCCTGAACGCTTGCTCGCGCTCGCTTTCAGCCCTGTCCACAGCGGTGTAGGCGGCAGCATTGACGATGACGTCGGGGGCGTAGCCACGTACGGTTTCGGCCAGGCCTGGCAGGTTGCCCAGGTCGCCACAATGCACCGTGCTGCGGGCATTCAGCGCCAACAGCTGGCCCAGCGGCGCCAGGCTGCGTTGCAGCTCCCAGCCTACCTGGCCGTCCTTGCCCAGCAGCAGTACCTTCATGCAGTACGCCCTGCGTAGTTTTTCTCGACCCAGTCGCGGTAGCTGCCAGACTGTACGCCCTCCACCCACTGCGGGTTGTCGAGGTACCAAGCGACGGTTTTACGGATCCCGCTCTCGAACGTTTCGGCGGGTTTCCAGCCCAGCTCGCGCTCCAGCTTGCGGGCGTCGATGGCGTAGCGGCGGTCATGCCCGGGGCGATCGGTAACGTAGCTGATCTGTGCCGCGTAGGGCTTGCCATCGGCGCGGGGGCGCAATTCGTCCAGCAGCGCACAGACGCGCCTGACGATCTCCAGGTTGGGCATTTCGTTCCAGCCGCCCACGTTGTAGACCTCGCCAGGCACGCCGGCGTCCAGCACGCGGCGGATGGCGCTGCAGTGGTCCTTGACGTACAGCCAGTCGCGAATCTGCTGGCCGTCGCCGTACACCGGCAACGGCTTGCCGGCCAGGGCATTGACGATCATCAGCGGGATGAGCTTTTCCGGGAAGTGGTACGGGCCATAGTTGTTCGAGCAGTTGGTGGTGAGCACCGGCAGGCCATAGGTGTGACGATACGAGCGCACCAGGTGGTCGCTGGCGGCCTTGCTCGCCGAGTACGGGCTATTGGGCTGGTATTGATGGGTTTCGGTAAAGGCCGGTTCGCCGGCGGCCAACGAGCCGTACACTTCGTCGGTAGACACATGCAGGAAGCGGAACGCCTGCCGGGCCTGTTCAGCCAGGCCGCCCCAATAGGCGCGTACGGCTTCGAGCAGCTGGAAGGTCCCGACCACGTTGGTCTCGATGAAGGCCTGCGGGCCGTGAATCGAACGGTCGACGTGGGACTCGGCGGCAAAATTGACGACGGCGCGGGGCTGGTGGGTTTTCAGCAGTTCTGCGACCAGTCCGCTGTCAGCAATGTCGCCATGCACAAAGATATGCCGGTCGTTGCCTTGCAGGCTGCTCAAGGTTTGCAGATTGCCTGCGTAGGTGAGTTTGTCCAGGTTGACCACAGCCTCATCGCTGCCCGCCAGCCAGTCCAGCACGAAGTTTGCCCCGATGAAGCCTGCACCGCCGGTTACCAGAATGGTCATGTTTGTCTGCTTCCGCTGTCAGGTCTGCTTTTCCACTTTCAGGATTCTAGCCTGTCGGTGGATGCTTGGAGAGCGAAGGCGATGTCATTGTGATACTTGGCTGGAAACCAGCAGGTTGGGCACCGGCTTTCCCGGTGTTCGCGAGTAAACCCGCACCTACACCGGGGGAGCGTCAGGCTGCAGATGTAATCAGGGCTCCAGGCGGCGCTGCTGGTAGATCCAGTCGACGATCTCGCCTTCTGGGGTGTAGCCGCTCACGCTCTCGCGCAGCAACTGACGCACCCGCACAAAATCATCCGCCGCTGCCGCCGCCATCAATTGCCGCAGCGACTCCTTGAGCGTGTCCCATGCCAGGAAGTCTTCGTTTGCACTCATGATCATCGGGTGGCGCGTGGCGATCACGTTGTCGCCAATCAGCAGCTCCTCATACAGCTTCTCCCCCGGCCGCAGCCCAGTGAACTGGATGGCGATGTCGCCCATCGGGTTACGCTCGGAGCGCACGCTGAACCCTGTCAGGTGAATCATCTTCTCGGCCAGCTCGACAATTTTCACCGGCTCGCCCATGTCCAGCACGAACACATCGCCGCCCTTGCCCATGGACCCGGCCTGGATCACCAGCTGCGCGGCCTCGGGAATGGTCATGAAGTACCGGGTGATCTTAGGGTGGGTGACGGTCAACGGGCCACCGGCCTTGATCTGCTTGTGGAACAGCGGGATGACCGAGCCCGAAGAACCCAGCACATTGCCGAAGCGAACCATGGTGAAGCGGGTCTTGTTGACCTGCGATACGTTGCCGCTGTCGCCGAACAGCACAGGGGCCACTTCGCGGCTGAGGGCCTGCAGGGTCATTTCGGCCAGGCGCTTGGTGCTGCCCATCACATTGGTCGGGCGCACCGCCTTGTCGGTGGAAATCAGCACGAAGTTGGCAACCCCGGCCTGCAAGGCCGCCTGGGCGGTGTGCAGGGTGCCGATGACGTTGTTCATCAGGCCTTCGGCAATGTTGTGTTCCACCATCGGCACGTGTTTGTAGGCAGCGGCGTGGTAGACGGTGTCGACGTGCCAAGTTTTCATGATGTCGAGCATCTGCGCCTGGTTGCGGACGGAGCCCAGGATCGGTAGCAGGCACACCGACAGCGACTCGCGGGCGATGCGTTGCTCCAGCTCGGAGAGGATGCTGTACAGGTTGAATTCGCTGTGGTCGAACAACAGCAGCGTTTTCGGTGCTTGCCCCAGTATCTGTCGGCACAGCTCCGAGCCGATGGAGCCACCGGCCCCGGTGACCAGCACCGTCTGATCGGTAATGCAGCGCTCGAGCAGGTCGGGCTGGGCCGGCACAGCATCACGCCCGAGCAAGTCGGCAATATCGACTTCCTGGATGTCATCGACCTTTACCTTGCCGCTGGCTAGGTCAATAAAGCTGGGCACACTCCGCACGTGCAGAGGGTAGCCCTCGAGAAAGTTGAGAATTTCGCGACGACGGGTACGGGTTTCGGAAGGCAATGCCAGCAGAATCTCCTCGGCCCCCGTTACATCGATCATCTTTTGCAAATGATCAGGGCGGTAGACCTGCAGGCCGGCGATCACCCGGTCGGTGATGCTGGGGTCGTCGTCGATGAAGGCGACCGGACGCATCATTCTGTCCATGCGTAGCGCAGCAACCAACTGGTTACCTGCGGCACCTGCGCCGTAAATCGCCACCCGGGGCATGCCGTCAGCTTTCTGGGCAAACGGCACATGCTGCGCGGCCGCAGCGAACCAGTCGCCAAGGAAGTACTGGCGCATGGCCAGGCGCAAGCCTCCCACCATGATCAGGCTCAACCACCAGTAATTGAAGGTGATCGAGCGCGGTACCACGTTCTGGTGGTTAGCGGCCCAGTAAATGATGAACCCGAGAATAAGCGCGGAAAGCGTAACCGCCTTGATGATAGCGATAAGCGCGTCGTTGCCGAAATAACGCATCACCGCCCGGTACAGGCCAAAACGGATGAATAGCGGAATGGACACAAGCGGCGCGCACAGGAACAACCACGTGTGGTCGATGATCGGGTTTGCCAGCTCTTCGATACCAAGGCGGACCACAAACGCCAACCACAGTGCGCCCCATATCAGCACGATATCGGTCAGCACCTGCAACATGCGCTTGTGCCGGCGAGGCAGAGCAAGCAGTTTCGTACGCACTTTTCCCATAACCCCTCTAGATGCTTTCCACGTATGAACCGACAATCCGTTGTCCCATTACTCTAGTGTCAATTTTCCAGGTCGCCCGCACGAAACCGCACCGCCAGCACAATCAGCGGAATGTACGCCAGCACCACGCCCAACGCGCCATCAAGGCCCAGCCGGGCAACGCAGTACGCGATGGGCAGCAGCCAGCAAACATTGAGAGCGGCCACTGCGACGGTTACCGGCAGGTGCTTGCCATACGCGCGCGATGCGAACTGATACGCGTGGCTGCGGTGCGCTTCGTAAACCTTGTCACCGCGTAACAGGCGCCGCACCAAGGTATAAGTTGCATCGACAATGAAGACGCCCAGCAGGATCAGCCAGCACCAGAACATCGGTGGCGATACCCACGCGGCCTGTAGAGACAGCCCACCCAGCACGATACCGATAAATCCACTGCCTGCATCTCCCATGAAAATTTTTGCGGGAGGAAAGTTCCAGTACAGGAAGCCCGCCACGGCTGCGGCCAATAACAAAGGCAGTACAGCAGTGGCACCTAGCCCCGAGAGCCAGTACAGCCAGGCTGCACCCAGGCACGCGGTAATTGCCTCGACACTGGCGATGCCGTCGATGCCATCCATGAAGTTGTACAAGTTGAGCAACCATACCAGGTAGACAGATGCCAGCAGCCCGCCCAGCCACCCCATGTCCAGCGTCCAGCCGAACATCATCAGCGGCGGCAACCCGCCTAGCCAGCCCAGCATCCACGCGGCGGCGACGAAATGCCCAAGCAGTCGCCAGCGAGCAGCAATATGCCCGTGGTCATCCATGAAGCCAATGACCGCGATCAATGCCCCGCCACCTCCCAGCGCCAGCAGCGTACTGATCTGCTCGACACCAGATGGCATGAGACCAACCACGCCTAACAAGAACGTCAGCACTATCGCCACTCCGCCGCCCCTGGGGGTGGGGACCGTATGCGAGCTACGTGCGTTGGGCACATCTATCACACTGCGCGCCAGCGCATAGCGACGCAGACCCGCTGTCAGCACGAGTGACAGAATCAAAATGGCCGGAAGCAACCACAAAAGCATCATTTCTTGTCGAATTCCTGATAGTGCCTGGCGGCAGCTCGAAGCGCAGTATCCACGTCTATCGGCGGGCGCCAGCCGAGCAAATCACGGGTTTTACTGATATCCACCTGCAGCGAGCCACACAGGCGCTGAGACAAACTACCTTTACCCAGCGCCTTGGCGCCGGCACTCAGCAAGCCCGCCGGTACCGGCAGCAACCGCGCTGGCCTGCCCAGCGCCTGGCCCATGCGGCGCAGAAGCCCGGTGGTCGAAAGGTCCTCGCCATCACTGACCAGAAACACCTGGTTGGCTGCTGCCTCATGCCCGATGCACGTGACCACCAGATCCACCAGATTCTCCACGGCGACCAGGCTTCTTCGATTATCGATGGCGCCAAACGGCAGCGGTATGCCACGGTCGAGCCAGCGCATCATGTTGAGAAAGTTGGCCTTCACTCCGGGCCCGTAGACCAGTACCGGGCGCACGATCACCACCTCAAGGCCGGTGTCCCGGGCCAATGCCTGCAACGCTGTCTCCGCCTCCAGCTTTGAAGTCCCGTACGGATCCTGCGGCTGAGGGGTGTCATTGGCAGCGTAAGGCCTGCCCGGCGCAGTGCCCTCACCGTTCACCTTGATCGAACTGATGAACACAAACCGTTTTACGCCGGCAGCAATGGCCTGGCGGGCCAGTGCCAATGTTCCATCCACGTTGACGCGTCGAAAGGCGGCCAGCGGGTCGCTCTCAGTGTCGTTCATCACATGAACACGCGCCGCGCTATGGACTACGACATCACACTCGGCCAGCGCTCCATCCCAGTCGTTATCCTGCTCGAACGACTGGAACAGTACGCTGCGCACCATTGGCGACTGCACCACATCCGCCTGCCTCACAGCAGCAACCACGGGAGTTCCGTCGGCGACCAGCCTGTGCATGATCGCGCTCCCGACGAAGCCGCTGGCTCCAGTAAGAAATACCTTGTGCTTCATCGTCCTGACCTTCTCAAGGTGGCGTTGCCAAAAAGGCGCTCCAGACGCGCCAGCAGCGCAGGCCGGGCAAATTCCTGCTCGTAGTATTGTCGCCCCGCTGCCCCCATCTGCTGGCGCTGCGCGCAAGGCAGCTGGGCGAGCTTACGGGTGATGTTGGCCAACTCGGCGCCATTCCCCGATTCGCAGGCAAAACCAGCCCCGGACGCTTCAATGACTCGGGCAGCCTCACCGTTGATCATACCGAGTACCGGCCGGCCGGATGCCAGGTAAGCCTGAACCTTGCCAGGAATGGTCTTCTCGAACACGTCATTGGTGCGCAACGACACCAGCAAGGCATCAGCCTGCGCAAACAATGGCGGCATTGCTTCCAGTGGGTGACGCCCGAGCAGCAGCACATTGTCCAACCCCCGACTGCGCACCTGCTCCTCAAGCCAGCTACTCATCCGGCCATCACCGACGATCACCCAGCGCACCGCTACTTGGCCACGCAGGGCCTGTGCGGCGTCAAGAATGGCCGGAAAATCCTGCGCCTCCCCCAGGTTACCGGCAAACACCACGGTGAACGTCGCAGCATCGGCCTCAACCAGCTTTGACGGTTCCAGCGTCTGAGCCGAAAAATCATCTTCGGCCCAGCTTGGGAAATACACAAGGCGGTCCGACTCGATGGCTTTGGTGCAATAACGGCGCACGTTGTCGAAAAAGCCGTTGGACTGCAGCAAAAGGTAATCAGTACGGTTGTAGATCCACGACACTGCGAGACCCACCAGCCCCAGGACCTTAGGGTTGTGAATGATATTCACCGCGCGCAGTGTTTCCGGCCACAAATCAAGCACCCAGATAAACAATGGCGCGCGCTTCAGTCGGCGCAGCACCACTGCAGGTATCGCGGCAAGAATCGGCGAAACTGCATAAACAAATATCGCGTCAAACTGCTTGCCTCTGAGCTTCCACGACCCCAAAAGAGCCGCCGACAGCACGAAAGAAAGGTAGTTGAGCACCAACTGGATACTGCGCCTGCCGCGAGGTACCAACGGCACCCTGACGACCTCGGCGCCTTCGTAGTTGCAAAACTGCTCGGGCTGATCCTTGAATCGCTTATAGACCTTGCCTTCGGGATAATTGGGCCAGGCCGTGAGCACCGTGACTTCGTGGCCTTTTTCGGTGAAGTCACGAACCATGTCGTTGATCCGCATGTTTTCCGGCCAGAAATACTGACTGACCACCAACACTTTCAGCTTCTTGCCCGCTATTTCTTCCACAGGCTCAGTACCGTTTCCAAACCGTACGGTTCACGTAATCGGTGTAGCTGTGGACGATACGCACCACCTTGTCGGATACATTGGGCATGCTGTAGTCGGCAACCAGGCGCAAGTTGCGTTGCTCGCCGCGCAACTGGCTTTCAAGAATGCTCAGCCCCTGCAGCACGCGCTCGGCCTCCAGCCCGACCATCATCGCCGCCGCCTCTTCCATGCCTTCAGGGCGCTCGTGGGCCTCACGGATATTCAAGGCCGGGAAGTTGAGGATCGAGGCTTCCTCGTTGATGGTGCCGCTATCGGACAGCACCGCCTTGGAGGAGAGCTGCAGCTTGTTGTAATCCTTGAAGCCCAAGGGCTTGAGCAAACGGACATTGGCGTGGAATGTAACCCCCATTGCGTCGACACGCTTCTGCGTACGGGGGTGGGTCGACACAATGACCGGCAAATCGAATTGTTCGGCAATGGTATTGAGTGTGCCAACCAACGAAAGGAAGTTTTTGTCAGAGTCGATATTTTCCTCACGGTGGGCGCTCACCACAAAGAACTTGCCGGCTTCAAGGCCAAGCCGCTCAAGCACATCGGACGCTTCGATGCCGTCGCGGTAGTGGTTGAGTACTTCGAACATCGGGCTGCCCGTCTTGATCACCCGGTCGGCTGGCAGGCCTTCGTGCAACAGGTAGTCACGGGCGATGGTGCTGTAGGTCAGGTTGATGTCGGCAGTGTGGTCGACGATACGGCGGTTGATCTCCTCGGGCACGCGCATGTCAAAGCAGCGGTTGCCTGCTTCCATGTGGAAG
>NZ_JABMCN010000390.1 GCF_013179515.1 Pseudomonas sp. CM27
GCCTCCAGGCGCTCCTGCAGTTCGATGCCGGCCAGTGGGCCGCCCGGGTAGTCGCGTTCGGGGTCGATGCCGACAACGATACCCGAGTTGGCATTGCGTTCGTTACGCGAGTACTGGCTCATGCCGTTGGTGACCACCCGGCCCGGCTCGCTGGTGGCAGCGACCACGGTGCCGCCCGGGCACATGCAGAAGCTATACACCGACCGGCCGTTCTTGGCGTGGTAGACCAGCTTGTAGTCGGCGGCACCCAGTTTCGGGTGACCGGCATATTTACCCAGGCGCGCCTTGTCGATCAGCGTTTGCGGGTGCTCGATACGGAAGCCCACCGAGAACGGCTTGGCCTCCATGAACACGCCCTTGGCGTGCAACATGCGGAAGGTGTCGCGGGCACTGTGGCCAAGGGCCAGTACCACATGGCGCGAATGCAGCTGCTCGCCGCTCTCCAGGACCACGCCGGTCACCTGGCCGTCGTCGATCAGCAGGTCGCTGACCTTCTCCTGAAAGCGCACCTCGGCGCCCATGGCGATCATGTCCTGGCGCATCTGCTCGACCATGCCGGTGAGGCGGAAGGTACCGATGTGCGGCTTGTTGATGTACAGGATCTCGTCCGGGGCACCGGCCTTGACGAACTCTTCGAGCACTTTGCGGCCGTGGTGTTGCGGGTCCTTGATCTGGCTATACAGCTTGCCGTCGGAGAAGGTCCCGGCGCCACCTTCACCGAACTGCACATTGGACTCGGGATTGAGCACGCTTTTGCGCCACAGGCCCCAGGTGTCCTTGGTGCGCTGGCGCACTTCCTTGCCGCGTTCGAGGATGATCGGCTTGAAGCCCATTTGCGCCAGCAGCAAGCCGGCGAAGATACCGCAGGGGCCGAAGCCGACCACGATCGGACGTTGTTCAAGGTTGGCCGGGGCCTGGCCGACGTACTTGTAGGTGACGTCGGGTGCCACGCCGATATTGCGATCATCGGCGAACTTGAGCAGCAGCTCGGCTTCGTTGCTGGCTTCCAGGTCGATGGTGTAGATGAACAGCAGTTCGCTGTTCTTCTTGCGCGCATCGTAGCTGCGCTTGAACAGGTTGAAGCTGATCAGTTGCTCGTCGCGGATGCCCAGGCGCTGGATGATGGCATCACGCAGGGCTTCGTCGGGATGGTCCAGGGGCAGCTTCAGTTCGGTGATTCGTAGCATGGCAGGGTCCAGTATCCCGGCCATGGGCGGCCGGCGGCTTTACACAAACCGCCAAGTATAAGCTGTTAGCCGCCCCGACTGGCAGGATAAAAAGCGCCCGGCGATCAGTTGTCGCGCGCGCCGCCGTAGTAGCCGCAGCCCTGCAAGGTCTTGCCGTCGATGCGCAGTTCGGCGCGCAGGTGGTAGATGGCGCCTGTGGCGCTGCCCACGCAGCGCTGCGGTGCGACCCACAGTTCGACGTGCTGGCCGTTGGCTTCGCTGCTCAGGGTAAGGCCGCCGCCGGGTACTTCTTCTTCCAGGAAGGGCAGGGGCAGGGGGGGCTGGCCGACGCGGTTGAGCACCATGCCCTTGCCGCTGGCCTTGATGTCCCAGTCCGGCTCATGACCGTTGGCGCGCAGCGTCAGCTGCTTGAAATTGGGGTCTTCGCAGGCACGCGTGGACGGTTCCAGACGGTACAGGCGGCGCACCTCGAACTGGCCGTCGTTATTGGCCTGCTTGGTCCCGGCGAGGCGGCCACGGACGTCGGCGAACAGCTTGTCGTTTGCGTCTTCGGCGAGATTGGCGGCTTCTTGCAGGATGCCGGTGGCGCCGACGTCGTTGATCACGAAGGTACGGTTTTCGCTGCAGGGCTTGAACAGCAGCTGGCCGCCGGCGGCGCGCAGCTCGCCCTGCATGCGCGTGGTGCCGATGTTCGGGTCGCTGGGGGCGTCAGCCATGAGCTGGCAGCCGGCGAACAGGGGCAGCATGGCGGTGAGCAGCAGGGTGGGGGTGAGGCGCATGATAGGGCAGGCTCCGGGATCTTTGCCGTGAAAGCGGGCCACGTTACGCAGGCTGGCGGTGGATCTCAAGTTAATGGTTGCTTGTGCGGGCCTCTTCGCGGGTAAACCCGCTCCCACAGGTACGGCGCCAGATTCAAGCATGGTGCTACCTCTGTGGGAGCGGGTTTACCCGCGAAAGGGCCGGCAATGGCAATTCATTCCTTGCAGGCATTAAAAAGGGCCCGAAGGCCCTTTCCCAATCAACCACCCAGATACGCGTCGCGTACCTTGGGGTCGGTCAGCAGTGCCTCACCCGTCCCCTGCATCACCACCCGGCCGTTCTCCAGCACATAGGCGCGGTCTGCGATCTTCAGCGCCTGGTTGGCGTTCTGCTCGACCAGGAACACCGTTACGCCATCACGGCGCAGTTGTTCGATGATGTCGAAGATCTGCTGGATGATGATTGGCGCCAGGCCCAGCGAAGGCTCGTCGAGCAGCAGCAGCTTGGGCTTGCTCATCAGCGCCCGGCCGATGGCCAGCATCTGCTGTTCGCCACCGGACATGGTGCCGCCGCGCTGGATATAGCGTTCCTTCAGGCGCGGGAACAGCTGCAGCACCTTGTCCAGCTGCTCCTGGTAGTCGCCCTTGTCGGTGAAGAAACCACCCATGGCCAGGTTTTCCTCGACCGTCAGGCGGGCGAACACGCGGCGACCTTCCGGCACTACCGCGATGCTTTTGCGCATGATGTGCGAGGACGGCTGGCCGACCAGTTCTTCCCCCAGGTACTTGATGCTGCCGCTGTGCGCCTGCGGCGAGCCGCACAGGGTCATCAGCAAGGTCGACTTGCCGGCGCCGTTGGCGCCGATCAGGGTAACGATCTCGCCCTGGTTGATCTCCACGTTGACGCTGTGCAGCGCCTGGATCTTGCCGTAGAAGGTGG
>NZ_JABMCN010000391.1 GCF_013179515.1 Pseudomonas sp. CM27
GGTTCCGTCCCGACGGTCATCCATCCTGATGCGCCCAAGGGTTCGCTGGAAGCCTATGGAGATACCAAGGCACAAACCATCAATGTGCTGCAGAACATTCAGCAGCAATTGAAAGACCTGGGCCTTGGCCTTGCCGACGTGGTGAAGATGCAGGTATTCCTGGTGGGCGGGCCGGAGAACGGCGGGAAGATGGACTTCGACGGATTCATGGCTGGCTATACCCAGTTCTTCGGACCAACCGCCAAGCAGCCGGTCCTTCCTGCGCGCTCGGCGTTCCAGATCGCCGGCCTGGCCGACCCTGCCTGGCGTGTCGAAATCGAAGTTACCGCAGTTCGTCCCTGAACCAGGCTGCCCGCCAGCCCTGGGCTAGCCATGCCCGGGGCTGGCAGCTGTTTCCCGTACAGCCGGCTGGCGTAGGAAAAGCCTGAATAACGACCGGGTTATTCCAACTACAGTCAGCCTTTACCCGGTATTCCATATTTGCGAAGGCGCTGGGCGATGGCGGTATGCGAAGTTTGCAGGCGCCCGGCTAGTTGCCGGGTCGAGGGATAGCTGGCATATAACCGCTGCAACAGCTCACGTTCGAAATCGCCCACGGCTTGCTCCAGGCTGGCCACTTCGCCATCTTGCCCGCGCGCTACCGAGGTGCCGGCGATGTCCAGGTCGCCGATGTCCACCAGGTTGCCCTCGCAGATGGCGGCCGCGCGGAAAATCACGTTTTGCAGCTGGCGCACATTGCCCGGCCAGGGGTTGGCCAGCAGTGCCGAATGGGTGGCCGGGGTCAACCGGCAAGCTGGGCGCTGGATCTGCGTGCAGGCCTGCTGCATGAAGAAGTGCGCCAGCATCAGGATGTCCTGGCCACGGTCGCGTAGCGGCGGTACCTGCAGGTTGAGCACGTTGAGGCGGTAGAACAGGTCTTCGCGGAAGCTGCCTTCGGCAACCATGCGCTCCAGGTCGCGGTGGGTGGCGCTGATGATGCGCACATCCACCTTCACTTCGCGGTCGCCGCCCACCCGGCGGAAGCTGCCATCGCTGAGAAAACGCAGCAGCTTGGCCTGCAGGTACGGCGACATTTCGCCAATTTCATCGAGGAACACCGTGCCCTGGTTGGCCAGCTCCATCAGCCCGGGCTTGCCACCGCGCTGTGCACCGGTGAAGGCGCCGGGGGCGTAGCCGAACAGCTCGCTCTCGGCCAGGCTTTCGGGCAATGCAGCACAGTTCAGGGCCAGGAACGGTGCCGAGTGACGGCTGCTGATGGCATGGCAGGCACGGGCCACCAGCTCTTTGCCGGTGCCGGTTTCACCATGCACCAGCAGCGGTGCGTCCAGTGCCGCCACGCGCAGGGCGCGGGCTTTGAGGGTGCGGATGGCCGGCGACTCACCGAGCAAGGCATCGAAACCTTCGGCGTGGTCGTGGTGCAGGGCCGACAGGCGTTCACCCATGCGGGTCGGCGGGTACAGCGTCAGCAGGCCACCGGCGTTGGTGATCGGCATGGCGTCCAGCAACAGGCTTTGGCCGTTCAGTTGCATCTCACGCATCGGCAGGTGGAAATTGTTGTCCAGCAGCGCTTGCAGCAGCGCCGGGTCGTCGAACAGCTCGCCCACCGAACGCCCGGCTGATTCGCGGCCGCACAGTTCGATCAGCGCCGGGTTGGCCAGCAGTACCTTGCCAGCGCTGTCTACCGCCAGTACCGGGTCGCTCATGGCGGCAAGCAGGGCATCGAGCTGCAGGTGACGGCGCTGGCCGGGGAGGATGTCGACCACGTCCACCGACTGCACGCCATGTACTTCGAACAGTGCGTCGTGCAGCTCTTCAAGTACGGCGGGGCTGAGGGTCGGGGCGTCGATGTAGACGTTCGGCGGGACCATCTCCACGGCGTCCAGATTGAGGTGGCGGGCACCGAGCAGGGCAAGGACTTCCTGGGTGATGCCGACGCGGTCGATGAAGCTGACGTGGATGCGCATGGGTACGGTGAAGTGGTGGCCAGGGAGGGCGGTAGTATGCCTTAACAGCGCTGGTGACGCTTTGCGGCCCTATCACGACACAAGGCCGCTCCTACAGGCTGCGCGCCGGTTTCAAGCGTCGCGCTATATCTGTAGCAGCGGCCTTGTGTCGCAAAGGGCTGCAAAGCAGCCCCCGATTCTGGTGCTCACTCCAGATGTTCTGGCTTGATCGGGTCACCGGATTTCACATCCAGCTTGGTGCGAATGTCTTCGAACATCAGGTCATAGATCTTGTGCGGTGAACCAAGGGTTTCGAATTTCTTTGGTGGCGCCAGATGGGCCTGGGCCTTGCGGCTCAGCACCATCAGGAAACTGGGCAACACCTGATCCTTGGGCAGGAAAAACTTTTCGTCCACCGGCTTGCCTTCGATGCTGCCATGCATGTGAAACTGAATGCCACGTCCTTCCCTGGGATCCTGCGCCGCTTCGTACTGAATGTTGAGGTCGTAGCTGTGGTCGCTGCTGTTCAGCGCAGTGCGCTCGATGTGTACATGACCGGACTGGTACTGGGCCATGGCAGGCTCCTTTGGAAGGTCGAAAACGGCGGGCCACGCAGGCCCGCCCGCTGCATTCAACGGTAGCTTATCCCCGGCTTCGCGGTGGAAACCCGGGTGCCGGCAGTGCCCTTGACGATATCCTCGATGTTTTCCAGCGAGCTGATAACCGCCACCTTGCCGGTGTTGCGGGCAAAGTCGCAGGCGGCCTGCACCTTCGGCCCCATAGAGCCTGCGGCGAAGCCCAGCTTCTCCAGCTCGTCGGGATGCGCCTGGGCGATGGCCTTCTGCGTCGGCTTGCCGAAATCAATGTACGCCGCATCC
>NZ_JABMCN010000392.1 GCF_013179515.1 Pseudomonas sp. CM27
CAACAGTATTCGGGTTCCGTTCGCTCGCGGTCTGTGGTATAAAATGCGCCGCTTTCGGGGATGACCCCGTGAGCTTCAAACCCACACACGTGTCGACACGATGACCTGGGTGCCCCGATCTCTTCGGAATCGCGGGTTGGTCATTGGGATGCGTGGAGGCCCAACCCGACTTACCAAGGAACTATCATGTCCCAAGTCAATATGCGCGATATGCTGAAGGCCGGTGTGCACTTCGGCCACCAGACCCGTTACTGGAACCCGAAAATGGGCAAGTACATTTTCGGCGCGCGTAACAAGATTCACATCATCAACCTGGAAAAAACCCTGCCAATGTTCAACGACGCCCTGGCGTTCGTAGAGCGTCTGGCTCAGGGCAAGAACAAGATCATGTTCGTCGGTACCAAGCGTTCCGCCGGCAAGATCGTGGCCGAGCAAGCTGCTCGCGCCGGTTCGCCATACGTTGACCACCGCTGGTTGGGCGGCATGCTGACCAACTACAAGACCATTCGTGCTTCGATCAAGCGTCTGCGCGACCTGGAAACCCAGGCCGAAGATGGCACCTTTGCCAAGCTGACCAAGAAAGAAGCCCTGATGCGTTCGCGCGATCTGGAAAAACTGGACCGCAGCCTGGGTGGTATCAAGGACATGGGCGGTCTGCCTGATGCCCTGTTCGTTATCGACGTTGATCACGAGCGCATCGCGATCACCGAAGCCAACAAGCTGGGTATCCCGGTTATCGGCGTTGTCGATACCAACAGCAGCCCGGAAGGTGTTGACTACATCATCCCAGGTAACGATGACGCCATTCGCGCTATCGAGCTGTACATGACTTCGATGGCTGACGCCATCATCCGCGGCCGCAACCACGTTGCTGGCGGCACCGAAGTCTACGCTGAAGAAGCGGCTGCACCTGCTGCCGAGTAATTAGACGCTAGCGTCGACTTGGCACGCAAAAAGGGGGCTCTGCCCCCTTTTTGCCACCTTGAAATCCTGCTGTCAGCATCGGCCCCGCATCATGGGCCCGCTGAGTCAAAAACAGCGGATTTGCAGAATTGAACGCCCGTGAGCAACGGGTGGAATGGTTGAAAAACTTTCCAAGAGGATTTTGAAATGGCAGCAATTACTGCAGCGCTGGTCAAAGAACTGCGCGAGCGTACCGGCGAAGGCATGATGGATTGCAAGAAAGCCCTGGAAAAGGCTGGCGGCGACATCGAAAAAGCCATTGACGACATGCGTGCCTCGGGCGCCATCAAGGCCGCCAAAAAGGCTGGCAACGTCGCTGCTGAAGGCGCTATCGCCGTCAAGACCGACGGTAAATCCGCCGTCCTGCTGGAAGTGAACTCGCAGACCGACTTCCTGGCCCTGCAAGACGACTTCAAGACCTTCGTCGCCGAAAGCCTCGAAGAAGCCTTCGCCCAGAAGCTGACCGACGCCGCTCCGCTGATCGCTTCGCGTGAAGCTGCTCGTGAAGCCCTGGTTGCCAAGGTAGGCGAGAACGTCAACATCCGTCGCCTGGTGCGCGTTGAGGGTGACGTTGTCGGTGCCTACCTGCACGGCAACAAGATCGGTGCTGTCGTTGTCCTGAAAGGCGGCGACGTCGAACTGGCCAAGAACATCGCCATGCACGTTGCCGCTTCGAACCCGGAGTTCCTGGATTCGTCGGAAATCTCCGCCGAAGCCATCGAGCGCGAGAAGGCCGTCTTCCTGCAGCTGAACGCTGACAAGATCGCCGGCAAGCCGGAAAACATCGTTGAGAACATGATCAACGGTCGTATCACCAAGTTCAAGGCCGAAGCCTCGCTGAAAGAGCAAGCTTTCGTCATGAACCCGGAAGTCAAGGTCGGCGAGCTGGCCAAGAAAGCCGGTGCTGAAATCGTTTCGTTCACCTACTTCAAAGTAGGCGAAGGCATCGAGAAGCCGGTCGACAACTTCGCTGAAGAAGTTGCCGCCCAGCTGGCTGCTGCCAAGCAGTAAGACAGCCCCGTCTGTCGCCACAAAGAGGCTGCCCGCTCACGCGCGCAGCCTCTTTGTCAAAGCGGGAGCGGTTTACAAGGCCGTTGCTCGCTGACGCAGTCGCTGCGTCACATTAGAGTTATACGCAGGCTCAAGAAGCCCGCCAGAATTTTACAAACGCCGCAGGAGAGATTCGCAATGGCTCAGCAGGGCAGTGGTCATCAGGCTCGCTATAAACGCATTCTACTCAAACTTAGCGGCGAGGCCCTGATGGGCTCGGAAGAGTTCGGGATCGACCCCAAGGTCCTGGATCGCATGGCGCTGGAAGTCGGCCAGCTGGTCGGCATCGGTGTCCAGGTAGGCCTGGTGATCGGTGGTGGCAACCTGTTCCGTGGTGCGGCGCTCAGTGCAGCCGGCATGGACCGCGTTACCGGCGACCACATGGGCATGCTGGCCACCGTGATGAATGGCCTGGCCATGCGCGACGCGCTGGAGCGGGCAAACATCACCGCCATCGTCATGTCGGCGATCTCCATGGTTGGCGTGACCGATCATTATGATCGCCGCAAGGCCATGCGCCACCTCAACGCCAAGGAAGTCGTAATCTTCGCTGCCGGTACTGGCAACCCGTTCTTCACCACCGACTCTGCCGCTTGCCTGCGCGCCATCGAAATCGATGCCGATGTGGTATTGAAGGCAACCAAGGTCGATGGTGTATACACTGCAGATCCATTCAAGGACCCGCATGCCGAGAAGTTCGATCATCTGACCTACGATGAAGTGCTGGATCGCAAGCTGGGTGTGATGGACCTGACGGCAATCTGTCTGTGCCGCGACCACAAGATGCCACTGCGCGTCTT
>NZ_JABMCN010000393.1 GCF_013179515.1 Pseudomonas sp. CM27
GTAGAGAAAGTAGAGAAAGTAGAGAAAGTAGAGAAAGTAGAGAAAGTAGAGAAAGTAGAAAAGGTGGTGGAAAAAGTCGAGAAGCCCGAAAAAACAGAGCATCCAGAGCGATCCGGGCGTTAGGCAACTAGGCTGGGTAAGTCCGATCACATACCCGAAGGGTACTGAGGTGCAGATGAGACCCGCGCTTCCTGTTTTCGCCTGCTTGCTGTCTTGTATCAGTGCGCCGGCCTTGGCCGATACCTTTAGCGCCGCCATGGGCATGGACTATTCGAGCGGCGACTATGGCACCGGCACCACTTCGGAGATCTGGTACGTTCCCGTGGTCGGTAAATATGAAACCGGGCCCATGACCTACAAGGTCACCGTGCCCTGGCTGCGCATCACCAACCCCGAAGTAGGCCCCAATGGCGACCCCTTGCCCGGTGGCTGCCGCAATGTCGAAAGCGGGCTGGGCGATACCGTTGCCAGCGCCGGTTATGCCCTGCTCGATGGCAACGATGGCGGCGTGATGCTCGACCTGATCGGCAAGATCAAATTCCCCACTGCCGATGAAGATCAGTGCCTGGGCACCGGTGAGTACGACTACACCGCCCAGGTCGACATCGCCAAGGCCTTCGGCCCTGTCACCGGCTTCGCAACTTTGGGCTGGAAAAAGTTCGGCGACCCGCCCGACAGCGATTTTGACGACCCGGTATTTGTCAGCCTCGGCTTCGCCATACCTGTGGCTACAGGCACGTCGGCAGGCGCCTCCTACGACTGGCGGCAGAAAGTGGTCTCGACGGGGTCGCAGATCCAGGAGCTCACCCTGTTCCTGACCCACAAGCTCAACCAGCAGTGGAAGGTCCAGCTCTACGCGGTCAAGGGGTTCTCGGACGCCAGCCCGGATGCCGAGGGCGGCCTGATGCTGTTTCACACGTTCTGACAAAAAAAGCCCCTGCCCCGGACATTCCTGGCGGGGAGTGCCGGGGCGGGGGCTTTTTCAGCTTTCAGACCCGTCAGACAGGCTCAGCCCACATATCGTATTCGTCGGCATCCACCACACGGCAACGGACCTTGTCGCCTGGCTTGAAGCCATGGTCGCCGTCGATGAACACGCTGCCGTCGATTTCAGGGGCATCAAAGAAGCTGCGGCCAACCGAACCCTGCTCCTCGACTTCATCGATCAATACTTCGATTTCCTTGCCGATACGCAGTTGCAGGCGCGCCGTGCTGATGGCCTGCTGGTGGGCCATGAAGCGGTCCCAACGTTCCTGCTTGACGTCATCCGGCACCTCTTCCAGGCCCAGGTCGTTGGCCGGGGCGCCCTCGACTGGCGAATACTGGAAGCAGCCCACGCGGTCCAGCTGCGCCTCGGTCAGCCAGTCCAGCAGGTACTGGAAGTCTTCCTCGGTCTCGCCAGGGAAGCCGACGATGAAGGTGGAGCGTATTACCAGCTCCGGGCACTGCTCGCGCCAGTTCTTGATACGCGCCAGGGTACGGTCTTCGAAGGCCGGGCGCTTCATCGACTTGAGCACTTTCGGGCTGGCGTGCTGGAACGGGATGTCCAGGTACGGCAGGATCTTGCCGGCGGCCATCAGCGGGATCACGTCGTCGACGTTCGGGTACGGATACACATAGTGCAGGCGAACCCAGGCACCCAGGCTGCTCAGGGCCTCGCACAGCTCCAGCATGCGGGTCTTGACCGGGCGGCCGTTCCAGAAGTCGGTCTTGTACTTGACGTCGACGCCGTAGGCGCTGGTGTCCTGGGAGATTACCAGGATCTCCTTGACCCCGGCCTTGACCAGGCGCTCGGCTTCGCTCAGCACTTCGCCCACCGGGCGGCTGACCAGCTTGCCGCGCATCGACGGAATGATGCAGAAGCTGCAGCTGTGGTTGCAGCCTTCGGAAATTTTCAGGTACGCGTAGTGACGCGGGGTCAGCTTGATGCCCTGTGGTGGCACCAGGTCGATCAGCGGGTTGTGGTCCTGGCGCGGCGGTACCACTTCGTGCACGGCGTTGACCACCTGCTCGTACTGCTGTGGGCCGGTGACCGACAGCACGCTGGGGTGCACGTCACGGATGCTGCCTTCTTCGACACCCATGCAGCCGGTGACGATGACCTTGCCGTTTTCCTTGATCGCTTCGCCGATCACTTCCAGCGACTCGGCCTTGGCGCTGTCGATGAAGCCGCAGGTGTTGACCACCACCACGTCGGCGTCCTCGTAGGTGGGCACGACTTCATAGCCTTCCATGCGCAGCTGGGTAAGGATGCGCTCGGAATCGACCAGGGCTTTTGGGCAACCCAGGCTTACGAAACCTACCTTGGGGGTGGCGGGCGTGGTGGACATGACTAACCTCGGTATTGAATGCAGGTCGCCCGGCCGGAATCGGGGGCGAGCTTGACGGGCGCTTTTTTGCGCCTCTGATCAAAAAGTGCGCAATTCTAGCGAGCGCAGGGGCGCTTGACCAGCAGAAATACGACGAACGCTGCGCTATGCTTCGCGCCTTTACGTCAAGGTGCCTGCGAGCGCTTGGCGGCAGATTGAATATCAAGGGCCGTGATGGCCGCGTGCGGGAGTGGTCGATGTTTCAGGCAAGCAGTCACGCTGAGGGCGGGCACGAGGGCAAGCAGGGTGCGGCGCGGTCGGTGGGCCTGCTCGTGGCGGCGGTCGGGGTGGTGTATGGCGATATCGGCACCAGCCCGTTGTATACCCTCAAGGAAGTCTTTACCGGCGGTTACGGGGTGCCGGTCAACCACGATGGCGTGCTGGGCATC
>NZ_JABMCN010000394.1 GCF_013179515.1 Pseudomonas sp. CM27
GCTCGCGCAGGGCCACGTCGCCTTCGCCCACCACGTTGTCACGCTTGAGCGGGCGGGTTACCACTACCACGTCGCGGAACAGGCGCACGGTAGCCGGCACAAACACCGTCCACGGTGCGGCGCTGTCACAGCGTACCCGCACTGTCACCCGGCCCAGCGGTAGCGCGGGGCTTTCCAGCGAGGCGTCCAGCTGCTGGCTGCACAGCGGCATGCGCAGGCGCGGGTCCAGCGGGTTGACCTGGATTTCGTAGCGGCCGGCTGTCTGGGTGGTGGCCAGATAATCTTCGACGGTGAATTCAAGAAACCCTTGGGTGACACCGATAAGCTGTTCAGGCAAGGTGAACGCGTCCGCTACCGTGCGAACGCCGGGCACCAGCAGGCACAGGGTTGCCAGCAAGCCAGTCAGCAGGTGCGTCAATCGTCGGAAAAATGTCGTTTTCGTGTGCATGGCGCTCAAAAAAGCAAAGCCCGTGCCGACTCGCTACCTGAGTTGCAACCAAAGGCTGAAATGTAAAGGAGTCTGGCATGGCGGGTGTTATGGATTCGGTCAACCAGCGCACGCAGCTGGTGGGGCAGAATCGCCTGGAATTGCTGCTGTTCCGCCTCAATGGCCAACAGCTGTACGGCATCAACGTATTCAAGGTCAGGGAAGTGCTGCAGTGCCCTGCACTGACCCTGCTGCCCAAGGCGCACCCCGTGGTGCGTGGCGTTGCCAACATTCGCGGGGCGACCATCCCGATCCTCGACTTGTCGATGGCCACCGGGTTGCGGCCGTTGGAGGAAGAGACGCGCAACAGCTTCGTGATCATCACCGAGTACAACACCAAGACCCAGGGTTTCCTGGTGCACTCGGTAGAGCGCATCGTCAACATGAACTGGGAAGAAATCCACCCGCCACCCAAGGGGACCGGCCGCGACCACTACCTGACGGCGGTGACCCGGGTGGACAACCGCATGGTCGAGATCATCGACGTGGAAAAGGTGCTGGCCGAAGTGTCGCCGTCGTCCGAGTCGGTGTCGGTCGGGGTGATCGATGCCGAAACCCAGGACAAGGCTGTGCTGTTGCGGGTGCTGACCGTCGACGATTCATCGGTGGCGCGCAAGCAGGTCAGCCGTTGCCTGCAGACCGTGGGGGTCGAGGTGGTGGCACTCAATGACGGCCGTCAGGCCCTGAACTACCTGCGCCAGCTGGTGGATGAGGGGAAAAAGCCGGAAGAAGAGTTCCTGATGATGATCTCGGACATTGAAATGCCGGAAATGGACGGCTATACGCTAACGGCAGAGATCCGCAGCGACCCACGCATGCAAAAATTGCACATCTGCCTGCATACTTCGCTTTCCGGGGTGTTCAACCAGGCGATGGTCAAGAAGGTCGGTGCCGATGACTTCCTGGCCAAGTTCAAGCCGGACGATCTGGCCCAGCGGGTGGTCGACCGGATCAAGGCAGCGCATTGAAGCAGCCGGGGTACGCCCCGGCACCAGTGATTGAAAAGAGGCGGCAAAGTAGTGTCTACGGGTAATTTGGATTTCGAACAGTTCCGGGTCTTCCTGGAGAAAGCCTGTGGCATCCTGCTGGGCGAGAACAAGCAGTATCTGGTTTCCAGCCGTCTCAACAAGCTGATGGAACAACAGGGCATCAAGAGCCTGGGCGAGCTGGTGCAGCGCATCCAGACCCAGCCGCGCAGCGGTTTGCGCGAGCAGGTGGTCGATGCCATGACCACCAACGAGACCTTGTGGTTTCGCGATACCTACCCGTTCGAAGTGCTGAAGAACAAGGTGATCCCCGAGTTCATCCGCAACAACCCCGGCCAGCGCCTGCGCATGTGGTCGGCGGCCTGTTCGTCGGGGCAGGAGCCGTATTCCATCTCGATGGCCATCGACGAATTCGAGCGCAGCAACCTTGGCCAGCTGAAGATGGGGGCGCAAATTGTTGCCACCGACCTGTCCGGCACCATGCTGAACAACTGCAAGACCGGCGAGTACGACAGCCTGGCGATTGCCCGCGGCCTGTCGCAGGAGCGCCTGCAACGTTACTTCGACCCCAAGGGGGCCGGGCGCTGGGCAGTGAAACCGGCGATTCGCAGCCGGGTCGAATTCCGCTCGTTCAACCTGCTGGACAGTTATGCCAGCCTGGGCAAGTTCGACATCGTGTTTTGCCGCAACGTGCTGATCTACTTCTCGGCGCAGGTGAAGCGCGACATTCTGTTGCGCATTCACAGTACCCTGAAGCCGGGCGGGTACCTGTTCCTGGGGGCTTCGGAGGCGCTGAACGGGTTGCCGGACCATTACCAGATGGTGCAGTGCAGCCCGGGGATCATCTACCAGGCCAAGTAAGCCCAAAGGCCGGCAGCGACAATTGCCGGCCTTTTTGTTGCCTGTCAGGGCCTTATCGCCGGCAAACCAGCTCCCACAAGTACTGCACAAATGCTGAGGCCTGTGCTGGCCCTGTGGGAGCTGGCTTGCCGGCGATGCAGGCGGCGCGGTGCCGACGTCAATTTTTTGGTTTGCCGCTCTTGCCGCCCGGCAATTGCCGCTTTCGCCGCACAAGGCGGAAGGCCTTTGCCGCTTTTCTGGCATCAAGCCCACCGAACGCTGCCTCGCAGCCCAGTGTTTCCAGGCTTTGCAGTGGTTGGCACAGCCCTTGCTATACCTTGCTCAACGATATTCCGGTCAACCTCCGAAGGTTTCCCCGACATGAGCATCAGCTTCGACAAGGCGCTTGGTATCCACGAAAAGGCCCTGG
>NZ_JABMCN010000395.1 GCF_013179515.1 Pseudomonas sp. CM27
CCGCCTCCAGCACCGCCAGCAGGGTGTCATCACGATAGCGCTCCAGCGCGGCGATGCTGCGATCCCCCAATTGTTCCGAGGTGCCGTCGACCACGTCGTCGATCAATTGGTCGGTCAGCTCCGGCGCTGGCAGGTAGGTCCACGGCAGCTTCAGGGCTGGGCCGAATTGCGACATGAAGTGGCGCATGCCGGCATCGCCACCGGCCAGGGTGTAGGTGAGAAACGTACCCATGAACGACCAGCGCAGGCCGGCGCCAAAGCGGATCGCGTCGTCGATCTCGCCGGTAGTCGCCACGCCGTCATTGACCAGATGCAAGGCCTCGCGCCACAGCGCTTCGAGCAGGCGGTCGGCAATAAAGCCGGGCACTTCCTTGCGCACATGCAACGGGCGCATGCCCAGTGCGGTGTAGATGGTTTTTGCAGCCTCGATGGCCGCTGGCGAGGTTTGATTGCCGCCAACGATTTCCACCAGTGGTAGCAGGTAAACCGGGTTGAACGGGTGGCCGACCACACAACGCTCTGGGTGAATGGCGGATTCGTAGAACTCGCTGGGCAGAAGGCCAGAGGTGCTGCTGCCGATGATCGCGTCGGGCTTGGCGGCGGCGCTGATTTTTGCGTGCAGGTCGAGCTTCAGGTCCAGCCGCTCTGGTGCACTTTCCTGAATGAAGTCGGCATCGCGTACGCATTCTTCGATGGTGGCAACGAACTTCAGGCGATCTTGGGCTGCACCTGGGGCGAGGCCTTGTTTCTCCAGGGCCGGCCACGCGTTGGCGATACGCTTGCGCAGCGCTTGCTCGGCGCCGGGGGCAGGGTCCCAGGCGACTACGTCCAGGCCGTGGGCCAGGGCGCGGGCAACCCAGCCGCTGCCGATTACGCCGCTACCCAGGGCAGCGAAGGTCTTGATCTCGGTGATGAAGGGCATATCAGGGCTCCAGAAGGGCATCAGCGGCGGTTGAGGTTCATCTTTTCCCGGCCCTCAGCCGGGGTGAGCACGCGGCCACCCAGGCGGGCAATGATTTCGCTCGCGCGCTCGACCAGCTGGCCGTTGCTGGCCAGCACGCCCTTGTCCAGGTACAGGTTGTCTTCAAGGCCCACCCGCACGTTACCGCCGAGCAACACCGCCTGCGCGGCCATCGGCATCTGCATGCGGCCGATGCCGAAGCCGGCCCAGGTGACGTTGGCCGGCAGGTTGTCGACCATGGCTTTCATGGTGGTGGTGTCGGCCGGCGCGCCCCACGGGATGCCCAGGCACAGTTGGAACAGCGGGTCTTCGAGCAGGCCTTCTTTCATCATCTGCTTGGCGAACCACAGGTGCCCGGTGTCGAAGATCTCCAGTTCGGCCTTCACGCCCAGTTCGGTAATGCGCTTGGCGCCTGCGCGCAGTTGCGCCGGGGTGGAAACGTAGATCGAGTTGCCATCACCGAAGTTGAGAGTGCCGCAGTCGAGGGTGCAGATTTCAGGCAGCAATGCTTCAACGTGGGCCAGGCGTTCCAGCGGGCCGATCAGGTCGGTGCCGGGGCCGAATTCCATCGGCGATTCGCCTGGGCCGATTTCCAGGTCACCGCCCATGCCGGCGGTGAGGTTGACGATGATGTCGACATCGGCCTCGCGGATGCGCTCCATGACTTCGCGGTACAGCGCTACATCGCGGCTGAAGCGGCCGGTTTGTGGGTCGCGGACATGGCAGTGGACCACGGTGGCGCCGGCCTTGGCGGCTTCGACGGCAGACTCGGCGATCTGTTTGGGAGTGACCGGGACCAGGTGGCTCTTTGAAGCAGTGTCGCCGGCGCCGGTGAGGGCGCAGGTGATGATGACGTCGTGGTTCATGGATCGGTTCCTTGTGTTGTCTGTGCTGGCCTTTTCGCGGGCATGCCCGCTCCCACAGGGTCAGCAGTGACCCTGAGCCTTACACCTGTAGGAGCAGCCTTGTGCTGCGAAAGGGACCTGTCAGTTGGCGGTGAGCTTGAGGTTGTCCGCAGCCGGCTTGCCGTCGAAGGTAGTCACACCTTCCAGCCAGCGGGCTTTGTCCTCGGGGTGGTCCTTGAGCCACTGGCGGGCCGATTCCAGCGCATCCTTGTGGTCGAGCAGCGGCTGCATCATGCGGCTCTCGTCCTCGGCGCTGAAGTTCAGGTTGGCCAGCAGGCGGTGGGCGTTGGGGCAGCGGTCGGCGTAGTCTGGCGCGGTCACCGTCCACACTGTGGCACGGCCTTCGTCAGGGCCCAGGGCGTCCTGGCTGTCGCCCAGGTAGGCCATGTCGATGTTCACGTTCATCGGGTGCGGGGCCCAGCCGAAGAACACCACCGCCTCCTTGCGTCGCACGGCGCGGTCGACGGCGGCAAGCATGCCCGCCTCGCTGGACTCGACCAGCTGGAACTTGCCCAGGCCGAACTGGTTCTTGGCGATCATCGCCTTGATCTGGGTGTTGGCGCCGGAACCTGGCTCGATGCCGTAGATTTTCCCGCCCAGCTCCTTTTCGAACTTGTGGATATCGGCGAAGGTCTTCAGACCCTTGTCTGCCAGATACTTCGGCACTGCCAGGGTTGCCCTCGCATCTTCCAGGCTCGGCTTGTCGAGCACCTTGACCTGCCCGGCATCGACGAACGGGGTAATGGTCTGGGTCATGATCGGGTTCCAGTAACCCAGGAACATGTCCAGGCGTTTGTCGCGGATACCGGCAAAGATGATCTGCTGCGAAGCGCTGGTCTGTTTGGTCTGGTAGCCCAGGCCGTCGAGCAGCACCTGG
>NZ_JABMCN010000396.1 GCF_013179515.1 Pseudomonas sp. CM27
CGTGGTCGACGTGGAAGCCGACTTTGCCCTGCGCGCCGCCAGCGAAGGCCTGCTCGAACCCCTGGACTTCAACCAGATCAAGCGCGACAAGATCGACCCGCGGTTCGTCTCCGACCATGGCGTCGGCTCGTTCTTCTTCTCCTTCGTGCTCGGCTACAACGAAGGCAAGCTGGGCGCCAACAAGCCGGTCGACTGGACCGCGCTGTTCGACACCAAGACCTACCCCGGCAAGCGCGCCCTGTACAAATGGCCCAGCCCCGGCGTGCTGGAACTGGCCCTGCTGGCCGACGGCGTAACGCCCGACAAGCTCTACCCGCTGGACCTGGACCGCGCCTTCAAGAAGCTCGACACCATCAAGAAAGACATCGTCTGGTGGGGCGGTGGCGCCCAGTCGCAGCAACTGCTGGCCTCGGGTGAAGCCTCGCTCGGCCAGTTCTGGAACGGCCGCGTCTACGCCCTGCAGCAAGATGGCGCCCCGGTGGGCGTGAGCTGGAAGCAGAACCTGGTCATGGCCGACTTCCTGGTCATTCCCAAGGGCGCCAAAAACAAGGACGCGGCAATGAAGTTCCTGGCCAATGCCAGCAGTGCCGAAGGCCAGGCCGAGTTCGCCAACAAGACAGCCTATGCGCCGGTGAACGTGGACAGCGTGGCCAAGCTGGACAAAGACCTCGCCCCCAACCTGCCGACCGCCTACGCCCAGGACCAGGTCACCCTGGACTTCGCCTACTGGGCCAAGAACGGCCAGGCCATCGCCGCGCGCTGGAATGAGTGGTTGGTCAAATGAAAGTCGCCATCAACGCCCTGCATAACGCGCAAGGTGCCCCCAGCGGCACCGGCGCCCCGGGAACGGCCCCTCGCCGCGTCAGCCTGAGCCAGCGCTGGAAAGGCAGCCGCAACCTGCTGCCGGCACTGCTGTTCCTGGGACTGTTCTTCTTCGCCCCGCTGGTCAGTCTGTTGCTGCGCGGGGTATTGGAACCAACGCCAGGGCTGGGCAATTACGAGCAGCTGTTCGCCAACTCGGCCTACGCACGGGTGCTGTTCAACACCTTCTCGGTGGCCGGCGTGGTCACCCTGATCAGTGTGCTGCTGGGCTTCCCGCTGGCCTGGGCCATCACCCTGGTGCCCAAGGGCTGGGGTCGCTGGCTGCTGAACATCGTGCTGCTGTCGATGTGGACGAGCCTGCTGGCACGCACCTATTCGTGGCTGGTGCTGCTGCAAAGCTCGGGGGTGATCAACAAGGCGTTGATGGCAATGGGCATCATCGATGCGCCGCTGGAAATGGTGCACAACCTGACCGGCGTGGTGATCGGCATGAGCTACATCATGATCCCGTTCATCGTGCTGCCGCTGCAGGCGACCATGCACGCGATCGACCCGATGGTGCTGCAGGCCGGCTCCATCTGTGGCGCCAGCCCGTGGACCAATTTCTGGAAGGTGTTCCTGCCGCTGTGCCGTTCGGGGCTGTTCTCCGGGGCGCTGATGGTGTTCGTGATGTCGCTCGGTTACTACGTCACCCCGGCGCTGCTGGGCGGTGCGCAGAACATGATGCTGCCCGAATTCATCATCCAGCAGGTGCAGTCGTTCCTTAACTGGGGCATGGCCAGCGCCGCTGCCGCACTGTTGGTGTTGATCACCCTGGTGCTTTTCTACCTGTACCTGAAGCTGCAGCCGGAATCCCCGGTCGGCAACGCGAGGTAAACCACCATGCTCCTGTCTCCCAATGCCATGGGCCGCCCGCTGCGTACCGGCCTGTACCTGACCACCGGGGTCATCGCGGCCTTCCTGCTGCTGCCGGTGGTGTTCATCGTGTTGCTGTCGTTCGGCTCGTCGCAATGGCTGGTGTTCCCGCCGCCGGGCTGGACCTTCAAATGGTACGGCCAGTTCTTCTCCAACCCGGAGTGGATGGACGCCGCACTGGCCAGCCTGAAAGTGGCCGTGCTGACCACCATCGCCGCCGTGCTGCTGGGCCTGCCCAGCGCGTTCGCCTTGGTGCGTGGCCGCTTCCCCGGCCGCGAGCTGCTGTACGGGCTGTTCACCATGCCGATGATTGTGCCGCTGGTGATCATCGCGGTGGCGGTGTACGCGCTGTTCCTCAAGCTCGGCTACACCGGCACGCTGTTCGCTTTTGTGGTCAGCCACGTGATCGTCGCCCTGCCCTTCACCATCATCTCGATCATCAACTCGCTGAAGCTGTTCGACCAGTCGATCGAAGATGCTGCGGTGATCTGCGGCGCTTCGCGGTTGCAGGCGATCTTCAAGGTGACATTCCCGGCCATTCGCCCGGGCATGATCGCCGGCGGCCTGTTCGCCTTTCTGGTGTCGTGGGATGAGGTGGTGCTGAGCGTGATGATGGCCAGCCCCGACCTGCAGACCCTGCCTGTGAAGATGTGGACCACCCTGCGCCAGGACCTGAGCCCGGTCATCGCCGTGGCCTCGACCCTGCTGATCGGCCTGTCGCTGCTTGTCATGTTCATTGCCGCCGCCTTGCGCCGGCGCACCGAAGTCAACGCCTGAGCGCGCGGAGAAAACAACAATGAGTGCAGTGATCAACGACAACGCGCACGGCAAGACCCTGGTCAGCCTGCGCGGCCTGAACAAGCACTACGGCGACTTTGCCGCCGTGGACAACCTCGACCTGG
>NZ_JABMCN010000397.1 GCF_013179515.1 Pseudomonas sp. CM27
AGTAGGCCAGCAGCTGAGTGTGCTCGTAGCCGTGCTGGCGCATTTCTTCCCTGATGTTGTCGATCTGGTTGCGTACCTGCCGGTGCACGTCCTTGATGTTGGGTAATTCATCCAGGGTGCGCAGGCGTATGACCAAGCCGAACAAGGGTGCGGCGGCATCCAGCATCAGGTTTGCGAAGCCGCCTCGTAGCTGGAAGTCTGGGTCGGCTGGGTAGCCTTGGTGTTCAGCGTGTTTTTCTTCAACATCTAGGTCAGGAAGGGCGTCACTTGCCTGTGATTTGGCTTCCTCAGCCTCTTTCTTCACGCGTCGCATCGAAGCCACGATCGTCTCAGCGATATCTTCGTCATTGCGGTGATCGTTCGTCATGTCATTCACTCCTGACTGCCCAGAACTGCAGCTCAAGCCCCGGGAACTCGCCCGCGACATGAATACCGAAGCCATTTGAGCCTTTCATGCCCGCCCAGCTCGGGTCGCGGCGGTCCAGTTCGAAGTAGGCGAAGCCTGCATGGAAAGGCAGGTCCCGTGGCGCCACGGGTAGCGGCACCAGTGGAATACCCGGCAGTTGCAGCGGCACGACCTCGTTCAACGCTTCCAGCGAAACGACTTTGGCCTTCTGCACAAACATCTGGCGCAGCGTTTGCGGTGGCAGATTGGCGCGCACTGCCAGGATGAAGTCGGCTTGATCGATCAGGCGACGGTCGTCCAGCGTGGTCTGCATCAATCCGTACTTCAAAGTTTCCAATGGCAGCGACACGGCGCGCGGCTGAAGTACCGTGCTCAGCGCGCGGCGCAGCGTGTCTTCCAAAGGTTTGAACGAAGTGCGCAACGCTGTGTGGCGATAGACAGGGTATTCCTGCGGCAGACGGGCCTCGTCGGTGAAGGTGACGAACTCACCACAGGCTTGACTCATGTACAGATAAAGCTGCTCGGGGTGCGTCTGGCCTTGCCTGGCCAGATGCTGGAAGCACGGCCACCAGCGGTTCATGGCCTGGAGCAAGTTGAAGTCGCGGATGTCGGCGATACCCGACTGACCTGAGGCACCGATGCGGGCGGCAAGGTTGCGCGCACGTTCGCGCAGAGTGTTTGTGATCTCCTCCAGAAAGCGTTGCAGTGCCGGTATGGCGCGTACCGAGACACTGGTGGGATAGAACCCTTCGTCCAGTTGCAGGCTGCCATCGGGGCGGCGTTCCAATATGCGTGCCAGGGCCAGCCGTGTGTAAGCGCTGCTATCGTCAGCTTTGCGTTTGAGTTGCAGGTTTGGCACTGCCAGGTCAACCTGCACCAGGTCGCCGTCGACGCTGTGCGTGTCCTTAATTTCCACTGCCTGCGCGCTGTAACGGAAGTTGGCGGTATTGTCAGGCCAGCTCACCTCGCGGCCACCTTCGGTACGCAGCGGCAGGCACAGGAAAATCTCGCTGTCTTTGGCGCCGTCGTCCTCGATTTCCAGCGGTGGGGGTGGCGGCAGGTCAGCAGGGATATCGAACACCGTGCCGTCCGGCATGATGCCCCGCGCGCGGGTGATGGCGATCTTGCCAAGGCTCAGATACTCATCATTCACCTGCAGTTCGCTGAAGCCATAGAAGGCTGCGTTCAGGCTGCCAAGGCGCTGATGCAGGGCCGCTTCGGCGGCCCGGGCCGCCTGTTGGAAATGCTGCGGTTTGACGAACAGGCCTTCAGGCCACAGGACGGGGTTTCGTGTACTCATGAGCGCTCCGTGTCAGCGTGAGTAAATGAGAAGGACTGGGCTGCCATCAGTCTTCTTCCTTGAGCAGGACCTGCGAGTCGTTGAGCAATACAGACAGGATGATCTGGTGGCCGCGCGGCGGAATACGCAGCACCTGGCTCCATGTGGCGTTCTCCTGGTTGCGGTAGTCGGCGATAACTGCGACGAAACGGGTTTCGGGCTCGATGGGCGCAAAGGGGATGAACTTGAACTGGCCAGGTCGCAGCAGGTAGTCGTCATCGCGAATGTAGGTGCTGCGCAGCGCCTTGGCCGGATCCTTGTCCAGCAGTTCGTAGACGCTGTTGCGCAGCAGCGAGTCGTCGCGCAGCTGAAGGATCTTGATGGCCATGGGCGTGGCGATTGACTCGCCAGCCAGGGTGGCGGTGTGGGGTAAGGTCAGCACCACGGTCGGGTCTTCGTAGCGGCCGGGCGTGCTTTCCTCAAAGGGGGAGCGATGTGGCTCATTGTCCTCGTCCACTGACACCGCGACGGGTGACATTCCCGGGAACTGTTCCTGGAGGTATTCGAGCAGCGTCCCGACTTTTTCGGTCAAGGCGTAAGGGTCGCCAGCGCTTAAGCTGACGGCATAGGGACTGGGTTCCAGAACGCCAGGCTGTTCAACTGACACATCGACGCTGTGCGCGTTACCGTTGAGCGTCGGGCTGGCATTGATGCTGAACGCGACTTGGGTGGGATGCTCTCTGGTCGCCCCGACGGGCACCGATGGATCCTTGATCACTTGGCCGATTTTACTCAGAGCCGTGCAGCCCGAGAGTCCGATCAGTGCCGTCAGTAGAACGACCACGAATGAATGACGCGTCATGGGCGTTCTCCTGCAATCAGGTGTTCCAGCGGGCTCGATTGCGTTG
>NZ_JABMCN010000398.1 GCF_013179515.1 Pseudomonas sp. CM27
GGTACGTTGCAGCAAATGTGGGAGCGGCGGTGCGGCGATCCGATTTACCCGCGAAGCGCCGCGCGGGCGGCGCTCGATTTCACAGGCGCTAAAAATCTTGCGGTGAACACCTCGCAACCTCAATTCGTGACTGGCCGTTCCCGATCTGCTGCGGATGTATTATGGTGGCATGGTGCGCATATAACAGCAGCCCGAGCGATCGGGCACTTGCAAGACAATGAGGGTGTCATGAGCAACGAAAGCATTAATTGGGACAAGCTGGGTTTCGACTACATCAAGACCGACAAACGCTACCTGTCCGTATGGCGCAATGGCGAGTGGGACAAGGGCACCCTGACCGAAGACAACGTACTGCACATCAGTGAAGGCTCCACGGCGCTGCACTATGGCCAGCAGTGCTTCGAGGGCCTCAAGGCCTACCGTTGCAAGGACGGCTCGATCAACCTGTTCCGCCCGGACCAGAACGCCGCCCGCATGCAGCGCAGCTGCGCCCGCCTGCTGATGCCGCACGTGCCTACCGATGTGTTCATCGAAGCGTGCAAGCAGGTGGTCAAGGCCAACGAAAAGTTCGTGCCACCGCACGGCAAAGGCGCCCTGTACCTGCGCCCGTTCGTGATCGGCACTGGTGACAACATTGGCGTGCGCACCGCCCCCGAGTTCATCTTCTCGGTATTCGCCATCCCGGTTGGCTCGTACTTCAAGGGCGGCATGAAGCCGCACAACTTCCAGATCTCCAGCTTCGACCGTGCTGCCCCGCAAGGCACCGGCGCAGCCAAGGTCGGCGGTAACTACGCGGCCAGCCTGCAGCCAGGCGCGGAGGCCAAGAAGGCCAACTTCGCCGACGCCATTTACCTCGACCCGCTGACTCACACCAAGATCGAGGAAGTCGGTTCGGCCAACTTCTTCGGTATCACCGCCAACAACGAGTTCGTCACGCCGAAATCGGCCTCGGTGTTGCCAGGCATC
The DNA here is from genome assembly GCF_013179515.1 of Pseudomonas sp. CM27. Lineage (GTDB taxonomy): Bacteria > Pseudomonadota > Gammaproteobacteria > Pseudomonadales > Pseudomonadaceae > Aquipseudomonas. Next base: position 967 of record NZ_JABMCN010000398.1, read on the forward strand.
ACCCGCCTGTCGCTGATGGAACTGGCGCAATCGCGCCTGGGCCTGAAAGTGATCGAAGGCGATGTCGAAATCAGCAACCTGGACCGCTTCATCGAAGCCGGTGCCTGCGGTACCGCTGCGGTGATCACCCCGATCGGCGGCATCGAGTACAACGGCAAGCTGCACGTGTTCCACGACCTGGAAAAGGTCGGCCCGGTTACCCAGAAGCTCTACGACGAGCTGACCGGCATCCAGAGCGGTGATGTCGAAGCACCGGCAGGCTGGATCGTCAAAGTCGCCTGAGTCGTTTCAGCGGTTTGAAAACGGGGCATGCCAGCAATGGCATGCCCCGTTTTTATTGGTGTGGGAGTTGGGCACACGCCTTAGGCCAGGCGACGCTGCATCAGCAGGTGCCGGACTTTGTCGAACGCCCAGTTGTACAGCACGGTGTAGGGCAGGATGATCACGAAGAAGCCCAGCTCCACCATGAACGCCTGCAAAAGCGAAATATCCAGCATCCACGCGGCCACCGGCAGGCACCAGACTACCAGGCCGGCCTCGAAGCCCAGGCCGTGCGCGAAACGCGCGCGGGCCTGCCAGTGGATCCGCTCGGTCTGTACATAACGATCGATCAGCGCGTTGTAGACCATATTCCACAGCATGGCGATCACCGACAGGGTCACCGCCAGCGCGCCGGCTGTCGCCAGCGATTTGCCCATGACCCAGGACAACAGCGGCGCACACAGCAGCACTGCGAACACTTCATAACCGACGGCGTGAACCAGGCGTTCGGTGAAAGAGACGTTTTTCATTGCAAATTCCATCCAGTGCGTGAGTCGTGCTTCCTATTTTCTTTGATAGAACAGATACTCGCGATATAGCTACCATCGGTTTTATCAATACATGCGCTACTCACCCGAAGCCTTGGTTGCGTTTGTCGAAGCCGCATCGCTGGGGTCTTTTTCCGCCGCTGCGCGCAAGCTGCGCAAAAGCCAGTCCACTATCAGCATCGCGATCGCCAACTTTGAGGCCGATGTTGGTTGCCCGCTGTTTGACCGCACTGGCCGCCATCCCACGCTGAACGAGGCTGGCCGGCAGGTACTGAGGCGTGTCGAGGCGATTCTCGATGCCAGCGCCCAGCTCGATGCACTGGCGGTGCGGCTGGCAGAACATGTCGAGGCGCTGGTGTCGGTGGTGATGTCGGACAGCTACAGCGTTACCTTCCAGGGTGCGGTAATGGCCCGGTTTGCTGAGCACTACCCGCACACCGAGCTGCGCTGCGGGCCGTCGGAGGATGCCGATGTAATCGAAATGATCCAGCTGGGCATGGCGCAGATCGGCATTCTTGCCACACAGCCCAATTACCCTGCCGACGTTGCCGTGGCGCGTTTGCCCGAGCAGGCGGAATTCGCCGTGTACGTGGCCAGCGGGCACCCGCTGGCGGGCATTGCGCAGGTGCAAACGCAGCACCTCGAAAACGCACGCCAGTTATATATCAAGACCTACGCGCCAAGCCTGCATCAGGGCCGTGGCCAGGCTTGGTCGGCACCGGATTACCTCACCCTGCTCGAGTTCGCCGTGCGCGGGTTTGGCTGGGCCGA
>NZ_JABMCN010000399.1 GCF_013179515.1 Pseudomonas sp. CM27
CAGGGCCAGGTCTTCCAGCGGAAACGGAAACAGCCGTTCAGCGTCGGCCAGCAGCTGCACCTCCATCTCTGCCCCATCCCGCTCCCCGGGCAGATGACACAGCTTGCAGATGACCTGGTTGGCGGACAGCGCCAGCGCTACCCGGCGCTGCCTGACACCGCTGCGCCGGTAGGCACGCTGCAATGCAGCGACCACCAGCCCGGACTCGCCCCGCCAATCATCGCCAAGCGGCGAATGGAGCGGCTCTTGTGCCGAACCCACTACCCGCCAGCGCCGGTTGCGCTGCTGCACTTGCAGTATCCGAACGGCGTCGGAGGCAATTTCCAACCCCACGAGTGAACCGGCATCCTTGCCAAAGCGTCCTAGCACTGCGGCCTCCTTGCTGTGCGGTGCGACCCCGCGGCAACACTGGGCCGAGGCTGCCCATCGAGGCGACGGGCAGCCTGGCCGGTAACCCGGAGAGGCGAAAAAATGCTTATAATGCCCAGCGTTTTCTGGTCCGCTGGACCTGCGTGCAATCCACTCCCAACCTGGACACCGAAAAGCCTTGATACGTCTGCTGAAGTTCTTCTGGTGGTCTTCCGTCGCAGTCATCTGCGCGCTCGTACTCGGTGTGAGCGGTGCGTTTCTGTATCTTAGCCCCAGCCTGCCCTCGGTCGAGTCCCTCAGAAGCATCCAGTTGCAGATCCCCCTCAGGGTGTACAGCAGCGATGGCAAACTGATCGCCGAATTTGGCGAAATGCGCCGCTCGCCGATCCGCTTCGCGGAAATCCCCCCACAATTCATTCAGGCACTGCTGTCAGCCGAGGACGACAATTTCCTCAACCACTATGGCGTAGACCCCAGCAGCCTGATGCGCGCCGCGACCCAGCTGGTAAAGACTGGGCACATCCAGACCGGCGGCAGCACCATCACCATGCAGGTGGCCAAGAACTTCTTCCTGACCAGCGAACGCAGCTTCTCGCGCAAGACCAACGAAATTCTGCTGGCCCTGCAGATCGAGCGCGAACTGACCAAGGACGAGATCCTTGAGCTGTATGTGAACAAGATCTACCTGGGCAACCGCGCCTACGGCATCGATGCCGCCGCGCAGGTGTACTACGGCAAGTCGATCCGCGACGTGAGCCTGGCGCAGATGGCGATGATCGCCGGCCTGCCCAAGGCACCGTCGCGTTTCAACCCGCTGGCCAACCCGGCGCGCGCCAAGGAGCGCCGCGACTGGATCCTCGGCCGCATGTACAAGCTGGGCAAGATCGACCAGGCCAGCTACCAGGCCGCACTGGCCGAACCGCTGAACGCCAGTTACCACGTGCCGACCCCGGAAGTGAACGCGCCTTACATTGCAGAAATGGCCCGCGCCGAAATGGTCGGCCGCTACGGCAGCGAGGCCTACACCGAAGGCTTCCGCGTCACCACCACAGTGCCCAGCGACATGCAGGAAATGGCTAACAAGGCCATCCTCGGCGGCCTCTCCGACTACGATGAGCGCCACGGCTATCGCGGCCCCGAAGCACGCTTCCCGGGCCGCACCCAGGCAGCCTGGCTGCAGGAACTGGGCAAGCAGCGCACCCTTGGCGGCCTGGAGCCGGCCATCGTCACCCAGGTAGAAAAAACCGGCCTCCGGGTTTTGACCCGTGACGGCCAGGAAGCCGAGGTCGCCTGGGACACCATGAAATGGGCGCGCCCGTTCATCAATACCAACTCCATGGGCCGCGCACCGCAGTCGCCGGCCGACGTGGCTCAGGTCGGTGACCTGGTGCGCCTGCAACGCCTTGAGGATGGCAAGCTCAAATTCAGCCAGGTGCCAGGTGCACAAAGCGCCCTGGTTACCCTGGACCCTTACAATGGCGCCATCCGGGCACTGGTGGGCGGCTTCTCGTTCGAGCAAAGCAACTACAACCGTGCCATGCAGGCCAAGCGCCAGCCAGGTTCGAGTTTCAAGCCATTCATCTACAGCGCGGCCCTGGACAGCGGCTACACCGCGTCCAGCCTGGTCAACGATGCGCCGATCGTGTTCGTCGACGAGTCCGTGGATAAAGTGTGGCGGCCGAAGAACGACACCAACACCTTCCTCGGCCCGATCCGCATGCGCGAAGCGCTGTACAAGTCGCGTAACCTGGTATCGATCCGCCTGCTGCAGGCCATGGGCGTTGACCGCACCATCGACTACATCGCCAAGTTCGGCTTCAACAAGCAGGACCTGCCGCGCAACCTGTCGCTGGCCCTGGGTACCGCCACCCTCACGCCGATGGAGATCGCCACCGGCTGGAGCACCTTTGCCAATGGCGGCTACAAGATCACCCCGTACCTGATCGACCGCATCGAAAGCCGCAGCGGCGAGACTCTGTTCACCGCCAACCCGCCTCGCGTACCGCAAGGCAGCGAGGACCAGGCAGGCCTGGCTGCGCCCGAACAGCCGATCAGTACTGCTGCCCTGCCAGGCGAAGCGCCCTCGGCCTTCGGCCAGGTGGCGCCTGCACCGCAGGTGCCGGCCATCGCCGAACAGATCATCGACGGGC
>NZ_JABMCN010000004.1 GCF_013179515.1 Pseudomonas sp. CM27
GTGACCTGGTGCTGATCGACGCTGGCTGCGAAATCGATTGTTATGCCAGTGACATCACCCGCACCTTCCCGGTCAGCGGGCGGTTTTCGCCGGAGCAGAAGGCCATCTACGAGCTGGTACTCAAGGCGCAGGCGGCGGCGTTTGCCGAGATTGCCCCTGGCAAGCACTGGAACCACGCCCACGAGGCGACGGTGCAGGTCATCACCGAGGGCCTGGTTGAACTGGGCCTGCTTGAAGGCGAGGTGCAGGCGCTGATCGACAGCGAGGCCTATCGCGCCTTCTACATGCACCGCGCCGGGCACTGGCTGGGCATGGATGTGCATGACGTTGGCGAGTACAAGGTGGGCGGCGAGTGGCGGGTGCTGGAACCCGGCATGGCGCTGACCGTCGAACCGGGCATTTACATAGGTGCCGATAATCAGGCCGTGGCCAAAAAGTGGCGTGGCATTGGTGTAAGGATCGAGGACGACGTGGTAGTCACCAGGCAAGGTTGTGAAATCCTCACCTCGGGTGTGCCGCGCACGGTCGCGGAGATCGAGGCGCTGATGCTGGCTGCCCGCAAGGACGCCGCATGAATCGAGTGAACCTGGCGATCATCGGCGGTGGCCTGGTGGGCGCAAGCCTGGCCTTGGCCCTGCAGGCCGGGGCCAAGGCACGTGGCTGGGAAATCATGCTGATCGAGCCGTTTGCTCCCGGCGACAGCTTCCAGCCCAGCTACGATGCGCGCTCTTCGGCGCTGTCGTTCGGTACCCAGCAGATCTATCAGCAACTGGGCCTGTGGCAGGCCATCGGCCGCCGCGCCGAGCCGATCCGGCAGATTCATGTTTCCGACCGTGGACGCTTTGGCGCCACCCGCCTGGATGCACTGGAAGAAGGCGTGCCGGCGTTGGGCTACGTGGTGGAAAACGCCTGGCTCGGCCAGTGCCTGTGGCAAGGGTTGGACAGCGACGTGGTGAGCTGGCGCTGCCCGGCGGAAGTGACGTCGATGCAGGCCATCGAAGGCGGCTACCGCCTTGTGCTCAACGATGAAACCCAGCTGGAGTGCGACCTGGCGGTACTGGCCGACGGTGGCCGCTCTGGCCTGCGCGAGCAACTGGGGATTCACGTGCGCCATACGCCTTACCAGCAAAGTGCGTTGATCGCCAACATCACCCCGGGCGAGGCCCATGGCGGCCAGGCCTTTGAACGGTTTACCGAAGAAGGCCCGATGGCCTTGCTGCCGCTGCCGGACAACCGCTGTGCACTGGTCTGGACCCGGCAGGGCATGGACGCGCGGCGTCTGGCCGACATCGACGAACGCAGCTTCCTGCGCGAGCTGCAGGGTGTGTTCGGCTACCGCCTGGGTGCCTTGCGCCAGGTAGGCGCGCGGCACCTTTATCCACTGTCATTGATCGAGGCCCAAGAGCAGGTGCGCCCGCACCTGGTGGTGCTGGGCAACGCCGCGCACAGCCTGCACCCCATCGCCGGCCAGGGTTTCAACCTGTCGCTGCGTGACGTGCAGTCGCTGGCCGACGCGCTGCTGGCTGGCCCGCAGCAACCCGGCGACCTGGCCACGCTGCAGGCCTATCGCCAACGCCAGCGTACGGACCAGGCCTTGACCATCGGTTTTTCCGACCAGGTCACCCGGCTGTTCGGCAGCAACCAGCCACTGCTGGCCGCCGGGCGCAACCTCGGCCTGCTTGGCCTGGATCTGCTGCCGCCGGCCAAAAGCTGGTTTGCCCGCCAGGCCATGGGCCTGGGCACCCGCCCCGATCCGCGGGGCCAGGCATGAGCAACCCCCGCAGGCTGGCGCGCCGGGCACGCATGTTGCGCTGGCTGTTGAACCTTTACCCGCCGTACCTCGGTGCCGGCATCCGTATCCAGCACATCGGCCCGGACCTGCGCAGCGTAAAGGTGTGCATGAAGCTGACCCGCTGGAACCGCAACTACGTCGGTACCCAGTTTGGTGGCAGCCTGTATTCGATGGTCGACCCGTTCTACATGCTGCTGCTGATCGAGCAACTGGGGCGCGACTACATTGTCTGGGACAAAGCCGCCAGCATCGACTTCATTTCGCCGGGCAAAGGCCCGGTATATGCCGAATTCCACGTCGATGACGCGCTGCTGGACGACATTCGCCAGCAGGCCGCCACCGGCAAGAAGTGCCTGCCGCGTTTGCAGGTTGATATCCGCGATGGCGCCGGTGAGCTGGTGGCGCGGGTCGATAAAACCCTATACGTGCGGCTGAAGCCGCAAGCGAGGCTGGCGTAAGGCATGGAAATGCGCGCAGATCTGTTGATTGTCGGTGCCGGTATGGTCGGCAGCGCTCTGGCCCTGGCATTGCGCCACAGTGGCCTGCAAATCCTGTTGCTCGACGGTGGCCCGCTGACGGTCAAGCCGTTCGATGCCCAGGCCGCGTTCGAGCCACGCGTCAGTGCGTTGTCGGCCGCCAGCCAGCGCATCCTCGAGCGCCTTGGCGCCTGGGAGGGCATTGCCCGGCGGCGTGCCACGCCTTACTCGGACATGCACGTGTGGGATGGCAGTGGCACCGGGCAGATTCACTTTTCGGCCGCCAGCGTGCATGCCCAGGTGCTCGGCCATATCGTCGAGAACCGGGTGGTGCAGGATGGCCTGCTGGAACGCCTGCATGACAGCGACATCGGCTTGCTGGCCAATGCGCGGCTGGAGCAACTGCGCCGCTCCGGTGACGAGTGGCTGCTGACTCTGGCCGATGGCAGGCAACTGCGCGCGCCGTTGGTGATCGCGGCCGACGGCGCCAACTCGGCGGTACGGCGCCTGGCCGGTTGCGAAACCCGCGAGTGGGATTACCTGCACCATGCCATCGTCACCAGTGTGCGTTGCAGCGCCGGGCACCAGGCTACCGCCTGGCAGCGCTTCACCGATGAAGGGCCCCTGGCCTTCCTGCCATTGACCCGCGATGGCCAGCAGGACTGGTGCTCGATTGTCTGGTCGACCACCCCGGAGCACGCCGAGCGACTGATGGCGCTGGATGAAACGGCGTTCCTGCAGGCGCTGGAGCGGGCCTTCGAGGGCCGACTGGGCGATGTACTGCAGGCCGACCCACGGGTGTGCGTGCCGCTGCGACAGCGTCACGCCAAGCGCTATGTGCAAGAAGGTCTGGCCTTGATCGGTGATGCTGCGCACACCATTCACCCGCTGGCGGGGCAGGGCGTGAACCTGGGCTTTCTGGATGCGGCGGTGCTGGCCGAGGTACTGGTCAATGCCTGCGAGCGTGGCGAGCGGTTGGCGGATGTGAAGGTGCTGAGCCGCTACGAGCGCCGGCGCATGCCGCACAACCTGGCGTTGATGGCGGCGATGGAGGGCTTCGAGCGGTTGTTCCAGGCCAATCCGTTGCCGCTGCGCTGGTTGCGTAACAGCGGGTTGAAACTGGTAGAGCAGATGCCGGAGGCCAAGGCACTGTTTGTGCGTCAGGCGTTGGGGCTCAGTGGTGACCTGCCAGATCTGGCAAAGGCCTGAAGGCCGCCGACAATGCCTTGTTGGAGCAGCCTTGTGCTGCGAAGAGGCTCGGGAGCCTAGCCGAACATCTGGATCAGGCTGCTGGCCCTTTCGCAGCACAAGGCGGCTCCTACAAAGACAATGTGCGGCTTCTGCAACATCCGGTAACTGCGCGGAGGGTGAGCTGGAAAATGGGATTCACTACCATTTGCGCCTCTCATACGATCCGAGGAGTGCTTTCCATGTTGCCACGCAAGCCCCTACTGGCCGCCCTGGCCCTGACCCTGTTCGGCGGCACTGCCCAGGCAGCAGACGAAGTGGTGGTGTACTCCTCGCGCATCGACGAGCTGATCAAGCCGGTCTTCGATGCCTATACCGCCAAGACCGGGGTGAAGATCAAGTTCATCACCGACAAGGAAGCACCGTTGATGCAGCGCATCAAGGCCGAGGGCGATAACGGCGTGGCCGACCTGCTGCTGACCGTGGATGCCGGCAACCTCTGGCAAGCCGAGCAGATGGGCATCCTGCAGCCGATCAAGTCCGACATCATCGACCAGAACATCCCGCCCCAGTACCGCGCCTCGTCCCATGAATGGACCGGCCTTAGCCTGCGGGCGCGCACCATCATCTACGCCACCGAGCGGGTCAAGCCGCAGGAGCTGAGCACTTACGAGGCCCTGGCCGACAAGCAATGGGAAGGCCGCCTGTGCCTGCGTACAGCGAAGAAGGTGTACAACCAGTCGCTGACCGGCACCCTGATCGAAACCCATGGCGAGGCCAAGACCGAGCAGATCGTCAAAGGCTGGGTCAACAACCTGTCCACCGATGTGTTCTCCGACGACAACGCCGTGATCCAGGCGGTCGCGGCTGGCCAATGCGACGTGGGCGTGGTCAACACCTATTACTACGGCCGCCTGCACAAGCAGAACCCGCAGCTGCCGGTGAAGATCTTCTGGCCCAACCAGGGTGACCGTGGCGTGCACGTGAACCTGTCGGGCATCGGCCTGACCAAGCACGCACCACACCCGGAAGCGGCGAAAAAACTGGTGGAATGGATGACTGGCGAGGAGGCGCAGAAGCTGTTTGCCGACATCAACCAGGAGTTCCCGGCCAACCCTAAGGTCAAGCCTTCGGAGGAAGTGGCGGCGTGGGGCAGCTTCAAGGCTGACAGCATTCCTGTGGAAATTGCCGGCAAGCGCCAGGCTGAGGCCATCCGCCTGATGGATCGGGCTGGCTACAACTAAGCGCCAAGGCTTATCCTTCCGGGGCCTGCAAGGGCCCTTTCGCGGCGGTTCATCGGAACGCCGAACAGCCGCGAACGACCGCGCAGCGGTCGCCATCGCAATCGAGAACCAAGCCTTGCCTCACACCCCCCAACGCCGCTGGTACCTCCCGGTCTCACTGATCGCGGCCCTGGTACTCCTGCCCCTCAGCGTCCTGCTGCTGTCCTGGCAATCGATCGACCTGCAGATCTGGTCGCACCTGCTCGACACCCAGATGAGCCGCCTGCTCGGCAATACCCTGACCCTGGTGGTGGGGGTCGGCATCGGCGTCACCGTGCTGGGCGTGAGCCTGGCATGGCTCACCAGCCTCTGCGAGTTCCCCGGCAGGCGCTGGCTGGACTGGGCACTGATGCTGCCATTCGCCATCCCGGCCTACGTGCTGGCATTCGTCTTCGTCGGCCTGCTGGACTTCGCCGGCCCGGTGCAAACCGCCCTGCGCGAGGTATTCGGGCCGATGCGCCTGCCACGCGTGCGCTCCACCGGCGGGGTGATCATCGTGCTGGTGCTGGTGTTCTACCCCTATGTCTACCTGCTGGCACGCACGGCGTTCCTGGCCCAGGGCAAGGGCCTGATGGAAGCGGCCCGCGTACTCGGCTTGTCCCCCCTGCAGGCGTTCTGGCGCGTGGCCCTGCCCATGGCGCGGCCGGCAATCGGTGCCGGTATTGCCTTGGCCCTGATGGAAACCCTGGCTGACTTCGGTGCGGTGGCGGTGTTCAACTTCGACACTTTCACCACCGCCATCTACAAGACCTGGTACGGCTTCTTCAGCCTTTCCAGCGCGGCGCAGCTGGCCAGCCTGCTGTTGCTGGCGGTGATGCTGGTGCTGTACGGCGAGCGCCGGGCACGGGGCGCCAGCCGCAGCGGCAACGAACGCCCGCGGGCGCAGGCGCTGTATCACCTGCGTGGGGTCAAGGCGTTGCTGGCCAGCGGCTGGTGCCTGCTGGTGTTTGCCTGCGCCTTCGTCATCCCGCTGCTGCAGCTGCTGGCGTGGTTCTGGCAGCGCGGCAGGCATGACCTGGACGAGCGCTATGTCGGCCTGGTACTGCACACCCTGTACCTGGGCGGCATGGCGGCGCTGGTGACGGTGTGCGTGGCATTGCTGCTGGCGTTTGCCCGGCGCCAGGCGCCGACAGGCGGTATCCGCGCCGGGGTCGGGCTGGCCAACCTGGGCTATGCCTTGCCAGGTTCGGTGCTGGCGGTGGCGATCATGCTGGCCTTCAGTTACCTCGACAACCACCTGGTCATCCCGCTGTCGACCTGGCTGGGCGGGGCGGGCAAGCCGCTGCTGCTCGGCAGCCTGTCGGCGTTGCTGCTGGCTTATCTGGTGCGCTTCATCGCGGTGGCCTACGGGCCGCTGGAAAGCAGTCTGGAGCGCATTCGCCCGTCATTGCCCGAGGCCTCGCGCAGCCTGGGCGTAGGTGGCGCAAGATTGTTTTTCAAGGTGTATCTGCCGTTGCTGGTACCGGGTGCGCTGAGCGCGGCCCTGCTGGTGTTCGTCGATGTGCTCAAGGAAATGCCGGCCACCTTGCTGATGCGTCCGTTCGGCTGGGATACCCTCGCGGTGCGCGTGTTCGAGATGACCAGCGAAGGCGAGTGGGCGCGGGCCTCGTTACCGGCGCTGACCCTGATAGTTGTGGGCTTGCTGCCGGTTATCGGCCTGATCCGCCGTTCGGCACGACGACCCGGTCACAGTCAGTGAGGATGCCAGTTCGCGACCTTGCGGCTACAATGCGCGGCATTCGCGCGGCGGGTCCTACAAGAAGAGCTGACGACCAAACGTCATCGACCGCCGCCGCTTCGCCACGCCCGGAAGGAGAAACCCATGGGACAGCGCACGCTTTTGTATGACCTGCACCTGGCGCTAGGTGCCAAGACGGTCGATTTCGGTGGCTGGGACATGCCCCTGCACTATGGCTCGCAGGTGGAAGAGCACCATCAGGTGCGTAGCGACTGTGGGGTTTTCGATGTTTCCCACATGACGGTGATCGATGTCGATGGCGCTGACGCCACTGTCTGGCTGCAGCATCTGCTGGCCAACGATGTCGCCCGGCTCGAAGGGGTTGGCAAGGCGATGTACAGCCCGCTGCTTAACGAGCAGGGCTGCGTCATCGATGATCTGATCGTCTACCGCACGGCAAACGGCTATCGCCTGGTTACCAACGCCGCCACCCGGGCCAAGGTGCTCGATTGGCTTGAGCGTCAGCAGGCCGACCATTCCGTGAGCTTCAAGGCACGCCCCGACCTGGCCATTCTCGCCATCCAGGGGCCGCACGCCCGCGAAAAAGTCGCAGCTTTGCTCAGTGCCTCGCGCGCCGCTCTGGTGCGTGAGCTGCGCCCGTTCGAAGGCGTAGCGGAAGGTGACTGGTTCATTGCCCGCACCGGGTACACCGGTGAAGACGGCCTTGAGATCATCTTCCCGGGTGATCAGGCCGTGGCTTTCTTCAACGATCTGGTCGGTGCCGGCATTGCTCCAAGCGGGCTAGGCGCCCGCGATACCCTGCGCCTGGAAGCCGGCATGAACCTGTACGGCCAGGATATCGACGAAGCCCACACCCCGCTCACCTCCAACCTGGGCTGGTCGATCGCCTGGGAGCCAGCCGACCGCGACTTCATCGGCCGCACCGGCCTGTTGGCGGAAATCGAGCACGGCGTGCAGGAAAAACTGGTTGGCCTGGTGCTTGAAGAGCGAGGTGTATTACGTGCCCACCAGGTGGTACGAGTAGCCGGTATTGGCGAAGGGGAGATCACCAGTGGTAGTTTCTCACCTACGCTGAGCAAGTCCATTGCCCTTGCGCGCGTACCCATGGCTACCGGTGACCGGGCCGAGGTGGAAATCCGCGGCAAGTGGTACCCGGTGCGGGTGGTGAAACCAACCTTCGTGCGCCACGGCAAGATCCTGATCTGAACAATTTTTAACGGCGGGCCTACCGCTGAGCCAATCGAGGAATTCAAGACATGAGCAATATCCCCGCCGACCTGCGTTTTGCCGAAAGCCATGAATGGGCCCGCCTGGAAGCCGACGGCACGGTGACCGTGGGCATCAGCGACCACGCCCAGCAAGCCCTGGGTGATGTGGTGTTTGTCGAACTGGCCGAAGTCGGCAAGGTGTTTGACGCTGGCGACGCTGCCGGTGTGGTCGAGTCGGTGAAGGCCGCTTCGGATATTTACGCGCCGATCGGTGGCGAAGTGATTGCGGTGAACGAAGAGCTGGCCGATAGCCCGGAGCAGCTGAACGAAGAACCTTACGGCGCGTGGATCTTCAAGCTGAAGCCTAGCGACAAGGCCGAGCTGGACAAGCTGCTGGATGCTGCGGGCTACAAGGCGGCCATCGGCGAGTAAGACCGCGTCGCCTGCTTCGCGGCTAAAGCCGCTCCTACACAGATACAGCGCTGCACCCGAAACCGGTGCAGCCCCCTGTAGGAGCGGCTTTAGCCGCGAAGAGGCCGGGCCTGTAAACAAGTTTCCCCGCAGAATCGGCAATCCCTTCCTAGACTTGTAAGTCTCCATGAGACCTGGTCCAGGAAGAGAGCGTCGTCATGTCCCAGTCGCCGTCCCTGCGTCAACTGCAAGAACTCAACCCTTTCCTGCGTCGCCACCTGGGCCCCGATGCCGCGGAGCAGCAGGCCATGCTCGATGCGCTGGGCATTACCAGTCGCAGTGAGCTGATCGAGCAGACCGTACCGCCCGATATTCGCCTCAATCGCCCTCTCGACCTGCCGCCGGCGCTGGACGAGCAAGCCGCCCTGGCCAAACTCGCCGGTTACGCAGAGCAGAACCAGGTCTGGACCAGCCTGATCGGCATGGGCTACCACGGCACCATCACCCCAACCGTGATCCTGCGCAACGTGCTGGAGAACCCGGGCTGGTACACCGCCTACACCCCCTATCAACCCGAGATCGCCCAAGGCCGGCTCGAGGCGCTGCTGAACTTCCAGCAAATGGTCATCGACCTCACCGGGCTGGCCCTGGCCAATGCCTCTCTGCTCGACGAAGCCACCGCCGCCGCCGAAGCCATGGCCCTGGCCAAACGGGTGGCGCGCAACAAGAGCAATGCCTTCTTCGCCGACCAGCACTGCCATCCACAGACCTTGTCGGTACTGAAGACCCGTGCCGAGGGTTTTGGCTTCGAGCTGATCGTCGATTCTGTGGATAACCTTGGCAAACACGCGGTATTCGGCGCTTTGCTGCAGTATCCCGATACCCACGGCGAAGTGCGCGATCTGCGCCCGCTGATCGACCGGTTGCACGGCCAGCAGGCCCTGGCCTGCGTCGCTGCCGACCTGCTCAGCCTGGTGGTACTGGCGCCGCCTGGGGAGCTGGGCGCGGATGTGGTACTGGGGTCGACCCAGCGCTTCGGCGTGCCGATGGGCTACGGCGGCCCCCATGCTGCCTATTTCGCCTGCCGCGACGACTACAAGAGGGCCATGCCCGGGCGCATCATCGGCGTGTCCCGCGATGCGCGGGGCAACACCGCGCTGCGCATGGCTTTGCAAACGCGTGAGCAGCATATCCGCCGCGAGAAGGCCAACTCCAATATCTGCACGGCCCAGGTGCTGCTGGCCAATATCGCCGGTTTCTATGCGGTGTACCACGGGCCGCAAGGCCTGCAGCGTATTGCCCAGCGGGTGCATCGGCTGACCTTCATCCTGGCCGCAGGCCTTGAGGCCAAGGGCATCCAGCGCCTCAACCAGCACTTCTTCGACACCCTTACCGTGGATGTGGGTGGCGCGCAGGCCGCCATCATCGAAAGCGCCGAAGCGGCGCACATCAATCTGCGCATCCTTGGTCGCGGGCACCTGGGTGTCAGCCTGGACGAAACGTGCAACGAGCAGACGGTGCTGCGCCTGCTGGACATCTTCCTGGGTGTCGACCACGGCCTGGACATTGCGGCACTCGACCAGCTGGCACTGCCCGAGGGCATCCCGGCCAACCTGGTGCGGCGCACGCCATTGCTCGCCCACCCGGTGTTCAACCTGCATCACAGCGAAACCGAGATGCTGCGCTACCTCAAGCAGCTGGAAAACAAGGACCTGGCCCTGAACCAATCGATGATCCCGCTGGGGTCGTGCACCATGAAACTCAACGCCACCAGCGAGATGATCCCCATTACCTGGCCGGGTTTCGCCCAACTGCACCCGTTTGCCCCGGCGGCCCAGGCTACGGGTTACAAGGCGATGATCGACGAGCTGGAAAGCTGGCTGTGTACGATCACCGGTTTCGACGCCATCTGCATGCAGCCCAACTCGGGCGCCCAGGGTGAGTACGCCGGCCTGATGGCCATCACCCGCTACCACCGCAGCCGCCACCAGCCGCAACGAACCCTGTGCCTGATCCCGTCCTCGGCCCACGGTACCAACCCGGCTTCGGCGCAAATGGCCGGTATGGAGGTGGTGATCGTCGATTGCGACAACGATGGCAACGTCGACCTGGCCGACCTGAAGGCCAAGGCCCATGCGGCTGGCGAGCGCTTGTCATGCCTGATGATCACCTATCCGTCGACCCACGGCGTGTACGAAGAGGGCATTCGCGAAATCTGCGAGGTGGTGCATCAGCACGGCGGGCAGGTGTACATGGACGGCGCCAACCTCAATGCCCAGGTGGGCCTGGCGCGGCCGGCAGACATCGGTGCCGACGTTTCGCACATGAACCTGCACAAGACCTTCTGCATCCCCCACGGCGGTGGCGGCCCGGGCATGGGGCCAATCGGCATCCGTGCGCACCTAACGCCATTTGTCGCCAGCCACCCGGTGGTACCGGTGCCGGGCCTGGACCCCAACAACAGCGCGGTCAGCGCCGCACCCTGGGGCAGCGCCAGCATTCTGCCGATCAGCTGGATGTACATTGCCATGATGGGGCCACAGCTGGCCGATGCCAGCGAAGTGGCGATTCTCTCGGCCAACTACCTGGCCAGCCAGCTGGGTGGCGCCTTCCCGGTGCTCTATCGCGGGCGCAACCAGCGGGTGGCGCATGAGTGCATCCTCGACCTGCGGCCGTTGAAGGCCTTGACCGGCATCAGCGAGGAGGACGTGGCCAAGCGCCTGATGGACTATGGTTTCCACGCGCCGACCATGTCATTCCCGGTACCGGGCACGCTGATGGTGGAGCCGACCGAGAGTGAATCGAAGGCCGAGCTGGACCGGTTCGTCGAGGCGATGCTGGCGATTCGGGCGGAAATTGCTGAGGTGCAGGAGGGCAACTGGCCAGCGGAGAACAACCCGCTCAAGCATGCGCCGCATACCTTGGCCGATGTGCTGGGGGCGTGGGAAAGGCCGTATAGCCTGGAGCAGGCGGTGGCGCCCAGTGCTCATGTGCGTCAGCACAAGTACTGGCCGGCGGTGAACCGGGTCGACAATGTGTATGGGGACAGGAATCTGTTCTGTGCGTGTGTGCCGGTGGAGGCTTATCGCTGAGGATGGTGTGGATTCTTCGCGGGCTTGCCCGCGAAGAATCCAGCGCGGTTATTCGGCTACCGCGTTCTTGGCCAGGATGGCATTGGCCAGCTCCATGTCGGATGCCTGCATGCCCGGGTTCTCCGCGCGCACCTGGTTCAGCGCCGACTCCAGGAACGGCCCGCGAATGGCGCCCTCGCTGGCCACGAAGCTGCCGGCGTCATCCTGCGCCGCCATCACCAGCTTGTGATCCCGCGAGGTCAGGTAGCTGGATGCGGTAGTGGCACCGGAAGAAATCACGTTACGCCAAAAGGTATCGGCCATGGCCGAGCCAAGAGGCAGCGAAAGCAAGGCAGCGGCGGCGATGGCGGTTTTGAGACGCATGTTGAAACACCTCGAAGGGTGAGGGTTGAAGATGCGCGGTTTGATCTTGCTTCAGAGGGCAAGTTCCTTGATTACAAGGGTTTTTTGCTCAGGAACAGGCCCGCAGTACTTCCTCCAGCCGGGTCTGCCCGCAGGCCACTTTGGCCTCCCCACAGCTGCGCAAATCGAGCAGCCCATCGGCCACGGCCTGGCGCCGTAGGGTGGCCAGGTCGCTGCCCGGGCCTATCTGCGCACGCAGGCTGTCGCTGGGCACCAATAGTTCGAACAGCCCCGTGCGGCCATGAAACCCGGTGCCGCGGCAAGTACGGCATGGCTGGCCGCTGGTTGCCGCCGCATCGCCCCGGCAGTCGGCACACAGCGTGCGCACCAGTCGCTGGGCCATGACCCCGACCAGCGTTGCCTTGAGCAGGTAGTCGGCAACACCCAGCTCTTGCAGGCGGGTAATCGCCGCGCAGGCGTCGTTGGTATGCAGGGTCGACAGTACCAGGTGACCGGTCAGCGCTGCCTGTACCGCCACCAGAGCGGTTTCGCGGTCGCGAATTTCGCCGATCATGATGATATCCGGGTCCTGGCGCAGCATCGCCCGCACACCGCTGGCAAACGTAAGGTCCAGGGTGGGCTGGACCTGCAGCTGGTTGAAGGCGGGCTCCAGGCGCTCGATCGGGTCCTCTATGGTGCACAGGTTGACCTGCGGCGTGGCCAGCAGCTTGAGGCTGGCATACAGCGTGCTGGTCTTGCCGGAGCCGGTGGGCCCGGTCACCAGGATGATGCCCTGGCGCTGGCGCAGCAGGTCGTGCCACCGGGCCAGTTGTTGCCCTTGCAGGCCGAGCCGGTCAAAGCCCACCTGCAGTTGTTGCGGGTCGAACAGGCGCAGCACCAGCTTTTCACCAAACGGGGTTGGCAGGGTCGATAGCCGCAGCTCCACTTCGCCGCCATCTTGCAGCCGGCTTTGCAGCCGGCCGTCTTGTGGCCGGCGCTTTTCCGCTACATCCATCCGGCCAAGGTGTTTCAGGCGGCTGACCAATGCCAGGGTCACCCCGGCGGGGAAGGCGTACACGTTATGCAGCACGCCGTCGATGCGGTAGCGCAGCTGGCCCTGCTCGCGGCGCGGTTCCAGGTGGATATCGCTGGCGCGCTGCTCGATGGCGTACTGCAGCAGCCAGTCGACGATATGCACGATGTGCGCGTCGTCCGCGCTGGCTTCGGCCTGGCGCTTGCCCAGCTCCAGCAGCTGTTCGAGTTCGCCAAGGCTGGCCGATTGCTGGTGTTGCGCACCTTTTACCGACTGGGCCAGACGGGAGAACGACTGCGCTGACTGGCGCAGTTGCAGTGGGCTGGCCAGGACACGACGGATCGGCCGCCCCAGGCTGCGGGCCAGGTCGGCCTGCCAGTCCTGCTGGTAGGGCTGGGCACTGGCGACCGTAACGCTGGATGGGTCGGCAGCGACGATGAGGATGCCATGGCGCTGGGCGAACGCCGGGGAGATCAGACCCGCGACCTGGGGCAGGTCGAGTTGCAGGGGGTCGATGCGCAGGTAGGGCTGGCCGACCTTGCCGGCCAACCATTGGCAGAGGTACTCCAGGTCCAGGGGGTGGCCAGGGTCCTGGCGGTTTTCAAGGTGGCAGGCGGCAATTTGCTCGAGGGGGTGGCAGGCTGGCTTGGCTGCGGCGTGTTCGAGCACGTGCAGGGTGTCGTTGGCGTGCAGGTGCTGATCAGCCAGCAGCGCTTCGAGGACGCGCTTGAGGTCGAGTGCCGGGTTGTCGGGGGTATGCATGATTGGCGTCCGTGCCTGATGGAAGTGCTGAGCAAGGCTAGCCCGGACGGGGGAGGGTTACCGCGAAAGTTAAGTTTCGAAATCTTGCTGTGCCTGTGCCGGCCTCTTCGCGGGCAAGCCCGTCCTCATAGAAGTGCATATAACTTACTGATTTAGAAGGGACCCTGTGGGAGCGGGCGCGCCGGCTCCCAGAGGTTACGCGGAGCGCCCAGCATCAGTTCTCTGGGCGACAGCGCAGCCCAATGAGCTGGGCAATCTCCTACAGGGATCAGCCCTTGAGCAGGTGCTTCCAGCCGCGGCTCTGATCGACTGCACGCGCCTGGTCGATGCGCGCCTCAAGCAGTTCGTTGGGCTCTTCACCCAGCGGCGATTCCGCCAGCTCGTGGAGTTTTTTCAGGTCGCCATACAGGCGGTCCATCTGTGGTGCTTCGAGCACTTGGCGGGCATGGTGCAGCCAGGCCAGCAACTGCTCGATACGTGGCAGCTGCTCGGCCAGGTCTTCCGGGCGCTGGGTGTACAACGGCAGCTTCAATGCACGGCCTTCTTCGCCCAGCAGGTGCGCCAGCCAGTTGGCCAGCTGCGCCTTGCCCTGACGTTCGCCGCGGCCCTTGCGGTCCACGGTCCAGGCTCGGGCCAGCAGCCAGCGCGAGGTTTCCAGCGAGAACTGGCCCCAGCGCACATCTTCCAGCTCTTCGGCAAACTGCTCGGGGGCGGCGCGGCGGATGTCTTCGTCATCGTTACCGGCCTGCACCAGCGGGCGCCAGTCTTCGAGCAAGGCGTCGAGGCTGCTGCGCAGGTCGCGGGTGGTGGCACGTGGCGCGGCCTGGCCCAGGCTGGCGGTGAGCGCCCGCAGCTCGCTCAGGCAATCGACCCAGTCTTGCAGCAGACGCCAGTGGCCGTTGTGGCGGTATTGCTCGGCCAGGCGCTGGCTGCTGGCCAACAGTTGCCAGGCCACCGCAGCGTAGGCGTCGTCCAAGGCCATTTCGGCGTCCAGCTCGGTGCTGGGCAGGCCCAGCTCGTAGCTGTCCGGCTGCAGCAGGCGGTAGCCACGCTCGGCCTTGCTGATGTCGCAGGGCATCAGCGGCAGGCTGGCGGCCAGCTCGGCGGCCAGCTCCAGCAGGGCTTGCGGCTCACCTTCGCGCAGTTCCAGCTCCAGCTCGCAAATCTCTTCCTTGCGCTTGCCGGCGATGACGAAGCCTTGGTCCAGCGCAGCTTCGATCACCACTTTGCTCTTGCCACGGCCCCAGGCGATTTCGGCGAATTCACGGGTGAAATCGGTGCTGAACAGCGGCTTGATGGTTTTCTTGTCCAGGTCGGCCAGCTGCTCGGGCCAGCAGGTGGCGTCGAGTTTCTTCAGGTCGAGCTTGGCCTTGTCCAGCTGCCATTCATGTTCCTGGCGTACGGACAGACCGGCCACGCTCTGGCCACGGCACTTCAAGGTCTGGATGATGACTTCGCCATCGCGGCGCAGGCGCAGGGCGACGCGGGCTGCAGAAAGCTCGCGCTCGGGGGTGTCGAAGTACTGGTTGGTCAGTTCGCGGGTCTGCCAGCCGGACTTGTTGCGCTTTTTCAGCAGAGGGTGCTCGCGCAAGGCGGCAAGGGTCTCGCGACTGGCGCGGAGCTTGAGTTCGGTTTCTTTGTGCATCACAGACTCGAAGGAGGGGGCGTGGTTGCCAAGGAGTTTACAGCAGTCGGCTGTCGACTGTTGGATCGTGGTCGATTGTTCGCGGGGTTGTCCTGCGAATGGACGGCATTGTTATGATGGGTAACGCTTCCGAGGAGTACGCGCATGCCGTTGCCGACGCTGAAAGACCAGTTTGCCGCCTTGATCGCCGCGCCTTCGGTCAGTTGCACCCAGCCCGCGCTCGACCAGTCCAACCGCCAGGTCATCGACCTGCTGGCCGGCTGGCTGGGCGACCTGGGGTTCGCCTGCGATATCCAGCAGGTCAGCCCCGGCAAGTTCAACCTGCTGGCCAGCCGTGGCAGCGGCCCGGGTGGCCTGGTGCTGGCCGGGCACAGTGACACCGTGCCCTATGACGACCAGCTGTGGGCCAGCGACCCACTGAAGCTGACCGAGGCCGATGGCCGCTGGATCGGCCTGGGCAGCTGCGACATGAAGGGCTTCTTCGCGCTGGTCATCGAAGCGGTCATTCCGTTGCTGGAGCACGATTTCAAGCAGCCGCTGCTGATCCTCGCCACCTGCGATGAAGAAAGTTCCATGTCCGGCGCCCGTGCCCTGGCGGAGGCCGGCCAGCCGCTGGGCCGCGCGGCGGTGATTGGCGAGCCTACCGGGTTGCGGCCGATCCGCATGCACAAGGGCATCCTCATGGACCGCATCGATATCCTCGGGCGCAGCGGCCATTCGTCGGACCCAAGCCTGGGCCGCAGCGCGATGGAGGCCATGCACGCGGTGATGGCCGAGCTGATGGGCCTGCGCCAGCAATGGCAGGAAAACTACAGCAACCCGCAGTTCAGCGTGCCAACCCCTACCCTGAACTTCGGCTGCATCCACGGCGGTGACAACCCCAACCGCATCTGTGGCCAGTGCGCCCTGGAATTCGACCTGCGCCCGCTGCCAGGCATGGATGTGGAGCAATTGCGCGCGGCCATCCGCGAAAAACTGCGGCCCGTAGCCGAGCGCCATGAAGTGCGTATCGACTACGCGCCGCTGTTCCCGGAGGTGCCCGCGTTCGAGCAAGCCGCCGACGCCGAGCTGGTGCAGGTGGCAGAACGCCTGACCGGCCATCGCGCCGAAGCGGTAGCGTTCGGCACCGAAGCGCCTTATCTTCAGCAGCTGGGCTGCCAGACCATCGTGCTGGGCCCTGGCGACATCGCCTGTGCCCACCAGCCCGGCGAATACCTGGAAATGTCACGAATCGAGCCTACCGTGCGTCTATTGCGTGACCTGATCCGGCACTATTGCCTGCACTAAACGTCAATCAAGTTGATTCGTTCCTGCCTAGAGGAGACCGCGCGTGACCGCAAGCCTGTTCCGACGATGATCCTGAACGCCCCCTGTATCGCCGTTCTCCGTCCACTTATCCACAGGCCCTGTCATGCCCGACTACGTCAACTGGCTGCGTCATGCCTCCCCGTACATCAATGCCCATCGCGACTGCACCTTCGTGGTCATGCTCCCTGGCGATGGGGTGGAACACCCTAATTTCGGCAATATCGTTCACGACCTGGTGCTGCTGCACAGCCTTGGCGTGCGGCTGGTGCTGGTGCACGGCTCGCGCCCGCAGATCGAAAGCCGTCTGGCTGATCGCGGCCTCACGCCGCACTACCACCATGGCCTGCGCATCACCGATGCCGCCACCCTGGACTGCGTGATCGATGCCGTCGGCGCCCTGCGCCTGGCCATCGAGGCGCGCCTGTCGATGGACATCGCTGCCTCGCCGATGCAGGGCTCGCGGCTGCGCGTGGCGTCTGGCAACCTGGTCACGGCGCGGCCGATCGGCGTGCTCGAAGGGGTGGACTACCACCACACCGGCGAAGTGCGCCGGGTCGACCGCAAGGGCATCAGCCGCCTGCTCGACGAGCGCTCCATCGTGCTGCTGTCGCCGCTGGGCTATTCGCCCACCGGAGAAATCTTCAACCTGGCCTGCGAAGACGTGGCCACCCGTGCCGCCATCGAACTGGGCGCCGACAAGCTGCTGCTGTTCGGCGCCGAACCGGGCCTGTTGGACGCCGACGGCAAGCTGGTGCGCGAGCTGCGCCCGCAGCAGGTTGCGCCGCACTTGAAGCGTCTGGGCAGCGACTACCAGGGCGAATTGCTGGATGCCGCCGCCGAGGCCTGCAAAGGCGGCGTGGCGCGCAGCCATATCGTCAGCTATGCCGAGGACGGTGCCTTGTTGACCGAGCTGTTCACCCGTGGCGGTGGCGGCACACTGGTGTCGCAGGAGCAGTTCGAAGTGGTGCGCGAGGCGACCATCGAGGATGTCGGCGGCTTGCTGGACCTGATCAGCCCGCTGGAAGAGCAGGGCATCCTGGTGCGCCGCTCGCGCGAGGTGCTGGAGCGCGAGATCGAACAGTTCAGCGTGGTCGAGCGCGAAGGCATGATCATCGCCTGTGCGGCGTTGTACCCGATTGCCGATTCCGAGGCCGGTGAGCTGGCGTGCCTGGCGGTGAACCCGGAATACCGCCATGGTGGGCGTGGGGATGAACTGCTGGAGCGTATCGAAAGCCGGGCGCGGCAGATGGGCTTGAATACCCTGTTCGTGCTGACGACGCGCACGGCGCACTGGTTCCGCGAACGCGGGTTTGCGCCCAGTGGTGTGGAACGGCTGCCGGCGGCGCGGGCTTCGCTGTACAACTACCAGCGCAATTCGAAGATTTTCGAGAAGTCTTTGTAAACCTTTACTGGCCCTATCGCCGGCAAGCCAGCTCCCACAGGTACTGCACAGCCTTCAAAGCTGGCCTCTACCTGTGGGAGCTGGCTTGCCGGCGATAGGGCCGGTACAGCCGGTGCATTCCCCAGAATGAAAAACGCCGCCCTTGTGGGCGGCGTTTTCATTTACACGGTATGCAGATACCAGTTGTACTCGAGGTCGGAGATCGAGTGTTCGAACTCCTCCAGCTCGCTTTCCTTGCACGCGACAAAGATGTCGATGTACTTCGGATCGATGTACTTGTTCAGGATCTCGCTGTCGTCCAGCTCGCGCAGGGCATCGCGCAGGTTGTTCGGCAGGCTCTGCTCGTGCTGCTCGTACGAGTTGCCCTCGACTGGCGCCCCTGGCTCGATCTTGTTGGTCAGGCCGTGGTGCACGCCAGCCAGCACAGCCGCCATCATCAGGTACGGGTTGGCGTCGGCACCGGCCACGCGGTGTTCGATGCGCACGGCATCCGCCGAGCCTGTTGGTACACGCAAGGCCACGGTGCGGTTGTCCAGGCCCCAGCTGGGCGCGTTCGGCACGTAGAACTGTGCGCCAAAGCGGCGGTACGAGTTGACGTTCGGGCAGAGGAACGCCATCGATGCAGGCAGGGTCTCGAGCACACCGCCGATTGCGTGACGAAGCGCGGCGTTCTGCTCGGGATCCTCGCTGGTGAAGATGTTGTTGCCATCTTTGTCCAGCACGGAAATGTGTACATGCAGGCCGTTACCTGCCTGGCCCGGGTAGGGCTTGGCCATGAACGTGGTGTCCATTTCATGGTCGTAGGCGATGTTCTTGATCAGCCGCTTGAGCAGTACCGCGTAGTCGCACGCCTTGAGCGGGTCGGCCACGTGGTGCAGGTTGACTTCGAACTGCGCCGGGGCGCTTTCCTTGACGATGGCGTCAGCTGGAATGCCTTGTTCCTTCGCGCCTTCGAGGATGTCCTGCAGGCAGTCGGCATATTCGTCGAGGTCGTCGATCAGGTAGACCTGGGTCGACTGCGGGCGCTTGCCCGAGATTGGCGAGCGCGGCGGCTGCGGGCGACCGTTCACGTTCTCCTGGTCGATCAGGTAGAACTCGAGCTCGAAGGCGGCGCAGATGGTCAGGCCCATTTCGTCGAACTTGCTGACGACCTGGCGCAGTACCTCACGAGGGTCGGCGAAGAACGGCTCGCCTTCGATCTCGTGCATGGTCATCAGCAGCTGGGCGGTGGGGCGTTTTTGCCACGGCTCGTTACAGAGCGTGTCGGGAATCGGGTAGCAGATGCGGTCAGCATCGCCGATGTCCAGGCCAAGCCCGGTGCTTTCGACGGTGGAACCGTTGATATCCAGGGCAAAGAGGGAGGCAGGCAGGTTGATGCCTTTTTCGTAAACCTTGTGGAGGCTGGTGCGCTCTATGCGCTTGCCGCGCACCACACCATTCATATCTGCAATCAGAAGGTCAACGTAGAGAACCTCAGGATGTTCCTTAAGGAACGCGTTCGCTTCGTTAAGCTGAACGGCACGCGGGGGTACCGACATGATGCAACACCTTTGTTGTTAAAAATATCAATCAAGGGGGGCTTGCAGGTCCAGTCAATCGAAAAGACAAACTGATGTCAAGCCAACCCCATGATGCCCTGAAATGGCACATCGACGGCAGATTTGCTGCAAATCGGGGCGTGCCATTATCCGCTATTTCTTTCACAAAGGGGTATCTCCGACGTGCCGTGTTTTATTTTTTACGGAGGTGTTGTGTAAAAAAATGAACAAGGCTAAGCTCGGTCTCAACCCAAAACACAATAATACGAGGGTCACATGGTCCGCTTGCCGCGACCTGAAAGCACTGCCTGCGCAGTGCCATCGGGTACCTCCGTCGTTTTTGCAAGCTTCGTCAATGGCGTGGTCGCCCTGGCCGCAATAATTGACGCTTGGCGCTTCCATGCCCGCCCTCGTAGCGGTTTGCTGCCCTTCGTTTCGTCTTTCTGCCCTTCGAACTCATTTTGGACACATCTGTTTTCAGTGTATCCACTGCGGCCGTGCGCGCGTGTTTTGCTTTAGCAATGTACTCCATCCAGAATCAATGCGCGGACCACCTTACCTCCTGAGGTATTTATGAGTAACAACCTCGACCAGCTCACCGATTGGTTGAAAGAGCACAAGATCACCGAAGTCGAATGCATGATCAGTGACCTGACCGGCATCACGCGCGGCAAGATTTCGCCCACCAACAAATTCATCGCCGAAAAAGGCATGCGCCTGCCCGAGAGCGTGCTGCTGCAGACCGTGACCGGCGACTACGTCGACGACGACATCTATTACGAACTGCTCGATCCGGCAGACATCGACATGATCTGCCGCCCCGACGAGAACGCTGTGTTCCTGGTGCCATGGGCCATAGAGCCGACCGCCCAGGTCATCCACGACACCTACGACAAGAAGGGCAACCCGGTCGAGCTGTCGCCGCGCAACGTGCTTAAAAAGGTGCTGCAGCTCTACGCCGACAAGGGCTGGCAGCCTATCGTCGCGCCCGAGATGGAGTTCTACCTGACCAAGCGCAGCGAAGACCCGGACTTCCCGCTGCAGCCACCGGTAGGCCGATCGGGCCGCCCGGAAACCGGCCGTCAGTCGTTCTCGATCGAAGCCGCCAACGAATTCGACCCGCTGTTCGAAGACGTCTACGACTGGTGCGAACTGCAGCAGCTGGACCTCGACACGCTTATCCACGAAGACGGCACGGCGCAGATGGAAATCAACTTCCGTCACGGCAATGCCCTGCACCTGGCCGACCAGATACTGGTGTTCAAGCGCACCATGCGCGAGGCGGCGCTCAAGCACAATGTGGCCGCCACCTTCATGGCCAAGCCCATGACCGGCGAGCCTGGCAGTGCCATGCACCTGCACCAGAGCGTGGTCGATGTTGCCACCGGCAAGAACATCTTCAGCAACGACGACGGCAGCATGAGCGAGCTGTTCCTCAACCACATTGGTGGCCTGCAGAAGTTCATCCCCGAAGCGCTGCCGCTGTTCGCCCCCAACGTCAACTCGTTCCGCCGTTTCCTGCCAGACACCTCGGCACCGGTGAACGTGGAGTGGGGCGAGGAAAACCGCACCGTCGGCCTGCGCGTGCCGGATGCCGGGCCGCAAAACCGACGGGTAGAGAACCGCCTGCCGGGCGCCGACGCCAACCCTTACCTGGCCATCGCCGCCAGCCTGCTGTGTGGCTACATCGGCATGGTCGAAGGCATCGAGGCCAGCGCCCCGGTGCAGGGCCGTGGCTACGAACGCCGCAACCTGCGCCTGCCGCTGACCATCGAGGACGCCCTGGAACGCATGGAAAACAGCCGTGCGCTGGTGCAGTACCTGGGCAAAAAATTCATTACCGGATATGTCGCCACCAAGCGCGCCGAGCACGAAAACTTCAAACGCGTCATCAGTTCCTGGGAGCGTGAGTTCCTGCTGTTTGCTGTCTGATCAACCCTGGTGCCGCAGGAGCGCGGCTGTCGAACAACGGAGAAGCACATGAGCGTCAACAACCCGCAAACCCGTGAATGGCAAACCCTCAGCGGGGAGCATCACCTTGCACCTTTCAGTGACTACAAGCAGCTGAAGGAGAAGGGGCCGCGCATCATCACCAAGGCCCAGGGTGTGCATTTGTGGGACAGCGAGGGGCACAAGATCCTCGACGGCATGGCGGGCCTGTGGTGCGTGGCGGTGGGCTACGGCCGCGAGGAGCTGGTACAGGCGGCAGAGAAGCAGATGCGCGAGCTGCCGTACTACAACCTGTTCTTCCAGACCGCTCACCCGCCAGCGCTGGAGCTGGCCAAGGCGATCACCGACGTGGCGCCCGAGGGCATGACCCATGTGTTCTTCACCGGCTCCGGCTCCGAAGGCAACGACACCGTGCTGCGCATGGTTCGCCACTACTGGGCGCTGAAGGGCAAGCCGCACAAGCAGACCATCATCGGTCGGGTCAACGGCTACCACGGCTCCACCGTGGCCGGCGCCAGCCTGGGCGGCATGAGTGGCATGCACGAGCAGGGCGGCCTGCCGATTCCTGGCATCGTGCATATCCCTCAGCCGTACTGGTTCGGCGAAGGCGGCGACATGACGCCGGATGAGTTCGGCGTCTGGGCTGCCGAGCAGCTGGAGAAGAAAATCCTCGAAGTCGGCGAAGACAACGTCGCCGCCTTCATCGCCGAGCCGATTCAGGGCGCCGGTGGCGTGATCATCCCGCCGCAGACCTACTGGCCGAAGGTGAAGGAGATCCTGGCCAGGTACGACATCCTGTTCGTCGCCGACGAAGTCATCTGCGGTTTCGGCCGCACCGGCGAGTGGTTCGGCTCCGACTACTACGACCTCAAGCCTGACCTGATGACCATCGCCAAGGGCCTGACCTCCGGTTACATCCCCATGGGCGGTGTGATCGTGCGTGACACCGTGGCCAAGGTGGTCAGCGAAGGCGGCGACTTCAACCACGGCTTCACCTACTCCGGGCACCCGGTGGCGGCCGCCGTAGGCCTGGAAAACCTGCGCATCCTGCGCGACGAGAAAATTGTCGAGAAGGCGCGCAGCGAAGCGGCACCGTATTTGCAAAAGCGTTTGCGTGAGCTGCAGGACCACCCGTTGGTAGGCGAGGTACGCGGCCTGGGCATGCTCGGCGCGATCGAGCTGGTCAAGGACAAGACCACCCGCAGCCGTTACGAAGGCAAGGGCGTCGGCATGATCTGCCGTAACTTCTGCTTCGACAACGGCCTGATCATGCGTGCGGTGGGTGACACCATGATCATCGCGCCGCCGTTGGTGATCAGCCATGCGGAGATCGACGAGCTGGTGGAAAAAGCGCGCAAATGCCTCGATCTGACCCTGCAGGCGATCAACTGATCAACTGCTAGGCTAGCGATGTGACATTAAGTCGTTACAGGGCTCTGGTTTCCTTGAAACAGTGCCTTGTAACTTGCCAGACTAGCGACTGATCCAGTCGCCGCGCGCTCTGCACCGTGGGTCCTGGCTGCTGGACAGTTGCCAAATAAAAAATCTGGAGCATTACGCATGAATAAAATGGGTAAGACGTTGCTGGCCGCAGCCCTGATGGGTGCCATGGCTACTGCTGTTCAGGCTGAAGACAAAGTGTTGAACGTCTACAACTGGTCGGACTACATCGCTCCGGACACCATCGCCAAGTTCGAGAAGCAGTCTGGTATCAAGGTCAAGTACGACGTATTCGACAGCAACGAAACCCTCGAAGCCAAGCTGCTGGCCGGCAAGTCGGGCTATGACGTTGTCGTACCGTCCAACAACTTCCTGGCCAAGCAGATCAAGGCTGGGGTGTACGAGGAGCTGGACCGTTCCAAGCTGCCAAACTGGAAAAACCTCGACGAAGACCTGCTCAAGGCCGTCGGTGATGCCAGCGACAAGGACAACAAGCACGCCTTCCCGTACATGTGGGGCTCCATCGGTATCGGCTACAACCCGGAGAAGGTCAAGGCTGCGCTGGGCGTGGACAAGATCGACTCGTGGGACGTGGTGTTCAAGCCCGAGAACATCGCCAAGCTCAAGAGCTGTGGCGTGAGCTTCCTCGATGCGCCAACCGAGATGATCCCGGCCGCGCTGCACTACCTGGGCCTGCCGAGCAACAGCACCAAGAAAGAAGACCTGAAGGCCGCTGAAGACCTGTTCCTGAAGATTCGTCCTTCGATCACCTACTTCCACTCGTCCAAGTACATTGGCGACATGGCCAACGGCAACATCTGCGTAGCCGTGGGTTACTCGGGTGACCTGGAGCAGTCCAAGGCCCGCGCCCATGAAGCCGGCGACAAGGTCAAAGTGGACTACGTCATTCCGAAAGAAGGTGCCGGTACCTTCTACGACATGGTCGCCATCCCCAAGGATGCCGAGCACAAAGACGCCGCCTACCAGTTCATGAACTTCCTGATGCAGCCGGAAATCATGGCTGAAATCACCAATGCCGTGCGCTTCCCGAATGGCAACAAGGCAGCCACCCCGATGGTGGACAAGGACATTTCCGGCGACCCGAGCATCTACCCGCCAGCAGACGTGAAGAAGCAGCTGTATGCGATTGCCGCGCCAGACGCCTCGGTGCAGCGTTTGATCACCCGCAGCTGGACCAGGATCAAGTCGGGTAAATAAGCCCGATGCAGCGCCTCTGGGCCGGGGTTTTCCGGCCCAGAGCCAGTGAAAGGCAATTGATGATTGCGGCATCGAAGCTGCGAAGGTAAGTTGCGCGCCGGTTTTGCGTGTGCGGCAGCACTGTTGCTACCCAGGCACTGATTGTGAGGACCACCCACTTGTCTATTTCTGTAATCCGCAAGGCCCTTATGGCTGGCGCGGGCCTGACGCTGGCATGCAGCGTCCAAGCGGCGCCTACGGTGCACTTCTACAACTGGTCCGACTACATCGGCCCGACCACACTCGCGGACTTCGAGAAAGACACGGGCATCAAGCCCGTGCAGGACGTCTTCGACTCCAACGAAACCCTGGAAGGCAAACTGCTGGCCGGCAACACCGGCTATGACGTGGTCGTGCCGTCCAACCATTTCCTCGGCAAGCAGATCAAGGCGGGCGCGTTCCAGCAGCTCGACAAGCACCTGCTGCCCAATTTTGCCAACCTCGACCCGGCGCTGATGAAGCGCCTGGAAAAGAACGATCCCGGCAACCAGTACGCCGTGCCTTACCTGTGGGGCACCAACGGCATCGGCTACAACGTCGAGAAGGTGAAGGCTGCGCTGGGCGTGGACACCATCGACTCCTGGGCCGTGTTGTTCGAACCCGAGAACATGAAGAAGCTCTCCAAGTGCGGTGTTGCGTTCCTCGACTCGGCGGACGAAATGCTGCCGGCGGTGCTCAACTATATGGGGCTCAACCCCAACAGCACCGACCCCAAGGACTACGCCAAGGCCGAACAGAAGCTGCTGGCCGTGCGCCCGTACGTGACCTACTTCCACTCGTCCAAATACATCACCGACCTGGCCAACGGCGACATCTGCGTCGCGGCAGGCTTCTCGGGTGACATCTTCCAGGCCAAGGCCCGCGCCGAAGAAGCGAAGAAGGGCGTGAACCTGGCCTACGCCATTCCCAAGGAAGGCGGCAACCTCTGGTTCGACGTACTGGCGATCCCCAAGGACGCCAGGAACGTCAAGGAGGCGCACGCCTTCATCAACTATTTGCTGAAGCCTGAGGTTATCGCCCAGGTCAGTGATTACGTCGGTTACGCCAACCCGAACCCCAAGGCTGGCGACCTGATGGACCAGGCCGTGAGGACTGACGCCGCGGTTTACCCACCGCAGGAAGTGCTGGACAAGATGTTCGTGAACTCAGAGTTGCCACCCAAGGTGCAACGGCTGATGACCCGTAGCTGGACCAAGGTCAAGTCGGGCAAGTAAAAATCCAGGCCCGCCGCGGCTCCTGCAGAACAGGCCGCGCGGGCACAAAAATCTTGTTGGGAGTTTCACTCATGGCAGTTGCCTCCGGTGCCTATAAGAAAGCCCTCGAGGGTGGCCAGCAACCCAAGCAGGTGCTGGTCAAGATCGACCGGGTCACGAAGAAGTTCGACGAAACGATAGCCGTGGACGATGTGTCCCTGGAAATCCGCAAAGGCGAGATCTTCGCCCTGCTGGGAGGCTCCGGCTCTGGCAAGTCCACCTTGCTGCGCATGCTGGCGGGCTTCGAGCGCCCGACCGAAGGGCGGATTTTCCTCGATGGCGTCGACATCACCGATATGCCGCCTTACGAGCGGCCGATCAACATGATGTTCCAGTCCTATGCATTGTTCCCGCACATGACCGTGGCGCAGAACATCGCCTTCGGCCTGCAGCAGGACAAGATGGCCAAGGCCGAGATCGATGCCCGCGTGGCCGAGATGCTCAAGCTGGTGCACATGTCCCAGTACGCCAAGCGCAAGCCGCACCAGCTGTCCGGTGGCCAGCGCCAGCGCGTGGCCCTGGCCCGCTCCCTGGCCAAGCGCCCCAAGCTGCTGCTGCTCGATGAGCCGATGGGTGCACTGGACAAGAAGCTGCGTTCGCAGATGCAGCTGGAACTGGTGGAGATCATCGAGCGCGTAGGCGTGACCTGCGTGATGGTGACCCACGACCAGGAAGAGGCCATGACCATGGCCCAGCGCATCGCCATCATGCACCTGGGCTGGATCGCCCAGATTGGCTCGCCTGTGGATATCTACGAGACGCCGACCAGCCGCCTGGTGTGCGAGTTCATCGGCAACGTCAACCTGTTCGAGGGCGACGTGGTCGACGACGCCGAAGGGCACGCGATCATTGCCAGCCCGGAACTGGAGCGCAAGATCTACGTCGGCCACGGCATCACCACGTCGGTGGAAGACAAGCACATCACCTACGCCCTGCGCCCGGAAAAACTGCTGGTCACCACTACCCAGCCGGATTTCGAGCACAACTGGTCGCGCGGCAAGGTCCACGACATCGCCTACCTGGGTGGCCATTCGGTATTCTACGTGGAGCTGCCGAGTGGCAAGGTGGTTCAGTCATTCGTCGCCAACGCCGAGCGCCAGGGCACCCGCCCGACCTGGGGCGATGAAGTGTACGTGTGGTGGGAAGACGACAGCGGCGTGGTACTGCGGTCATGAAACTGCGCAAGCTCAAGCGAGCCTTCCAGCGCCTCACCCCGGAGGGGCGGCACCTGGTGATCGGCGTGCCGTTCATCTGGCTGTTCCTGTTCTTCATGCTGCCGTTCTTCATCGTGCTGAAGATCAGCTTTGCCGAAGCCGACGTGGCGATCCCGCCGTACACCGAAATCTACAGCTACGTCGAAGACAAGATCCAGCTGGTGCTCAACCTGGCCAACTACGGCCTGCTGACCGAGGATGAGCTGTACCTCTCGGCCTACCTGGGCTCGCTGAAGATGGCGTTCTTCAGCACGCTGCTGTGCCTGCTGATCGGCTACCCGATGGCCTACTCCATCGCCAATGCCAAAAAGGAGACCCAGACGGTCCTGCTGCTGCTGATCATGATGCCGACCTGGACCGCGATCCTGATCCGCGTCTATGCCTGGATGGGCATCCTCAGCAACAACGGCCTGCTCAACGGCTTCCTGCTGTGGACCGGGTTGATCGACCAGCCGCTGCAGATCCTCAACACCAACCTGGCGGTGTACATCGGTGTGGTCTATTCGTACCTGCCGTTCATGATCCTGCCGCTGTTCGCCAACCTGGTGAAACACGACCAGAGCTTGCTGGAGGCTGCTTCGGACCTGGGTTCGAGCACCTTCAACAGCTTCTGGAAGATCACCGTTCCGCTGTCCAAGAACGGCATCATCGCCGGCTGCATGCTGGTATTCATCCCGGTGGTGGGCGAGTTCGTGATCCCTGAACTGCTCGGCGGCCCGGAAACCCTGATGATCGGCAAGGTACTGTGGCAGGAGTTCTTCAACAACCGTGACTGGCCGGTGGCATCCGCGCTGGCAGTAGTGATGCTGGCGATCCTGATCGTACCGATCCTGCTGTTCAACCGCAGCCAGGCCAAAGAGATGGAGGGCAGGGCATGAAGCGCTTCAGTTTCTCCAAGCTGATGCTGGTGCTCGGCTTGCTGTTCATCTACCTGCCGATGCTGATCCTGGTGATCTACTCGTTCAACGCCTCCAAGCTGGTGACGGTGTGGGGCGGCTGGTCGGTGAAGTGGTACGTCGGCCTGCTCGACAACACCCAGTTGATGGGCTCGGTGATGCGCTCGCTGGAAATCGCCTGCTACACGGCGGTGGCGGCGGTGGCGCTGGGTACCCTGGCGGCGTTCGTGCTGACCCGGGTCACCCGCTTCAAGGGCCGCACGCTGTTCGGTGGCCTGGTCACCGCGCCGCTGGTGATGCCCGAGGTGATCACCGGTCTGTCGCTGTTGCTGCTGTTCGTGGCCATGGCACAGATGATCGGTTGGCCGCAGGAGCGCGGCATCGTCACCATCTGGATCGCCCACACCACGTTCTGTGCGGCATATGTGGCGGTGGTGGTGTCGGCACGTTTGCGCGAGCTGGACCTGTCGATCGAGGAAGCGGCAATGGACCTGGGTGCCAAGCCGTGGAAGGTGTTCTTCCTGATCACCATTCCGATGATCGCGCCATCGCTGGCGGCGGGCGGCATGATGTCGTTTGCCCTGTCGCTGGATGATCTGGTTCTGGCCAGCTTCGTGTCCGGCCCGGGTTCGACCACCTTGCCGATGGAAGTGTTCTCGGCGGTGCGCTTGGGCGTGAAGCCGGAGATCAACGCCGTAGCCAGTCTGATTCTGCTGTCGGTATCGCTGGTGACCTTCTTTGTCTGGTTCTTTAGCCGCCGCGCCGAAGAGCGTCGCCGCAAGGCGATTCAGCAGGCGATCGAGGAGGGTGCTGCGGCCAATGCTTCGCAGCCGCAGGTCCGGCGCCCGACGCAGGTGGCTGCTTCGGCCTGATCCGGCCCCTTCGCGGGTGAACCCGCTCCCACAGGGACAACACTGCCTTGAGGCCTGTGATATTCCTGTGGGAGCGGGTTCACCCGCGAATGCCCCAGCACATGTTCAAAGCCAGACTGCATCCCAATGTGGATAGTCCCTGACACTGCTGACCAGTCCAGCTCGCAAAGGATTGGCAACGATGTACCTGGCGAAATCCACCATGTTTTCTTCCCTTCTGAGTGCCCGGTCCTGATACCCGGGTTGCCAAACCGGATCATGCTCAACCCCTGCCCGATGCAACACCAGACTGGACCTGGATTTGAATCTTCGCATCAAGGTCCCCAGCGTCGTACCTTTCAACTCAATCAGCCAATGCAGATGGTCCGGCATCAGCACCCAAGCCAATGATCGGCAGGAATGTTCCTCATCCGACTGCCGCAGTTGGTGTATGACCAGTCGAGCATGGTGGAAGTCCTGGAACAGTGGCTGCGCTGGTGGGTGACGGTGGTTAGCAGATAGAGCCTGCCAAGCTCGGAATAGCGACCACGGCGAAGCAGGTGAGACTGGGCCCGAGGCATTGGTTTCTTCCTTGAAAAGCAGGTGAGCTTTCAAAGGTAGTGGTTGGGAGACAGATACTGTGTAGAGGATGGTTTCTGGATGTGGCAGACGCTTTGGTGGCAATACCGGCCTCTTCGCGGGTAAACCCGCGAAGAGGCCCTCACGGCGTACGACTTTTCATCAACTCAAACCCAAAGCTTCATTCGGGTCAGCTTGGGAATTATCCTACGAGCCGCGTGGAAGCTGCTCTGTTGTAGGGGAAATGCCCCAGGGATAACGTCGTTAGGTCGCCAAGCAAGGCGACCGGGTGTGAGAACCCGCTCGATGTTGAACGGGCTTCCTGTCATGGCGGCCTTACGTGGGCAGGCTTCGGTCTGGCCGGGTTCAATGTCCTCGGTTTCTCACCCCACGTTCGGCTGCCACCCCTTGTCCGTGAGAAAGACGAGTTGGTGGTCCAATTAACGACATTGGATTCCAACCATGACAAAGCACGCTCCAGATCACCCAGAAAACAGCAGCACCGTCGGCCAGGAAACCTGCATGGACCTGTTCCGTGTCCAGGCCAACATCCCCTTCAATCATGCTTTCTCCGAACTCTCCGTTATGCTCGGCTGCATCACTCACCTGACAACCGAAGCCGAGATGGAAAATGACCGGCTTGCTGGTAGTGCAGCAAGAATTCTCAGTGGCTTTGCCAAAGCTTTGATCGATGACATCGAGCTGGGGCTGAACAAGGCTTCAGTACAGGTTTGACCTGTACCGGCCTCTTCGCGGGTAAACCCGCTCCCACAGGGAAATCACAGCCTTCGAGTGGGTAGTGTCTGTGGGAGCGGGTTCACCCGCGAAGAGGCCCGGGCAGACGCCGACAATGCCGAACTGAGCCCCGCCAGTGATGTTTATCGAACCCTGAACTACGCTAACAGTCGCATTACACGAATCATTTGCGCGCAAGCTAGGAGCCTGCATGTCGCTCACGCGTCCGCTGTTGGTCGTTGGTCTGGGGCTGGTTGTTCTGCTCGCGGGCTGTAGCAAAGAGGAAGCGCCCGAGGTGTTGCCGCGGGTCGGGGTGCTGCGGGTCGAGCCCACTGATTTCGCTGCCAGGGTCACCCTGACCGGCGATGTTCAGGCGCGGGTGCAGACCGACCTGTCGTTCCGCGTGGGCGGCAAGATCATTTCGCGCAGCGTCGACGTGGGCGACCACGTCAAGGCCAACCAGGTGCTGGCGCGGCTGGACCCGAAAGACCTGCAGAACAACGTCAATTCAGCCAAGGCCGAGGTATTCGCAGCCCAGGCGCGTGTGACGCAAACCGCTGCCGCTTTCGTGCGCCAGCAAAAACTGCTGCCCAAGGGCTACACCAGCCAGAGCGAATACGATTCCGCCCAGGCCGCGTTGCTGAGCAACCAGAGTGCCCTCAAGGCGGCGCAGGCACAGCTGGCCAACGCCAACGAGCAGTTGAGCTACACCGCACTGGTGTCCGAGGCCGATGGGGTGATTACCGAACGCCAGGCCGAGGTGGGTCAGGTGGTGCAGGCGACCATGCCGATCTTCAGCCTCGCCCGCGATGGCGACCGGGACGCGGTGTTCAACGTCTATGAGTCACTGCTGGTGGCGCCGCCGAGCGATGCCGGGGTAATCGTCAGCCTGCTGGACGACCCGAAGGTCAAGGCCCAGGGCTTCGTCCGCGAAATCACCCCTACCGTGTCCGCGCAAAGTGGCACGGTGCAGGTCAAGGTGGCATTGAAAGATGTGCCACCGGGCATGCAGCTGGGCGCCCCGGTGACTGCCACCACCAATGCCCAGGGCCGCCCGAGCATCGAGCTGCCATGGTCGGCACTGACCAAGGCCTTGCATGAACCCGCGGTATGGGTGGTGGGCGAGGGCGACAAGGCTGAACTGCGCAAAGTAGAGGTGTCGCGTTATCTTACCGGCAAAGTGGTGATTGCCAGTGGCATCAAGGGCGGTGAGACCGTGGTGGTAAGCGGTGGGCAGCTGTTGCACCCCGACATGAAGGTGGAAAAAGTCGATGCCAAGGCCGGGGGAGCTGCACCATGAAAAAGCCCCTGTGGATGCTTGCTGCCAGCTTGCTGCTGGCAGCCTGCGGCAGTGAAGAAAAAGCCCCCGAGCCTGTTCGCCCGGTGTTGTCGGTAAAGGTCGAGCCGCAGGTCCAGGCCCAGTTGGGGCGCTTTGCCGGCAACATTCAGGCGCGCTTCGAAAGCACCCTGGGCTTTCGCGTGGGTGGGCGTATCGCCCGCCGCTGGCTCGACGTTGGC
Organism: Pseudomonas sp. CM27; assembly: GCF_013179515.1. Classification (GTDB taxonomy): domain Bacteria; phylum Pseudomonadota; class Gammaproteobacteria; order Pseudomonadales; family Pseudomonadaceae; genus Aquipseudomonas. Next base: position 30,873 of record NZ_JABMCN010000004.1, read on the forward strand.
GCCCAGGTAAAGCCGGGCGACACCCTGGCCACCCTCGACCCGACCGATCAACAGAACCAGTTGCGCGCCGCCGAAGGCGACCTGGCCAGGGTGCAGGCGCAGTGGATCAACGCCCAGGCCGATGCCCGCCGCCAACAGCAGCTGTACGACCGTGGCGTCGGCGCCCAGGCCCAGCTGGATATTGCCCAGACCAACCTGAAAACCACCGGCGCGTCGCTGGAGCAGGCGCGCTCAGCGGTCAGCCAGGCCCGCGACCAGCTCGACTACAGCACCCTGCGCAGCGACCACGCCGCTGTTATCACCGCCTGGCAGGCCGAGGCCGGGCAGACCGTCACTGCAGGTCAGGCTGTCGTCACCCTGGCCCGCCCGGATGTGAAGGAGGCCGTGATCGACCTGCCAATCGGCCTGGCCGAGCAGCTGGACAAGGACCTTGCCTTTACCGTCGCCTCGCAGCTGGACCCGTCCATCAACACCACTGCCACCCTGCGCGAGCTTGAACCCCAGGCTGACGCCACCACGCGCACAAGGCGCGCCCGCCTGACGCTGGCCAGTACCCCCGCCGCGTTCCACCTGGGCACCGCCATCAGCGTGACCTTGAGCTCGCAGGTGACACCGCGCAGCGAGTTGCCCTTGAGCGCCCTGCTGGAACGGGACGGCAAGACCCAGGTATGGGTGATCGATACCCAGCAGAAAACCGTGGCCACCCGTGATGTAGCCCTGCTCGAGCGCACCGCAGACAGCATTATCCTTACCTCCGGCGTGCAGCCCGGGGAGCGGGTGGTGACTGCGGGGGTGAACAGCCTCAAGCCTGGCCAGAAGGTCGCCTTCGACGAGGATGCGCAATGAAAGGAAGCTTCAACCTGTCCGAATGGGCGCTCAAGCATCAGTCGTTCGTCTGGTACCTGATGTTCGTCGGTTTGCTGATGGGGATTTTCTCGTACTTCAACCTGGGCCGCGAGGAAGACCCGTCGTTCACCATCAAGACCATGGTCATTCAGACCCGCTGGCCCGGCGCCACCCAGGACGAAACCCTGTATCAGGTCACCGACCGTATCGAGAAGAAGCTGGAGGAGCTGGATTCCCTCGATTACGTGAAGAGCTACACTCGGCCGGGCGAGTCCACGGTCTACGTTTACCTGCGCGATACCACCAAGGCCAAGAACATCCCCGACATCTGGTACCAGGTGCGCAAGAAGATCCAGGACATCCGCGGGGAATTCCCCTCGGGCATCCAGGGGCCGGGTTTCAACGATGAATTCGGTGACGTGTACGGCTCGATCTATGCGTTCACGGCCGATGGCCTGACCCTGCGCCAGTTGCGCGATTACGTGGAGCAGGCCCGCGCCGAAGTGCGAGAAGTCCCCAATATCGGCAAGATCGAGATGGTCGGCACCCAGGACGAAGTGCTCTACCTCAACTTCTCCACCCGCAAGCTGGCCGCTCTGGGCATTGACCAGCGCCAGGTGATGCAGGCCCTGCAGTCGCAGAACGCGGTTACCCCCGCCGGCGTGATCGAGGCCGGGCCGGAGCGTATTTCAGTGCGCACCACCGGGCAGTTCGCGTCGGAAAAAGACCTGCAATCAGTCAACCTGCGCATCAACGACCGTTTCTTCCGCCTGGCCGATATCGCCGACATCGAACGCGGCTACACCGACCCACCTTCACCCATGTTCCGCTACAACGGCCAGACCGCCATCGGCCTGGCCATCGGCATGAAAGCCGGTGGCAATATCCAGGTGTTCGGCGAGGCGTTGAAGAAGAAGATGGACCGCATCACCAACGACTTGCCGGTGGGGATCGGCGTGCATACCGTTTCCGACCAGGCAGTGGTGGTGAAGAAGGCGGTCGGCGGTTTCACCAGTGCGCTGTTCGAGGCCGTGATCATCGTGCTGGCGGTGAGCTTCGTCAGCCTGGGGGTCCGCGCCGGGCTGGTGGTAGCCTGTTCGATCCCGTTGGTGCTGGCCATGGTCTTTGTATTCATGGAATACAGCGGCATCACCATGCAGCGGATTTCCCTTGGCGCGCTGATCATCGCGCTGGGCCTGCTGGTGGATGACGCCATGATCACCGTCGAGGTCATGGTCACGCGCCTGGAGATGGGTGAGAGCAAGGAGCAGGCGGCGACGTTCGCCTACACCTCCACGGCGTTCCCGATGCTTACCGGCACCCTGGTGACGGTGGCCGGCTTTGTGCCGATCGGGCTCAATGCCAGCTCGGCAGGCGAATACACCTTCACCTTGTTCGCGGTAATCGCCGTGGCCTTGATTGTGTCGTGGGTGGTGGCGGTGTTCTTTGCACCGGTGCTCGGCGTGCATATCCTCAACAGCAAGAAAATGAAGGCCCATGACAGCGAACCTGGCCGTGTCGGCCGAGGGTTCGAACATGGCCTGCTGTGGTGCATGCGCCATCGCTGGTTGACCATCGTCGGCACCATCGTGCTGTTCGTGCTCTCGGTGTTCTGCATGCGCTTCGTGCAGAACCAGTTTTTCCCGTCTTCGGACCGCCCGGAAATCCTCGTCGATCTGAACCTGCCGCAGAACGCCTCCATCGAAGAAACCCGCAAAGTGGTCGATCGCTTTGAAGCCACCTTCAAGGATGACCCGGAAATCGTCAGCTGGAGCACCTACATCGGCCAGGGCGCGATCCGCTTCTACCTGCCGCTCGACCAGCAACTGCAGAACCCGTACTACGCGCAGTTCGTCATCGTCAGCAAAGGCCTGGAAGAGCGCGGCGAGTTGATGGCACGCCTGCAGAAGCGCCTGCACGAAGACTTTGTCGGCATCGGCACCAACGTGCAGTCGCTGGAGATGGGCCCGCCTGTGGGGCGGCCGATCCAGTACCGGGTCAGCGGCAAGGACATCGACCAGGTGCGCAAGCACGCCATCGAGCTGGCGACCTTGCTCGACCAGGACCCGCACATTGGTGAAATGATCTACGACTGGAACGAGCCCGGTAAGGTCCTGCGCATTGAAATCGCCCAGGACAAGGCACGCCAGCTAGGGCTTTCGTCCGAGGACGTGGCCAACGTGATGAACAGCATCGTCAGTGGCGTGCCGATTACCCAGGTCAACGACAACATCTATCTGATCGATGTGGTTGCCCGCGCCGAAGACAGCGAGCGCGGCTCGCCTGATACCTTGCAGAACCTGCAGATCCTGACCCCCAACGGTACCTCGATTCCGCTGCTGTCTTTTGCCACCGTGCGCTACGAGCTGGAGCAGCCCTTGGTATGGCGACGTGATCGCAAACCGACCATTACCATCAAGGCCTCGGTGAGCGGCGAAATCCAGCCGACCGACCTGGTAGCCCAGCTGAAGCCGAAAATCGATGAGTTCGCCAGCAAGCTGCCGGTGGGCTACGAAGTGGCCACGGGCGGTACTGTGGAAGAAAGCAGCAAGGCCCAAGGGCCGATTGCGGCGGTGATCCCGCTGATGCTGTTCCTGATGGCGACATTCCTGATGATTCAGCTGCACAGCGTGCAGAAGCTGTTCCTGGTGGTCAGTGTGGCGCCGCTGGGGCTGATTGGCGTGGTGCTGGCGCTCGTACCGACGGGCACGCCGATGGGCTTCGTGGCGATTCTCGGCATCCTCGCGCTGGCGGGCATCATCATTCGCAACTCGGTCATCCTGGTGACCCAGATCGACGAGTTCGAAGCGCAGGGCTACTCGCCCTGGGATGCAGTGGTGGAGGCCACCAACCACCGGCGGCGACCTATTCTGCTGACCGCAGCGGCCGCCAGCCTGGGCATGATCCCGATTGCCCGTGAGGTGTTCTGGGGGCCGATGGCGTACGCCATGATCGGCGGGATCATCGTCGCGACCCTGCTGACGTTGTTGTTCCTGCCGGCCTTGTATGTGGCCTGGTACAAGATCCGCGAGCCTGAAAAACACAACTGAAGCCTTGTACGGCCCCTGTGGGAGCGGGTTCACCCGCGAATACGATGGTGAAACCACCGCCGCATTCGCGGGTGAACCCGCTCCCACAGGGTCTTGCATTCCCGTCAAGATGGTCTTTTATTTGGTTATATAAAAATTCTTAAACAGTATTTTTAAGAATAATCCCGCCTCACTACTATTGCCCTCAAGCCAGGCAATAACCCCCCTTCAAACCCCTGCCCGGCACCTCACTCCAAGGAGAACGAGCATGAGTGCATCGCTGCGTAGCGTCGACGGTCAGGACGAAGCCACCATTCTGCGTGAAATCCAGAGCGCCCTGCGCGATCTGCGCTTTGGTGCGGTGGAGATCACCGTGCACAACGCCCAGGTGGTGCAGATCGAACGCAAGGAGAAGTTCCGCCTGCAACAGCCAGGCAACAAGCCCGGCTGATCGCACCACACCATTCAAAATTAGAAAAATGCCAATCGGGAGCTTCACCATGTCCATCCGCCGTTATGCGCTCGCCGCCCTGGCCAGTGCTGTTTTTGCCGGTTCCGCCATCGCCAAGGACTACGAACTGCTGAACGTGTCCTACGACCCGACCCGTGAGCTGTACCAGCAGTACAACGCCGAGTTCATCAAACACTGGCAGCAGGCCCACCCGGACGACAAGGTGAAGATCCAGCAATCCCATGGTGGCTCGGGCAAGCAGGGCCGTGCGGTGATCGACGGCCTGCGCGCCGACGTGGTGACCCTGGCCCTGGCCGGCGATATCGACGAAATCGCCAAGCTCGGCAAGACCCTGCCGGACGACTGGCAGACCCGGCTGCCGGATGCCAGCACCCCGTACACTTCGACCATCGTGTTCCTGGTGCGCAAGGGCAACCCGAAAGGCATCAAGGACTGGGGCGACCTGATCAAGAAGGACGTGTCGGTCATCACCCCCAACCCGAAAACCTCCGGTGGCGCACGCTGGAACTTCCTCGCCGCCTGGGCCTACGGGCTGAAGGCCGGCGGTAGCGAGAACAAGGCCAAGGCCTATGTGCAAGAGCTGTTCAAGCACGTGCCGGTACTGGATACCGGTGCCCGCGGCTCGACCATCACCTTCGTCAACAACGGCCAGGGCGACGTGTTGCTGGCCTGGGAAAACGAAGCCTTCCTGGCGCTGAAGGAAGACGGTGGTGCCGACAAGTTCGAGATCGTCGTGCCGTCGCTGTCGATCCTCGCCGAACCGCCGGTGGCCGTGGTCGACAAGAACGCCGAGAAGAAGGGCAACACCGAGATCGCCACCGAGTACCTCAAGCACCTTTACAGCCCGGCGGGGCAGAAGATTGCTGCGGAGAACTTCTATCGCCCGCGTGACGAGAAGGTGGCTGCCGAGTTCGGCAAGCAGTTCCCGAAACTCGACCTGGTGACCATCGACAAAGACTTCGGTGGCTGGAAGACTGCACAGCCGAAATTCTTCAATGATGGCGGTGTGTTCGACCAGATCTATCAGGCACAGTAAAGGCCACGGAAAAGCGGGGCCGCTTTGCGGCCTATCGCCGGCCAGCCAGCTCCCCAGGAATCGCGCAGCTCTCAGGCCTGTGTTAATCCTGTGGGAGCTGGCTTGCCGGCGATGGGCTGCGCAGCAGCCCCAGGATTCAGGATCCTGCACCGCCCCGGCCTGAGCCGGGGCTTGGTGCGTTCAACCAGGGATATTTATGTCACGTCGCATTTCCCCCGTCATACCCGGCTTCGGGCTGACGCTGGGCTACACCTTGGTGTACCTCAGCCTGATTGTGCTGATACCGCTGGCGGCCATGTTCATTCATGCCTCGCAGCTGACCTTCGAGCAGTTCTGGACCATCATCAGTGCGCCACGGGTGATCGCTGCACTCAAGCTGAGCTTCGGCACCGCGCTGTTCGCCGCCATCATCAACGGTGTGATCGGCACCCTGCTGGCGTGGGTGCTGGTGCGCTACACGTACCCCGGGCGCAAGATCATCGATGCGATGATCGACCTGCCGTTCGCCCTGCCTACCGCCGTTGCCGGTATCGCCCTGACCGCCCTGTACGCCCCCCAAGGCTGGGTCGGCCAGTTCGCCACCGACCTGGGCTTCAAGATCGCCTACACCCCGCTGGGCATCACCCTGGCGCTGACCTTCGTCACCCTGCCGTTCGTGGTGCGCACGGTGCAGCCGGTACTGGCCGATATCCCGCGTGAAGTGGAAGAGGCCGCCGCCTGCCTGGGGGCCAAGCCGCTGCAGGTGTTCCGCCATGTGCTGGCGCCGGCGCTGTTGCCGGCCTGGCTCACCGGCTTTGCCCTGGCCTTCGCCCGGGGCGTTGGCGAGTACGGTTCGGTGATCTTCATTGCCGGCAACATGCCGATGAAGACCGAGATTCTGCCGCTGCTGATCATGGTCAAGCTCGACCAGTACGACTACACCGGCGCGACCGCCATCGGCGTGCTGATGCTGGTGGTTTCCTTCATCCTGCTGCTGCTGATCAACTTGCTGCAGCGCCGCATCGAAACCCCTTGAAGGAGGCCGGCATGTCCAGTTCATCCCTGAGTGCAAACGCCGCCGCCAACGCCGCCCGCAGGGGCAGCGCCACGTCGCGGCGCATCCTGATCGGCCTTGGCTGGCTGGTCTTCGCGCTGTTCTTGCTGCTGCCGCTGGTGATCGTGGTATCGCAGGCGCTGAAAAACGGCTTTGGCACCTTCTTCGAGGCGATCTTCGAGCCTGATGCCTTGTCCGCCCTGAAGCTGACCCTGCTCGCCGTGGTCATCTCCGTGCCGTTGAACCTGGTGTTCGGCGTCAGCGCTGCCTGGTGCGTGAGCAAGTACAGCTTCCGTGGCAAGAGCATTTTGGTCACCCTGATCGACCTGCCGTTCTCGGTGTCGCCGGTCATCGCCGGCCTGGTCTACGTGCTGATGTTCGGTGCGCAAGGTCTGTTCGGTCCGTGGCTGCAGGACCACGACATCCAGATCGTGTTCGCCTTGCCGGGCATCGTCCTCGCGACCATCTTCGTTACCGTGCCGTTCGTGGCCCGCGAGCTGATCCCGCTGATGCAGGAGCAGGGTACCCAGGAAGAGGAGGCTGCACGCCTGCTCGGTGCCAATGGCTGGCAGATGTTCTGGCACGTGACCCTGCCGAACATCAAGTGGGGCCTGATCTACGGCGTGGTGCTGTGCACCGCCCGGGCCATGGGCGAGTTTGGCGCGGTGTCGGTGGTTTCCGGCCACATTCGCGGCGTGACCAACACCTTGCCGTTGCACGTGGAGATCCTCTACAACGAGTACAACCACGTGGCGGCCTTCAGCGTGGCCAGCCTGTTGCTGATCCTGGCGCTCTTCATCCTGCTGCTCAAGCAGTGGAGCGAGAACCGTATTAACCGCCTGCGCCACAGCGCCGCGGAGGAATGATTCATGTCGATCGAAGTTCGTAACGTCAGCAAGCGCTTCAACAGCTTCCAGGCCCTGGACAACATCAACCTGGACATCAACAGCGGCGAGCTGGTGGCCCTGCTCGGCCCGTCCGGCTGCGGCAAGACCACCTTGCTGCGCATCATTGCCGGCCTGGAAACACCCGATCAGGGCAGCATCGTGTTTCATGGCGAGGACGTGTCCGGCCACGACGTGCGTGACCGCAACGTCGGTTTCGTGTTCCAGCACTATGCGCTGTTCCGCCACATGAGCGTGTTCGACAACGTCGCCTTCGGCCTGCGCATGAAGCCCAAGGGCGAGCGCCCGAGCGAGAGCAGAATTGCCGAGAAGGTGCATGAGCTGTTGAACATGGTGCAGCTGGACTGGCTGGCCGACCGCTACCCCGAGCAGTTGTCCGGTGGCCAGCGCCAGCGTATCGCCCTGGCCCGCGCCCTGGCGGTGGAGCCCAAGGTGTTGCTGCTGGACGAGCCGTTCGGCGCGCTGGATGCCAAGGTGCGCAAAGAGCTGCGCCGCTGGCTGGCGCGCTTGCACGAAGATATCAACCTGACCTCGGTGTTTGTCACCCACGACCAGGAAGAAGCCATGGAAGTGGCCGACCGCATCGTGGTGATGAACAAGGGCGTGATCGAGCAGATCGGCTCGCCGGGCGAGGTGTACGAGCAGCCGGCCAACGATTTCGTCTACCACTTCCTGGGCGATTCCAACCGCCTGGCGCTGAGCGAAGGGCACCATGTGCTGTTCCGCCCGCATGAGGTTTCGCTGTCGCGGCATGAGACCGAAGGGCACCATGCGGCCGAGGTGCGGGATATCCGGCCGCTGGGCGCGACCACGCGGGTTACCTTGAAGGTGGAAGGACAGAGCGAGCTGATCGAGGCCGAGGTGGTCAAGGACCATGACAGCCTGACCGGGTTGGCGCGGGGGGAAACGCTATTCTTCCGGCCCAAGGTGTGGCAGAAGGTGGCGGATATCTGAGTCACCGTTGATGAAGAAAAGCCCGGGGTTGGTCCTGGGCTTTTTTCTGCCTGTGAGATTGCCGGGGCTGCGCAGCCAGCCCTCACATCGATCGCATTGACTGCGAGCTATGATGCGGTCCTTGTGGGAGCTGGCTTGCCGGCGATCGAGGGCGCAGCCCTCGCGGCAATCTCATGCCTTGAGCGAATATTTTGCATGCCCGCAGTGCATCGACTTGAGGCGCTCAAGCCACAGCCCGCGAATTCCAAGGCCTTCCCACGAAGAGGGCAAATAAATATTCCCATAAGTTCTAAACATAATTTTAAACATTACTTTAAGAGATAAGCCCCTGGCCCCGATGATTCAGCCACACACCTGAATCGAGACCCCAGGAGTTTGATCAATGGGTAATGTGCAGTCGGCCGTCAGGGCCTACGACCAGCCATGGCGGCCAGCCCCGGGCGACCTGGTCGAGCTTGGGCGCACGCTTCGCTTGCCACTCGGCCAGCTGCGCCTGCAGCGCACGCCGGTCAGTGGGATCAAGCGCCGCCACAAGCTGCTGTTGGGCTTGCTGGTGCTGGCCCTGCATGGCGCGGCCGCGTACTGGCTGAGTCAGGCGCCAACCCCCGAGCTGCCGGTAGTACCGCCACAGGTGCCACCCATGACCATCGAGTTTGCCGCGCCGACCCCTCCGGTGCTCAAGCCTCCACCGCCTGCGCCTGCTCCTACTGTGGTCGAGCCGCCACCGCCGCCAGTGGTCGACGAACTGGCCGCCAAACCCAAACCCAAGCCGAGGCCTGTGCCCAAGCCGGTGGTCAAGCAGCAGTCGAAACCGCAGCCCAAGCCGGTTGAAGCGCCGCCGCCAGCCCCGGTAGCGGCCCCGGCACCGACTGCGCCAGCAACACCCGCGCCGGCCCCGGTAACGCCAGCATCGGCCAACGCCGCCTACCTGAAGAACCCTGCGCCGGAATACCCGCAAATGGCTCAGCGCCGTGGCTGGGAAGGCACCGTGCTGCTGCGCGTCGAGGTGCTGCCCAGTGGCAAGCCCGGGCAGATCCAGGTTCAGAAAAGCAGCGGCCGCGATGCCCTCGATGCCGCCGCGCTGGCTGCGGTGAAGCGCTGGAGTTTCGTGCCCGCCAAGCAGGGCGACGTGGCCCAGACCGGCTGGGTCAGTGTGCCGATCGATTTCAAGCTTCGCTAACTTTTCAGAACACAGGAAAACATCATCATGAGCCTGCTGGCATCCCCCCTCGAATCTGTTGAAAGCGCAGTCATCTGGCTGCTGGTCGGTTTTTCTGTCGTCACCTGGGGCCTGGCCTTGGTCAAGGTTGCGCAGTTCGTACGGTTGAGGCACCAGGACAAGCGCTTCCACCAGCAGTTCTGGGCAGCTTCGAGCCTGGACTCGGCGGCGCAGATCAGCCACGAACAGCCTGGGCCTGCTGCTCGCGTTGCCCAGGCCGGCTACGCCGCGATCGCCGTCGGTGACACCCAGGCCAACGACCTGAGCCACGCCATCAATCATCAAGACCGCCTGGAGCGCGCCCTGCGGCAGCAGATCGTGCGTGAGCGCCGCTCGCTGGAAACCGGCCTGGCAGTGGTTGCCAGTATCGGCAGCACTTCACCTTTCATCGGCCTGTTCGGCACCGTTTGGGGCATCATGGAGGCGCTAAAGGGTATCAGCGCGGCAGGCTCCGCCAGCCTGGAAACCGTGGCCGGGCCAATCGGCGCGGCGCTGGTGGCCACTGGTGTGGGTATCGCTGTCGCCGTGCCCGCGGTGCTGGTCTACAACTACTTCCTGCGCCGCCTCAAGCTGACCGCCGCCGACCTGGATGACTTTGCCCACGACTTCTACAGCCTGGCGCAGAAGAGTGCCTTCCGCGTGCTGGTGCACCCCGCTGTGCACAAGCCCCAGGCCGGGTTCACCCAGCCGGTGAAGGAGGCGTCCTGACATGGCGTTTTCGACCCAGGACAGCGACGAAGTCCTCAGTGAAATCAACGTAACGCCATTGGTGGACGTAATGCTGGTGCTGCTGGTGGTGTTCATTGTCACCGCGCCGCTGCTGACCAACGCCATTCCCATCAACCTGCCCAAGACCGAGGCCGTGGCCCCGGTGGAGCAGAAGGACCCATTGGTGGTCAGCATCGATGGCGAAGGCAAGCTGTTCATCAACAAAGACCAGATTCAGCCCGACCTGCTGGAAACCCGCCTCAAGGTAGCCAAGGCCACGGACGCGGATGTGCGCGTGCAGCTGCAGGCGGATGACGGCGTGAACTACGGCGAAGTGGCGCGGGCCATGGCGGCCATCGAACGGGCGGGGATCAGCAAACTGGCGGTGATTACCGCGCGCTGAACCCGATCAATCTTCTTCAGGCAAGTGCTTATGGGCCATATCTCCTGGCAGGGGGTTGGCCTTTTTTTTTGCCGTGACAGGTTCAGCGCCTGTGAGATCGAGCGCCGCCCGCGCGGCGCTCGGTCTCACAGGCGACAAATTTCTCAAGGTTAACATTTAGGTTATTAACAAATAGCTTCTTATTCCTTTACTGGTATAGATCGATCCCTATACTTGTCTCCAAGCACGCAAAGTTACCGGAGGCGTCCCCATGCGCAATGAGTCGATTCGTTACCTGATTGTGCCGGGCTGGCAAGGATCGCCAGACAACCATTGGCAAAGTCACTGGCAGCGCAACCTGCCCAACAGCGCGCGGGTCGAGCAGCTCGACTGGCTGACCCCGCAGCGGCAGGACTGGGTGCAGGCGCTGGAGCAGGCGATTGCTGCCGAGCACTCGCCGGTGATCCTGATTGCCCACAGCCTGGGCTGCATCACCGTCGCCCATTGGGCCGCCCAGGCCAGCCCGGCCCTGCTGCGTCGGGTGCGTGGCGCGCTGCTGGTGGCCCCGGCGGACGTCGAGCGGTCGACCTGCGCGCCAGCCCTGCGCAACTTCGCGCCAATCCCGAGCGAGGCGCTGCCGTTCCCCAGCCAGGTGGTCAGCTCGGATAACGACCCGGCCGTGAGCGTGCCGCGGGCACTGTACCTGGCGCAGGTGTGGGGTGCTGAAGCGGGGCTGCTGAGCAACGCTGGCCATATCAACGTCAAGTCCGGCCATGAGCGCTGGGAACAAGGCTTCGCCTACCTGTATCGCTTGCAGAGCCGGGTTGAGCAGCGGGCCCTGCGCCGCGCCTGATCGCCCTTGCTGTTTTCCGTTTGCCTGACGCCCGGCCAATGCAGGCCTGGGGCGGGAGTTTGTCATGACTTTGCAAAACACCTTTGGCCAGCCGTTGCTGACCTTCCCCGAGCTGGACAAGAGCCCACTGAGCATTCGCGCCAAGGCCCTGGTGTTCATCGACCCTCGATCGCAACAGCTGCGCCAGGACCTCGAGCGCCTGGCGCCGCAGCCCTTGCCGGTGCTGATCGGTGGCGAAACCGGCACCGGCAAGGAGCTGCTGGCCCGGCACATCCACCGGGCCAGTGACCGCGGCGGATTGTTCGTCTCGGTCAACTGCGCGGCCATCAGCCCCACTTACGCCGATGCCGAGTTGTTCGGCTACAGCGCCGGCAGCCACGGCGGCACGGCCAGTAGCCGCGCCGGCTGGTTTGGCTCGGCCAACGGCGGAACACTGTACCTGGACGAGATCGCCGACTTGCCGCTGGCCATCCAGGCCAAGCTGCTGGCCGCCCTGGAAAACCGCGAAGTCACCCGCGTCGGTGCGCAGCAGCCACAGCCAGTGGATGTGCGCCTGGTGGCCGCCACCAGCATCGACCTGGCGCGGGTGGTGCGCGCGGGTCGCTTCAACGAGCGCCTTTACCAATACCTGCGCGAGGGCGCGCTGGCACTGCCGCCGCTGCGTGAGCGGCCGGGCGATATTCTGCCGTTGGCCGAGTACTTCGTGGGCATCTACAGCGTGCGCCTGCAGCGGCCTGTGCCGTTGGTGAGCGAGGCCGCGCAGCAGGTACTGGAAGCGCACGCGTGGCCTGGCAACACCCGCGAACTGGAGAACGTCATCCACTTTGCCTTGCTGGTGAATGACAGCGAAGAGATCGTGCCGGAAGACCTCGACCTGCCCAATATCGCGCGCTAGACATGGCTCATAAGCAAACAGGCTGGTGGCAATTTGTTTTTGGAATAAGCAGCTAAATAAAAGATATTGTTCCGGAATAAAAAATCTCGGTATTGTCCGACTCAAGCCCACTGCTGATGCGGCTGGGCACCCGATTCGCCATCCTCGATGGCCCAGATCCAGAACAAGGACCACCATGAAGAAGACCCTGCTGACCACCGCCCTGGCCGCTGCCCTGTCGTTCTCCGGCCTGGCTGCTGCTGCCGAGAAGCTGGTGGTTGCCGCTACCCCGGTACCGCACGCCGAGATCCTCGAGCTGATCAAGCCGACCCTGGCCAAAGAAGGTATCGACCTGCAGATCAAGGTCTTCACCGATTATGTGCAGCCCAACGTACAGGTTGACCAGAAGCGCCTGGACGCCAACTACTTCCAGACCCTGCCGTACCTGCAAAGCTTCAACGAAGGTAAAGGCACCCACCTGGAAACCGTGGTCGGCGTGCACGTCGAGCCGTTCGGTGGTTACTCGAAAAAGGTCAAAAGCCTGAGCGAGCTGAAAGAGGGCGCGACCGTCGCCATCCCTAACGAGGGCAGCAACAGCGGCCGTGCGTTGATCCTGCTGCAGAAGGCTGGCCTGATCACCCTGAAAGACCCGAAGAATGCCCTGGCCACCCCCAAGGACATCGCCGAGAACCCGAAGAAGCTGAAGTTCCGCGAGCTTGAGTCCGCCATGCTGCCGCGTGTGCTGGACCAGGTCGACCTGGACATGATCAACACCAATTACGCACTGGAAGCTGGCCTGAACCCGGCCAAGGATGCGCTGGTAATCGAAGGCAGCGACTCGCCGTACGTGAACTTCCTCGTCGCCCGCCCGGACAACAAGGACAGCGAAGCCATCCAGAAACTGGCCAAGGCCCTGACCAGCCCGGAAGTGAAGGCATTCATTGCCAAGAAGTACCAAGGTGCCGTGCTGCCAGCGTTCTGATCCGCTTGCAATACCGGCATGACCCAACGCCGATACCTTTGTGTCGGCGTTTTCATTTCTGGGCGCAGTTACCTGTGGGAGCGGGCGTGCCCGCGAACACCGGCGTAGCCGGTGCCATCCACCACGTCGACAGCTTCGCGGGCACGCCCGCTCCCACAGGGTTTGGCATACGCCGATAAATGTGGGAGCTGGCTTGCCGGCGATGGAGGTACTTCAGGGTAGCGAGAGTGAGCCGAGTGCGGCTAAAGGCAGTGTTTGTTCATATGTCAGGCACAAGCCTGAGGGTGCTCTGCGCGGGGATCACCCCCAGCTGCGCTTTCTGGTACTGCCCTTCGATGTACCCCTTGGCCTGGTCCGCATAGTGCCGGTCGAACGGTACGCCGCTTTGCCCGATCGGGTTGCTGGTCAGGGCCTGCCCGGCATCGGCAAAATCGATCAGCCGCCGCGTCGACGGCCCATATGTCACTGGCCATGGCGCCGGGCCGATCTTCGCCGAGAGGTTGTTCGGCACTTCATGGGTGCCTGGCGCAGCGAAGGGCCCGACGTTGAACAGCAGGTTCAGCGGCTTTTTCACCCCCAGCGGATGGTTGTGGGTGAGTGTATGGGCCTTGCCCCATTGCCAGCTGGCCGGGTCGCTGCCCAAGTTGTCGCGCAGATGTTTGAGGCTTTTCTGCCAGGCGATGCGCACGATGGTGGTACGGTCGGTGCGCAGATTGCCGCCACGGGTGTTCCACCAGGGCGAATTGGCGTCCGCCGCCAGGCGCGGCAGTGCAGCGTCGATGGCGCGGGTGCTGATGAGCACCGGGAACCAGGTGTCACCGAGTTCGTCATTCATGGCCGCGTAGCTCAGCTCAAAGAGAAACTGGTTGAACAGCGTGGCACTGGTCGAGTCCAGTGGATAGTCACCGCGCCAGGCGGCCAGCTGCTCGACCAGCTCCTTTTCCTCGTCGCCTTCGGCCACCGTGCGCAGTGTCGCCAGCAGCGGTGCAAGGGTGCGCGGGCCGTGATCGCTGGCGGTGTCCAGCTGCAATGCCTGACTGTTCTGCAGGTCCCATTTCACCTCGGGGTTGGCCAGGTGGCGGTCGAGCTGGCGACCACGGTCGGGCAGGTTGTAGTAGCCCGGTATCGGTACCGCCGACGGCGGCTGGTAGTTGGCCGAGACGATATAGCCGCTTGCGGGGTTTTCCTGCTGCGGGTTGGCGCTGAAGGGGTAGAAGCCCAGCTTGCTGGCCTGCGTACTGGCACCGTCAAGGATGAACGCGGGGTCCACGCCTTCAGGGCGGATCGGCAGCTGCGCGGCAGCCCACCAGCCGATATCACCCCGGGCATTGGCCCACACGAAATTCAGCCCAGGCGCATGCACCTTGGCCGCAGCTGCGCGCATCCTGGCCAGCGTGTCGGCCCGGTTGAGCTGGTAGAAACCCTCGAGGATCGGGTTTTCGGTTTCCAGGAAGGCCCACCACATGGCGATGGGCGTGGGCCCGGCGGTAGCACCGAGCACGTCGTTGACGATCGGGCCATGGGGCGAACGGCGCAGGTTGAGGGTGACCGGCTGTTCGCCTTTGACGACAATCGTCTGCTCGGTCTTTTCCAGGGTTTGCCACTGGCCATCGATCATCACCTGATCGGGGTTGGCGGGGTTGGTCTTTTCCGCGATCAGGTCGACATCGTCATTCTGGAACATGGTCAGGCTCCAGCCGAAATCGCGGTTGTGTCCGAGCAGGGCGAACGGGTTGAGCGCCTGGAAGTAGCCGTAAAGGTTGAAACCGGGCGCCGACAGCTCGGCTTCGTACCACACCGCCGGTACGGCGAAGCCGATGTGCGGGTCGCCGGCCAGTAGCGGCTTGCCACTGCGGGTGCGGCTGCCAGCGATGGCCCAGGCATTGCTGCCTTCGAACTGCGCGATGCCGGCGTCGGCCAGCGCATCGTTGCCAAGGCGGGCAAGTGCCTCCAGGCTCTGCCAGTCGGCGGCGGCCAACGGCCTGGCCAGCGCACCGTCGGCTTGCCAGCCGAGGTCGAAGATCTTCAGGTAGTCGGGGCCCAGCTGGTCGCGGATGTAGGTCAGTGCGGGCTCGGTGCGGAAGGCGGCGGCAAAACTGTAGGCGAGGTAGCCGGCGATGCTCAGGGTGTCTTCGGCGGTGAAGGGTCGCGGTGTGATGCCGAGCAGGTCGAATTCCATCGGCTTGGGGTGACTGGCCTGCCAGCTGTTGACCCCATCGAGGTAGGCTTGCAGGGCCTGCCAGGCGGGTGACTGCTGGTCATGACGCTGGGCCATCAGTGCTGCCTGGTCGCGAATGCGCAGGCTGCGAAACAGGGTGTCGGTGGGCAGCAGTTTGTCGCCCAGCACCTCGGCCAGCTCGCCGCGGGCCAGGCGGCGCAGGATCTCCATCTGGAACAATCGGTCCTGGGCATGCACGTAGCCGAGGGCGCGGTACAGGTCCGGCTCGCTCTGCGCCTGCAGGTGCGGCACGCCGCGGGCGTCGTAGCGCACGCTGACCGGTGCTTGCAGGCCGGCGATGGCCACCTCGCCCGCGCGTTGCGGCAGTTTGCCCTGCACGTACCAGTATCCGGCGCCGACGGCCACGGCAACCACCACGGCTAACAGGGTCAGGCTGCGTTTCATGCAGACTCCTTGTGCATCAAAGCAGAAAATGTGGTCCGATCATCGGCGGATTCGCGAACAGAGCATAGCCCCGGGGAGGAGATTCCATGTCACTCAGCGAAAAACAGAAGATGCTTACAGGCCAGCTCTACCATGCTGGTTGCCCTGAGCTGCAGGCCGAGCAGATCGCCAACAAACATTGGATGCACCGCTACAACAGCAGCGTGGAACTGCTCAACGACGCACGCCATGGGCTATTGCTGGAGCACTTTGGCCAGGTTGGCGAAGGCACGGTGATCCGCCCGCCGTTCTATTGTGACTACGGCTACAACATCAGCGTTGGCCGCAATACCTTCATGAACTTCAACTGCGTGATTCTCGACGTGATGCCGGTGCGTATCGGTGACGACTGCCAGATCGGCCCGAATGTGCAGATCTACACCGCCGACCACCCGCTGGACGCTGACCTGCGGCGCAGCGGGCTGGAAAGCGGGCGGGCGGTGACCATTGGCAACAACGTGTGGATCGGCGGCGCGGCGATCATCCTGCCGGGGGTGACCATTGGCGACAACGCAGTGGTGGGTGCTGGCAGTGTGGTGACCCGGGATGTGCCGGCGGGGGTGACGGTTGTGGGTAACCCGGCGCGGGTGCGTGGTTGACGCTACGGTAAAATTCCTCCCTCGGCCTGACGCTGTAGATATCTATCGGGTACTCGCTATCTACCAGGGGCAGTAACACCCTATGGCCAAGGTATTGCTGGCCTGCACGGGCCGGCCCTCTAGCAAGGCCTTGATGATGGGCTCCACGAAGCTGTTGCTGGCGTTGCACACGGCGCCCTCGCTGTAGGGGCCGAAGTAGGCGAGGTTGCCTTGCCGGTCCCAGATGGCCACTGCCGGGGAGGCGGGCAGGTGTTCGCTGCCCGGCAGGCTGGCAAGCGGCTTCAGCGCAGTGAGGTTGGCGGGTAGCTGGCCGTGGCTACCGGGCTTTTGCAGCACATGGAAGCTCACACCCAGGTCGCCGAACTGGCTGACCAGGTCGCCCAGGTGTTGCTGGTTGCCGACGTTGCAGGGGCAGGCCGGGTCCCAGAAGTGCACCACACGGACCGGCCCTGGGCCGGCCAGCTCTGCGGGCAGCTGCAACTGACTGCCCTCGAACAGCGTGGCCTGGTTGTCGAACGGGCGCAGGTAGCGGGCCTGGAAGCTGGTGTAGGCTTGCCACAGCAGGGCGGCGCAGAGCAGCAGGGTAACGGTGATCAGGGCGGGTTTTACAAGGCGGGTCTGCATGGATATCCGCGGGTAATTTTGTGGTGGGCTCAGTGGCCCTGTCGCCGGCAAGCCAGCTCCCACAGGTTACCAACAGGCCTGAAACCCGGTGATATCCCTGAGGGAGCTGGCTTGCCGGCGACAGGACCCGTACAGGTGACACATAGCCCAAGCTTGCCATGACGCGGGCCAGAGCTGAATATCCCAGATCAATACTTGCTTCACTGTGGATGTACCCTATGCCCACCGCCTTTGACCCTGACCACCTGCGCACCAGCCTGGCGCCGTTGACTGCCCGTCAGCCGCTGTCGGCGCCAGCCCGGGACTACCAGCGTTTCTATGGCCTGGACATGCCGGCGCAAAGTTGGCTGGGCGGCTTTCAGGCGGCGGGCTTCGATGTGGTCGGGCAGGCCTGGCTACCCGACCAGCCGAGCGCGACGCTGTTCCTGTTGCACGGCTACTACGACCACATGGGCCTCTATAGGCACGTGATCGAGTGGGCGTTGCAGCAGGGTTACGCAGTCATCAGCTGCGACTTGCCCGGTCATGGCCTGTCCAGCGGCGAGCGCGCCAGCATCAGTGATTTCGCGGTGTACCAGCAAGTGCTGGATGCCTTGTTCGAACAGGCGCGCACGCTACCACTGCCGCGCCCCTGGCACTTGTGTGGGCAGAGCACTGGTGGCGCCATCGCCGTTGACCACCTGCTGACCCAGGGCGCCCGCAGCCCCATCGATGGCCAGGTAATCCTGCTGGCCCCGCTGGTGCGGCCTTGTTCCTGGCGCTGGTCGAAGTTCAGTTACCGGGTGCTGCGGCACTTCGTCAATGGCATTGAACGGCGCTTCAGCGCAAACACCAATGACCCGGCCTTCCTGGCGTTCCTCGAGGCCGACCCGCTGCAACCGCGCCGCCTGCCAACCGCCTGGGTGGGCGCACTGATTGCCTGGGTCAAACGCATCGAAGCCGCGCCGCGCAGTACGCGGCAACCATTGATCGTGCAGGGGGAGGCCGACGCTACGGTGGACTGGCCCTATAACCTCGAAGTGCTCAAGGCCAAGTTCGCCGAACCGCAGATCCTGATGCTGCCTGAGGCCCGTCATCACCTGGCCAACGAGCTGCCGGGCATTCGCCAGCGCTATTTCGACTTCATCGACCAGCGCCTGGGCTGATCACTTCAGGTCGTTGGCGTTCTGGCCAACCGCCAGGCCTGCACGCACAGCGGCCAGGGCGGCCTGGTAGTAAGCCTTGCCTTCTGGCGACTCGGCAAAGGTGGCGAACTCTTCAAGTTCGGCGTCAGACAAGTCGCGATAGACGTAGAGCAGGGTGTTGTTGAGGTCTTCGCCGATCTGGCCCATCAGGCGTTGCCGCTGGCCGTCGAGCAGGCCCTGGGCCTGGCCGCCGCCGAACAGGCCGGGGATCATCGAACTGAGGCTGTCGGCCGCTACCCCGGCGATAGCCAGGCTGACTTCGGCACCGGCTTCACGGGCCGGCAGGGCCTGGGCCAGATGACCGATGACCAGCAGGCGGTTGTCGCTGGCTTGAATCTTCGGCAAGCCTTTGGCGTTTTTCGCCAGTTCGTCCTTGCGCGTGGCCTTGAGCTCGGCCGCCACCACTTTGCGCCCCAGCGGCGACTGAAAAAAGGCCAGCGCCGGCGCCGGGTTGGGCAGGCTTGTGCGCAGCTTCGCCTGGGCGCGCCGATCCACCGCCTGGGCCTGGAAACGCTGATTGCTGTTGTTGACCAGCGCCTGGTACACGGCGGGGGGCAAACTGTTGCGGTAGCGTTCCTGGGCGGCGCTCAGGGCATCGTTGAAGTGGGCGCGCTGGTCGGGCCAGCCGGCGGCCTTGTACAGTTGATCCAGGTTGTCTGCCCAGACAGGCATGGTGCAGATCATCAGCAGAATCAGGGAAAACAGACGGCGCATTCAGGACTCCTGTCGGCAGATGGCTATTGTCCTTGGCCCGGCGTCGGTTTGTCGAGATATGCGCGTGTTTCTCGGCCAAGTGGCGCTGTGCGCCGGCAGGGCTAATGGATATGATGCGCGCCATGCACATCTCCCCTGAACACCCGATGCTTGCGGCCGTCGTCGACGATCTGGCCACCCATGGCTGGTCCCAGCAGGCACTCTTTCTGCCTGCCGACCTGGTGCGTGCGCTGGCAGCCGAGTGCCGGCGCCGCGATGCCGAAGGCGAACTCAACCCTGCGGGGGTTGGGCGCGGGGCTACTCAGGAGGTGCGCGAAGCCATCCGTGGCGACCAGATCCAGTGGATCGACCCTGGGCAGGCCGAGGCTTGCGACGAGTACCTGGCGGCCATGGACCAGTTGCGGCTGGCCATCAACCAGGGCCTGTTCCTGGGCCTGGAAGATTTCGAGTGCCATTTCGCCCTGTATCCACGCGGTGCTTTCTATCGCCGGCATCTGGACCGCTTCCGCGACGATGATCGGCGCATGGTCTCGTCGGTGCTGTATCTCAACGAAGACTGGCAGCCGGATGATGGCGGGCAATTGCGCATGTTTTTGGGCGACGGTGTCGAGCACGATGTGCAGCCGGTGGCGGGTTGCCTGGTGGTGTTCCTGTCCGGCGAAGTGCCCCATGAGGTGCTGCCGGCGGGGCGCGAGCGTTTGTCGTTGACGGGCTGGTTCAGGCGGCGTGGCAATGACCCGTTCTGACGTGCCCAAAGTGCTGGTCAGCGCCTGCCTGCTGGGCCAGCCGGTGCGCTATGACGGCCGCGCCAGCGGCCACCCCGACCTGTTGCAGCAGTGGCAGGCCGCAGGGCGTGTGGTGCCATTGTGCCCGGAAGTAGCCGGAGGTTTACCGACCCCGCGCCCGCCGGCGGAGATCCCCGGCGGGCAGGGTGGCCAAGTGCTTGATGGCGACGCACAGGTGATTACGGTGACGGGCGAGGATGTCAGTGCCGAGTTCCTGGCCGGTGCGCAGCTGGCGCTGGCGCTGGTGCGACGGCATGGCATCCGCGTGGCGGTGCTGAAGGCGGGCAGCCCTTCGTGTGGCAACCGGCTGACCTATGACGGCACGTTCAGTGGCGTGAAGGTGCTGGGGGAAGGGGTTACCACGGCGTTGCTGCGGCGGGCAGGGGTGCAGGTGTTCAGTGAGCTGGAACTGGACGAGGCGCAGCGGGCTTTGGGGTAGTCCGGCGCCGGCCCTATCGCCGGCAAGCCAGCTCCCACAGGTACACCACAGTTCTTGAGGGCGGTGATCTTCCTGTGGGAGCTGGCTTGCCGGCGATGAGGGCGAGGGTGTCAGAAATTTTGTGTTCGGGCATAACATGAGTAAGAGGTGCATGTATGCCAACCAAAAAAAAACCGCTCCGAGAGTTACCAAAGGTTCCGAAAGAGCTGCTGGAACAGTTTTCCGCTGTTCCGCTGATGACCGCAGAAGCCATCGAAGAAGCCTCTGCGGCATTCAAGAAGGCGCTGATAGAGCGAGCCTTGAATGCCGAACTGGGTCATCATCTGGGCTATCCACCGGGCGCGCAGCGCCCGGAGGATGAAACCAACCAGCGAAATGGGAAGAGCGGCAAAACGGTACTCACTGGTGATGGCCCGCTAAGGCTGGATATCCCTCGTGACCGGGATGGCA
>NZ_JABMCN010000040.1 GCF_013179515.1 Pseudomonas sp. CM27
AACCGGGGCCAAGGGCTTGAACCTGGCTGCGTCGGACGTCAACTACCTGTACCGGATCCTGGTCAAGGTGTACCGCGAAGGGCGCACCGACCTGCTGCAGCAGTACTCGCCGCTGGCCTTGCGCCGGGTATGGAAAGGCGAGCGTTTCAGCTGGTTCATGACCCAGCTGCTGCATGACTTCGGTAACCACAAGGACGCCTGGGACCAGAAGATGCAGGAGGCTGACCGCGAGTACTTCCTGACATCGCCGGCGGGGCTGGTGAACATTGCCGAGAACTATGTGGGGCTGCCGTACGAAGATGTGGTCTGACCGAAAGTTGCGGAAATTTCAACGCATGCACTGAACCGGTAGGAGCAGCCTTGTACTGCGAAGAGGCCAATACTGCAACATCCAATTGCCAGTCATAACGGCCTTTCGCAGCACAAAACTGCTCCTGCAAGCTATGCCTGGCGCGCAAGCAGTTTTTGCATCTCTCGATATCCCCGCTGCCGCGCGTGCTCCAGCGCTGTCACGCCATCCTTGTCGGCAATCTGCCGATCTGCCCCGGCCGCCAGCAACCGGCGCACAATCTCCACATGCCGCGGCCCGCCATCGCCCAGAATCACCGCCTCCAGCAGCGCGGTCCAGTGCAACCAGTTGAGGTGATTCACATCTACCCCGGCATCGATCAGCATTTGCACCGTCTCGACATGCCCGCGCTCGGCCGCAGGGATCAGCGCAGTCCCGCCGTAACGGTTGGTGCTCTTCAGGTCGGCGCCGTGACTCAGGGTCAGTTGCAGGATGTCGTTCAGGCCACGGGCGCCGGCATACAGGTAGGGGCTGTCATTGATGTTGTCCTTGGCATTCACGTCGGCACCGGCCTCGATCAGTGCCTGGGCCGCTGCGATCTGGTTGTCTTGGGTGGCGACCATCAGGGCAGTGCGGCCCTGCTCGTCACGGCTGTCCAGCCGGGCACCTTGTTTCAGCAACTGTTGCAACGTGCGTACGTCGTTTATGCGGGCTGCGTTGTGCAGGCGGTTGTCCATGGGGCTGGTCTCGGCGTGGGCGGCAAGGCTGCTGAACAGGGCGAACAACAAGGTTGCGAGTGATAAACGCATGGGGCAAGGTCCTCGATGGCTTGCCTGCATCCTAGAAAAAATACGCCAGGGCTTGAAGTCAAGTTTGTGCATGACCCACAGTGACTTTCCTGATAGCTGATGGCAGGACGCGCAACCATGAGATTTCCAACGCCGCTGGTCGGCGCCCTTTGCCTGCTGGCTGCCAGTGGCTGGGTCTGCGCCGACCAGCTTCTGCCTGCGCCACCAGAGCTGGCATCCGGTTACCGCAGCGGCCTGCAGCCGGTGCATGCCAGCCGGCATATGGCTGCCGCAGCCAACCCGCTGGCCAGCGAGGCGGGACGGGCGATGCTGCGGGCCGGAGGCAGCGCCATCGATGCCGCAATTGCCATGCAGATGGTGCTGACCCTGGTCGAACCGCAATCCAGTGGCATTGGTGGCGGGGCGTTCATCCTGTACTGGGATGGCAAGCGTGTGCAGGCTTTTGATGGCCGCGAGGCGGCACCGGCGGCGGTGACGGAAAAACTGTTCCTGCAGGCCGATGGCACACCCATGCCGTTCCGGACGGCGCAGATCGGTGGGCGTTCGGTAGGCGTGCCTGGGGTCTTGCGTGCGCTGAAGCTGGCTCACGAGCAGCACGGCAAGCTGCCGTGGCGCGACCTGTTCGCACCCGCCATCGGGTTGGCGCGAAATGGTTTCCCGGTCTCCCGGCGCCTTCATGCTTTGGTGGCCGGCGACCCGTACATTGCCGGGTCGCCGAGCATGGCCAGTTACTTCCTGGATCAACAAGGCCGGCCACTGCAGGTGGGCACGACCCTGCGCAACCCGGCGTTGGCGCAAACCTTCGAGCAGATCGCGGCGCAAGGTCCCGAAGTGTTCTACAGCGGCGAGATCGCCGAAGCCATCGTGGACAAGGTACGCAACCACGCCAATGCCGGCTACTTGTCCCTGCAGGATTTGCGGCAGTACCAGGCCAGGCAGCGCGAACCGGTCTGCGGCCCTTACAAGGCCTGGCGCATCTGTGGCATGCCGCCGCCATCTTCGGGCGGGGTGACAGTGTTGCAGACGCTGGGCATTCTTGAGGCTGCACAGC
This sequence comes from Pseudomonas sp. CM27, assembly GCF_013179515.1. Classification (GTDB taxonomy): domain Bacteria; phylum Pseudomonadota; class Gammaproteobacteria; order Pseudomonadales; family Pseudomonadaceae; genus Aquipseudomonas. The sequence continues at coordinate 2,150 of NZ_JABMCN010000040.1, forward strand.
GCGCAGCACCGCAACGCGACCTCGCAGCGTTGCCGCCTGTCGCGACCACATCCCCGGCCGGCCTCGAGGCTCGGCCACTGGCCGTGCACCTGATCGCCGAGGCGGAGCGCCTTGCCTATGCCGACCGTGCCCAGTACCTGGCCGACAGCGATTATGTACCGGTGCCGGTCAAGGCGCTGACCGATTCCGCCTACCTGGCCAGCCGTGCCAGGCAGATTACCGCGCACAGCATGAAGCAGGCCCGCCCGGGCCAGCCGCACGGCGCGGACCTGGCGCTGGCCCCGGACCGCTCGCCACTGCGCATTTCCACCTCGCACCTCAGCGCGGTGGATGACGCCGGCCAGGCCCTGGCCATGACCACCTCGGTGGAGGCTGCGTTCGGTTCGCACCTGATGGTCAAGGGCTTCTTGCTCAACAATCACCTGACCGACTTCTCGTTCATCCCGCAGGAACAGGGCAAACCTGTGGCCAACCGGGTGCAGCCAGGCAAGCGCCCGCTCTCGGCCATGGCGCCCACGCTGGTGTTCTCGCGTGCTTCTGGTGAACTGGTGGCCAGCCTCGGCTCACCGGGCGGCTCACAGATCATCGGCTATGTGAACAAGGCCCTGATCGGCCTGCTGGATTGGCAGCTCGACCCGCAGCAGGCCGCTGGCCTGCCCAACTTCGGCAGCCGCAATGCCGGCACCGAGGTGGAAGCGGGCCTGGCCAGTCCGGCGCTGATCCGGCAGCTGGCGGCCTGGGGTCATGAGGTGACGCCCATGACCATGACCAGCGGCATGCAGATCATCCAGCGCCATGGCGAAGGCTGGTCGGGCGGGGCCGACCCCCGGCGTGAAGGTGTCGCCCTGGGTGATTAGCCCATCGCGTTGCGGTGCACGAGGTGGCGTGATAGAAGTCAGGCTTGCCATTCAGCAGTTGAATATCAAGATGTCTATCAGCGTTAAATCGAATAGGGCCCTGTTCGACCTCGACCTGCTGCGCGCCATCGTCGTGGTGGCCGATTGCGGCAGCTTTACCACCGCAGCCGCGCGCCTGCATTCGACCCAGTCGACCATCAGCCAGAAGGTGCGCCGCCTGGAGGACATGGTCGGCCACCGCCTGTTGGTGCGTGGCAACCGCGACGTGCTGCCGACCGACGCAGGGCAGACCTTGCTCGGCTACGCCCGGCACATGCTGGCGCTGAACGACCAGATGCTCGAAGCCCTGGCCGGGGCGATGGTGGGCACCACGGTGCGCCTTGGCGTGCCCGAGGACTTCGTTGGCGGGCGTACCACCAATGCGCTGTCGGCCTTCAGTCGCCTGCACCCGCAGGTAAAACTCGAGGTGACCAGCGGCCTGTGCCGTGACCTCAGCCAGGCCTACGACAACGGTGAGCTCGACCTGGTGCTGCTCAAGCAGCGGCGCAACACCCGCGAAGGCGTGGCCTGCTGGCCCGAGCGGTTGCAATGGATCGACAGCGCGCGCTCCCCGGCTTTCGAGCTGGACCCGATCCCGCTGGTGACCTTCCCACCCCGTGGCCTCTACCGCGAAGACATGATCAGTGCAATCGAAGGCATGGGCCGGCGCTGGCGCATCAGTTTCACCAGCTCCAGCCTCAGCGGCATCCAGGCGGCGGTTGCCGATGGCATGGGCATCAGCCTGCTGCCGCCAAGGGCGGCGACTGGCGAGCATCAGGTGCTGGGAGGCAGGCAGGGGCTGCCGGAGGTCGACAGCTATGAAATCGTCATTGTCCACCGGCCGACAGCGGACGTGATGATCAAGGCGCTGGCCGAGGTGATGACGCAACTGCTGGCGGGCGGCGGCATCTAGCGGCCAAGGGGGAAGTGTTTCAGTCTGTGGCTGGAGGGAATGCATGGCAGTCTGCGCAGTCCCACCTGTTACGTGGGTACGACGCCCAACATCCCAAGCCATGGAGAAACATGATGAAAGCAGCAGTATTCGCCGCATTGCTGGCCAGCACCGGCCTGGCCCAGGCGGCCCAGACTGTGGAACTCAAGCTTGCAGGTGCCGATGGCCCGGGCAAGTCGATCGGCACCATCAGCATCGAGCAGAACAAGTACGGCACTTTGCTGACCCCGGACCTCAAGGACCTGCCGCCGGGTGTGCATGGCTTCCATCTGCACCAGAAAGGGTCTTGTGCAGCGGCTGAAGAGGGCGGCAAGAGCGTGCCGGCCGGGGCTGCCGGTGGTCATTGGGACCCGGACACCAGCAATGCCCACAAAGGCCCGTACGATGACAGCGGCCATCGCGGGGACTTGCCGGCGCTGTATGTCGGGGCGGATGGCAAGGCCACTTACCCGGTGCTGGCGCCGCGCCTCAAAGCCGAGGATTTCAAAGGCCACGCGCTGATGGTGCATGCTGGCGGTGATAACCATAGCGACCACCCCGCGAAGCTTGGCGGGGGTGGGGCGCGGGTGGCGTGTGGGGTGGTGGAGTAGCAGGTTGTGATCCCAGCGGGATAGTCATGGAGCCCTATAGGGATCCCATAAGGGTAGACAGGTGTTTGCCACAAGATATGCAGCGCCTGTGAGATCGAGCGCCGCCCGCGCGGCGCTTCGCGGGGCAAGAGAGTGTCAGTCAGTTAAGGCTAATGGGGCTGCTGCGCAGCCCATCGCCGCGGTTCGTCGCCACGACAAGCCAGCTCCCACCCCGACCGCATCGAATTCAAGCCATGCGCCGTACTTGTGGGAGCCTGGCTTGCCGGCGATGGGCCGCAAAGCGGCCCCAATTGCTTAACTGCCTGGCATTAGGGCTTGCCCCGCGAAGCGTCGCGCGGGCGGCGCTAGACCTCACAGGCGATGCAAATGCGATGGCAAGCACCCGTGAGTCAGGCACACGCCGCAATCAGGCGCGGTGACAGGTGAATCCCGGCAATCATGCAGCGCACCGAGCCGCCGGCCATTTCGATGGTCGGCACGTCCAGCGGCACTAGCCGCGCCGAGCGTTCGATGCGCTGGCGCTGCTCGGCGGTCAGGCTGTCGAAGGCCTTGCGTGACAGCGCCAGGATGCGCCCGTCACGCCCGGACAGCTCGATGGCATTGCCGGCGAACTGGCTGATCTGCAGGTTGCTCAGCGCGATCACATCGCGGCCCGATTCAATCAGGCGCATCCGCACTTCTTCAGCCCGCGCCTTGTTGGTGAACGTGTCAAACCCCACCAGGGCAAACTCGGTCGCCACGCACATCAGCACGTTGGTGTGGTAGATCGGCGTGCCGTGCTCATCGGCAGTATCGAACACCATCGGCTCGAAATTGAAGTGCGTGCTGAAACGCTCGAGGGCAATCGGGTCGGCGCGGTTGGAGCGTGCGGTGTAGGCCACCCGCGACAGGTGGTCGAAGACCATGGCGCCGGTGCCCTCAAGGAACAGGTCGTCCTGTTCCAGCCCCGAATAGTCGATCACATCCTGCACGCGGTACTCATGCTTGAGCATCTCGATCACATCGGCGCGGCGCTCGCGGCGGCGGTTGCGCGAGTACATCGAGTAGATCGCGATGTGCCCACCTGGATGCGTGGAGAACCAGTTGTTGGGGAATACCGAGTCCGGGGTGTCGTGCTCGCCAAAATCGTCGAACAGGTGCACGCGCACGCCTTCGGCTTCCAGCCTGCCGGCGGCGTGGGTCACTTCATCGCGGGCCACTTCGGCCAGGTGCTGCCCGGCAGCCCCGCTGCTGCTGCGCTGGAACGAGTTGTCGGCTGCGGTTTCCGGGTTGGGGGTGAACGCATGCGGCCTGACCATGACCACTGCTGCAGGTGCTTGAATCGAACGCGTTGGAAATGCCATGTAGAAATACCGGTTGGGAAAGGTCAGGCAACGCGTCGGATGCGGGTTTTGGCAGCACGGCCACGGGTATGGCTGAACAGGTCTTTAGGGTCGTCTTCCACCCACGGCACCAGGTCGATCTTCTCGCCCATGCCGCGCTTTTCCGCTTGCTGTAATACGTACCGTAGCACGGTGTAGTCTTCGAGGGCGAAGCCCACCGAGTCGAACACGGTGACCTGGCTGTCGCTCTGGCGGCCCTCGGTTTCGCCTCGCAGCACGCGCCACAGGTCGACCACCGGGAAGTCCGCTGGCAATTGCTGGATATCGCCTTCAATGCGGGTTTGCGGCTCGTACTCGACGAACACCCGGGCGTTGCGCAGCACATCGGCATGCAGCTCGGTCTTGCCCGGGCAGTCGCCACCCACGGCGTTCAGGTGCATGCCGGGTTCGAGCATGTCGGCGGTGATGATGGTGGCGTAAGCCTTGTCGGCCGTCACCGTGGTGATGATGTCGACGCCTTTCACCGCTTCGGCCACCGAGCTTGCGCGGCGGATGGTCAGGCCGCTGTATTCCTTGAGGTTGGCGATCAGCTTGGCAGTGGCCAGCGGGTCGGTGTCATAGGCGACGATTTCTTCGATGCCCAGATGTTTGTGGAAGGCCAGGGCCTGGAACTCGCTCTGCGCACCGTTACCGATCAGCGCCATCTTGCGTGAGTTGGGCCGCGCCAGTGCCTGCGCCGCCATCAACGAGGTGGCCGCAGTGCGCAGCGCGGTGGCGATGGTCAGTTCGGACAGCAGCACCGGGTAGCCGGTATCGACATCGGCCAGCACGCCAAAAGCCATTACCGTATGCAAGTCACGGGCAGTGTTGGCCGGGTGGCCGTTGACGTATTTGAAGGCGTAGCGGCTGTTATCGGCCACGGGCATCAGTTCGATCACGCCCACTTCCGAGTGGCTGGCGACACGCGCGGATTTATCAAACTCTTGCCAGCGCATGAAGTCATCACGAATGGCCGCAGCCAGTTCGCCAATGAACGGCGCTACGCCAATGTCATGCACCAAGTCCGACATGGTTGGAACATCAATGAAATACGTCATGTGCTTGCACCTTGTTATTGTGCACTCACCCCGCAATGCAGGGTAAACGCTTGAAATTGTCGAAGTGTCGCGGCCTGAATATTTTGCGGCAGGGTTACGTCAACCGGAAGAATGCAGGTTGCCAGTTTCGTCAACTTTCTAGACAATCTGCCACCCCAAAGTAGCAATCTGATTATTTGGCAGGATTAAATGGATACTATCGATCGGGAACTGATTGCGCTGTTACGGGACAACGCGCGTACCCCGGTGCTGACCTTGGCGAAGAAGCTCAAGGTGGCCCGGGCAACCGTGCAAAACCGCATCACCCGGCTCGAAGAGCAGGGCGTGATCATCGGCTACACGGTACGCCTGCGCTCCGATGCGCTGGACCAGGGTGTACGGGCAATCACCAGCATCGGCATCAGCGGCCACCACGCCGCAGAGGTCAAGCACGCGCTGCGTGGGCACCCCAACGTGGTGGCGATCCATACCACCAACGGCCGTTGGGACCTGATGGCAGAGCTGCGCGCCGACACCCTGGAAGCCTTCGACCGGGCGTTGAACGCCATTCGCTCGATACAACACATCGAAAACACCGAGACCAGCATCCTGCTCTCGACCTACAAGATGTGACCGAAGGGTCAAGCGTTGGGCCCCGCGCATTGCGCAAACTGTCACCCAGGCTTTTCACACTGCACAAAATCGCGTTGGCGCTGTGCACTCTGTAGCGTTCCGCTTGACCTGGGCCGCTGGCAAAATTAAACGGCTTTCGCGGCACGTCACCCGGGTGCGTTTCAATTGAATAGGCAAACCCGCTGCGAAGTTGCGCCGGGCACTGTCAGTCATCTGTGTTACTCCCCACGCTTCGTCAGTCTTTGATGACTTGAACCTGCACGTCAGTCCCTATTAACGGGTGCGGTGCGGGATGCTGAGGTTTTACAAAAAAGAATAAGAGGTCAACTATGCAGCAAACGTGCAATGCGCAAAGCACACCGCCGGAAGCGGGTCGCGTGCTTAAACGGCGACTGGAAAACCGGCATATCCAGCTTATTTCGATCAGTGGCGCCATTGGTACCGGCCTGTTCATGGGGTCGGGCAAGATCATTGCGCTTTCCGGCACTTCGATCATTCTCGTCTATGCCATCATCGGCTTCTTCGTTTTCTGCATCATGCGCGCCATGGGCGAGATGCTGCTGGCCAACCTGCAGATGGAGTCGTTCGCCGAGCTGGTGCACAACTACCTGGGCCCACGGGCCGGCTTCATCCTCAGTTGGTCGTACTGGCTCAGCTGGGTGGTGGCGGCGGTGGGTGATGTGGTGGTGGTAGCGGGGTTCTTCCAGTACTGGTACCCCGATGTGCCCACCTGGCTGCCGGCATTTGCCACCATGTTCCTGCTATTGGGGCTGAACATGCTGGCGGTGAAGGCGTTCGGTGAAGTGGAGTTCTGGTTCGGCCTGATCAAGATCGTGGCCATCGTGCTACTGGTGGTGACCGGGCTGGTCATGGTCGCCACGTCCTACACCAGCCCGGTCGGCGTAACCGCATCGTTCAGCCACCTGGTGGCGCCGGGGGTGGTCATGCCCCATGGCTTCCTTGGCTTCCTTGCCGGCTTCCAGATCGCGATCTTCTCCTTTGTGGGTACCGAACTGATCGGCACCGCAGCGGCAGAGGCCAAGGACCCGGAAAAGACCTTGCCCAAGGCCATCAACACCATCCCGGTGCGCATCCTGCTGTTCTATATCTGTTCGCTGGTGTGCATCATCAGCGTCATCTCCTGGGCCAATGTGCCGGCTAACCGCAGTCCGTTTGTCGAGCTGTTCCTGCTTGGCGGGCTGCCAGCCGCGGCCGGTATCATCAATTTTGTGGTGCTGACTTCGGCCGCCTCGTCAGCCAACAGTGGCGTGTATTCGGGCTCGAGGATGCTGTACGGCCTGTCGCATCAGCAGCAGGCGCCGGTGGCCTTCGGCCGGCTGTCGGGCTCGGGCACGCCGGTGCGCGCGCTGGTGTTCTCGGGGGTGTGCATGGCCATTGCGCTGACGCTGCTGTTCGTGATCCCGGAAGTAATGACGGTGTTCACCCTGGTGTCGACCATTTCTGCCGTGATGATCATCGTTACCTGGTCGTTGATCCTGATGTCCTACTTCGCCTACCGCCGGCAAAACCCGTTGGCGCATGCCCAGTCGAAGTTCAAGCTGCCGGGCGGCAAGGTCACCGCAGCGCTGTCGCAGCTGTTCCTGATCTTCGTGCTGTGCCTGCTGGCGCTGGAACCGGACACTCGCACCGCGCTGTATGTGATGCCCTTGTGGTACGGGGGGTTGTTGTTGGCTTATCGGCGCAGGGCCAAGGCGTGTGCGCAGCTGCAGGCCGCCACCGCAGCGTAGAATTTTCGGGCTGCGCAGCAGCCCCGCTTGACTGCTCAGCCAGCGGGCGATGCATCGCGCAGCCAGTCCACCAGCCCCAGGATCGTCGGCGTGACGGTTCGCCCTTGTGGCACCACCAGGTAATAAACCTCACGCCGCTGCACGACCTGGTCGGTGAGGCGATCGAACACCGAGGCGGTCTTCTGCATGGATCGGACATTACCGCGGACAGCGCCTGGCCCTCGCTGGTCTGGCGGGTACCGCGATGCAGGCGCTGGAGCAGCCCTTCAAGGCTGGCGCTCCGCCACCGCCCGCAAGGTGCGCAATGTCACGACCGGCGCATCCACCACAAACCGGTTGGCCAGCCACCCCGGCACGTCCCCGGCAGGGTCGGCCTGCAACTGGTAAGTGACCTCGGTCTCGCGCTCACCCAAGGGTTTCATCCGCCACTCACCGCTCAACCGCTGCACCCGGATCAGCCCCTCGACCTTGGGGATCCTGTCGGGCTCGGCGCTGAGGTGCCGCAGCAGGGTGCCGTCTTCCAGGCGTTCGCTGGTGACCTTCAGCACGATATCCCGCGGCATCGTCGGCCATGGCAGGTTGGTGGTCAGGTACACCCAGGTGCGGTCGCCGTCCACGTCCAGCAAGCGCATCTGATCGCAGGCGTACAGCCACTTGCAGGCCACCCGCAGGTTCTCCTGCAGGTCGGTGAGGGTACGCACGCTGGCTTTCATGGTGCTGACCCCTCGAAACTGCTGGTAGGACGAGTCGCTGGCAGCGCTCAGGTACACGCGAATGCCTTCGCGGTCGTAGGCCAGGCTCCAGTCATCGGCGGCCAGGGCAGGGGTGCACAGCAGCAGGGTGGCGAGCAGCAGGCAGCGGTTCATGGCTGGCACCGCGCGGGGACGAAGTGTCTGAGTATGCGCGGCAAACAGAAAGCCCGCCAGGTTGGCGGGCTTGCGGGCATCAGCGTGGGCTTAGCGCTTGGGGTTGAGCGTCAGGTGCACATGACGGTTGACGTCCTTGTACAGCAGGTAGCTGAAGTTGCCTGGGCCGCCGGCGTAGCAGGCCTGCGGGCAGAAGGCGCGCAGCCACATGAAGTCGCCGGCTTCCACTTCGACCCAGTCCTGGTTCAGGCGGTACACGGCCTTGCCTTCCAGCACATACAGGCCGTGTTCCATCACGTGGGTTTCGGCGAACGGGATCACGCCGCCTGGCTGGAAGGTGACGATGTTCACGTGCATGTCGTGGCGCATGTCGGCCATGTCGACGAAGCGGGTGGTTTTCCAGCGGCCTTCGGTGCCCGGCATTTCGATGACGGTGGCGTTGTCGCGGTGGGTGACGAAGGACTCCGGCACATCCAGGCCTTCAACTTTCTGGTAGTGCTTGCGCAGCCAGTGGAAGGTGACATTGGCCTTGCTGTTGTTGCGCAGGCTCCACTCGGCGCCCGGGGCCAGGAAGGCGTAGCTGCCCGGTACCAGGCTGTGGTGCTTGCCTTCGACGGTGATGTCCAGCTGGCCTTCGACGATGAACACCACGGCTTCGGCGTTGGCGTCCATTTCAGGGCGCTCGCTGCCGCCTTCCGGGGCCACTTCGACGATGTACTGGGAGAAGGTTTCGGCAAAACCGGTCAGCGGGCGGGCGATGACCCACATGCGCATCTTGTCCCAGAACGGCAGGTGGCTGGTGACGATGTCACGCATTACGCCCTTGGGGATGACGGCATAGGCTTCGGTGAACATGGCACGGTCAGTCAGCAGCTCGGTCTGAGCCGGGTGCCCACCGTGGGGGGCGAAGTACGATTGGTTCGACATGGACGATCTCGACTTGTTGTTCTCTCCCCATGCCTTGAACCGCACCGGCCGGTGCGGCGCAGGGGATGTGGCGACAGAATAGGGTCGAGCGCGTCCCATCCACAAATTAAATGTTGGAATACCCGGTATTTGATCGCTGAATGTCGACCTGGCGACCCACGTGCTGCTCCGGCAACCGGTCGCCCTGGCCGAACAACTTGTGGCGCAGGGTGCCGTCGGCGTAGCTCAGCGGGTAGCGGCCACGGCGTTGCAGCTCGGGCACCAACAGCTCGACGACATTGGCCAGGTCCTCCGGTTGTACGGCGTAGGTCAGGTTGAAGCCATCGATACCGGTCAGGTCCAGCCAGTGCTCCAGCTGGTCGGCAATGTCGCTGGCAGCGCCCACCAATACCGGGCCGCGGCCACCCAGGCCAACGAACCCGGCAGCCTCGCGTACGGTCCAGCGGCGGTCAGGGTCGGCTGCGGTGAAGGCGGCCAGGGCGGCTCGGCCGGCATCGTTTTCGACGTACTCGATGGGCGCGTCGGGGTCGAGGCCGGCGAAGTCGATACCGGTCCACCCCGACAGCAGCGCCAGGGCGGCGTCCAGGTCGACATGGCGGCGGTAATCGGCAAAGCGTGCCTCGGCTTCTTCGCGCGTGGGGGCGACGATCAGCAGCGCCTGGGCGTAGATCAGCACCTCGTCGCGGCCACGCCCGGCCGTTTCGCTGGCCTGGCGGATGCCGTCGGCATAACGGCGCAGCACCGTCGGCGTCGGCCCACTGATGAACACGCATTCGGCATGCTGCGCGGCAAACTGCTGGCCGCGTGCCGAGGCACCGGCCTGGAACAACACCGGCGTGCGTTGCGGCGACGGTTCGCACAGGTGCATGCCGGGGACCTGGAAATGCTCGCCAACATGGTTGATGGGGTGTACCCGGGTTGGCTCGATGTAGCGCCCGCTGTCACGCTCCAGCAGCACCGCATCGTCGTCCCAGCTTTTTTCCCACAATTTGTACAGCACCTGCAGGTATTCCTCGGCCAGGTCGTAGCGCTGGTCGTGGCCCAGCTGGCGCGCCAGGCCCAGGTTGCGCGCGGCGCTGTCGAGGTAGCCGGTGACGATGTTCCAGCCGACCCGGCCATTGCTCAGATGGTCGAGCGTGGACATGCGCCGGGCGAACGGATAGGGGTGCTCGTAGGTAAGCGAAAAGGTGACGCCGAAGCCCAGGTGCTCGGTGACCCCGGCCATGGCCGGCACCAGCAGCAGCGGGTCGTTGACCGGCACCTGCACGCCACCGCGCAGGGCGGCTTCGGGGCCGCCCTGGTAGACGTCGTAGATACCCAGCACATCGGCGATGAACAGGGCGTCGAACAGGCCGCGTTCGAGCAGCCGGGCCAGGTCGGTCCAGTAGCTGAGGCGGTTGAAGGCCACGCTGGTGTTGCGCGGGTGGCGCCACAGGCCGGGGGACTGGTGGCTGGCGGCGTTCATGCTGAAGGCGTTGAAGCGGATCGGGCGGGGCATGGCTGGCATTCTCCGCTCAAGGCAACACGGAGGCAGGGTAGACCGCATCGGCTACCTGCAGCTTGCGCGGGATGAGGCCCAGGCCCTGGAAGGTATCGGCCAGTTTCTGTTGCTCTGCAATTATTTGCGGGGTGATGGCCACGGCGTTGTAGTTGCGTCGTTCGCTGGCCACTTCCAGCACGTCGGCATTGATCCCTAGCTGTGGGGCCAGCAAGGCGGCAACCTCGGCAGGCTTGCTGTTGGCCCACTGGCTGACTCTGCCCAGTTCGGCGAAGAAGGTTTTCAGCAGGGCGCGGTGCTGGTCGGCGAAGCTGGCGGTGGACAGGTAGAAGGTGCGGTTGCTGGACAAACCGTTGCCATCGCGCAGGTTTTTCAGGCCGGGCTGGTGCTCTGCGGCGGCGAGGAACGGGTCCCACAGGGTCACGGCCTGGACGCTGCCCGATTGCAGGGCAGCTACCGCGTCGGCGGCATTGTTGACGTAGGCGGGGGTGATGTCCTGGTAGCTGAGGCCAGCCTGTTGCAAAGCCACGGCCAACAGATACTGGGCGTTCCAGCCACGGCCGGTGGCTACACGCTTGCCTTTCAGGTCCTGCACGCGGGCCAGGTGGTCCTGCTCCCGCACCACCAGGCCGATGCCGCGTGGGTAGGGTTGTTCGGCGGCCAGGTAAACCACCGGCTTGCCTGCGGCTTGGGCAAACACCAAAGGCGCGTCGGCGGCGTGGCCGAGGTCGATTGCACCAGTGCTCAGGGCTTCGAGCAACTGTGGGCCCGCAGCAAATTCGTGCCAGCTGACAGTTACCCCCTGCGGTGCCAGGGCCTTCTCCAACGCGCCGCTACCTTTGAGAATGTTGATGCTGTTGAATTTCTGGTAACCGATGCGCAAGGTCTTGGCGTCTTCGGCCACGGCTTGCGACCACGGCAGCAGGGCACTGGCGACACTGGCCAGCAAACCGCCGATCAGCAGGCGGCGCAGGGGGGAAAAGGGTCGGGAAGGCATGGGCGTTGTTCCTTGTATGGGGCAGCTAGCGATGCACCCAGACTAGGGAGATGGCCGTTGGCTTTCAATTTTAATATTTCCTTTTGTTAGATTGTTTTGTTCTTTTTATATCCTTTTGTTTTGTAACGATCTGTCGATTTTCGACATTTTTTTCACATCCGCTTGCTAGCATCCCCGGCAATCCCGAGGAGCCCCTAGATGCCGCACATCCTGCGCAAACGCAGCACCCGTATCGCTTTGACTGCCACCACTGGCCTGCTCGCGGCTACCTTCGGTTTTTTCGCATGGCAGAGTTTTTACCCGGTGCAGGCTGCAGCCGGCTGGGGCGTCGAGGTGCTGCACCGGGATGTGACCAAGGCCGCGTCGCTGTTGCCGCAAGCTGATGGCAGCCTGCTGGTCAGCCGCGAGCTGGATGATGGCCAGGGCAGCATTCTCAAGATCACCGCGCAGGGCGACCGGGTGGTGGTCATCGACAACCTGTCCAAGCCTGACGGTATGGTGGCGGCGCAGGGCGGCTGGGTGTTCAGCCAGGAAGGCGGGCTCGCTCCGGTCAGCCTGGCCCGTGATGGCCGGGTGACTCGACTGTTCGATGGCGAGAGCGTGCAGGGCCTGTGGAATGACGGCGATTACCTGTATGCCATTGAGGACCGCAAGGGCAATGGTCGTTTGATGCGCTATGACTGGAACAGCGGCCAGCTCGATGTACTGCGCGCCGGCCTGACCGAAACCGAAGGCCTCACCCGCTGCAGCGATGGCCGCCTGCTGTACACCGAGAAGGCCAATGGCAAGGTCCGCGCCCTATCCGAGGATGGCAAGGACCCGGTAGTGGTCGATGGCCTGCGTAACCCCACGTTCCTGTTCTGCGACCAGCGCGGCCTGTGGATCAGCGAAGACAACACCCATCGCGCACGCCTGCTGCGCGTTGATGCCCAGGGTATTCAGCACACTGTACTGACCTTCCTGAAAGCCCCTCAGTCCATAGCCGCCGATGGCAAGGGCGGTTACCTGCTGGCTGAAGGCGGTCGCAACCGTGTGCTGCACCTGACCCCGCCGCTGCAGCCAGATACCGCACAGCGCGACTGACCCCGCGCTTAGCTGGGCAAGCGCCGCTTGCGCCCCGGCAGCAGCCCCAGCACCAGCATGCAGCCGAGCAGAATCACCACGCCGCCGGCGGCCTGCAACAGGCTCAGCGCCTCATCGAGGAACAACGCGCCGACCACTACCGCCACCAGGGTGACCACGAACTCCACGCTGATGGCGCGGGTAGCGCCGATGCGTGCCACCAGGCCAAAGTACAGCACGTAGGTGGTGGCGCTCATCACCGCGCCGCTAAGCAGCAGGTACAGCCAGTCGCTGGCTTGCGGCACACTGGGCACCGGCACTACCAGCAGCAGTGGCAAGGTCAGCAACCCGCCCGCCAGGAACGCGCCGCCGGTTACCGTCCAGGGGTCCTGGCCGCGCAAGTGCAGGCTGGCGTAGTTGCTGCCGTAAGCGGCGCTGATGCAGCCGAGCAGCGAAGCGATGCAGCCGTGGATGAAGTCGTCATCGATAGGCCGGGCGGGGAAGCCCACCAGGATGGCGATGCCGACAATACCCAGCAGCAACCCTGCCAGGCCCTGCCGGGTGATTTTCTCAAGGCCCCAGACGCGTCCGATCAGCATCGAGAACAGCGGAATGGTGGCGACAATAATCGCCGCCATTGCCGTGCCGATGCGCGGGGTGGCGTACGACAGGCCGATCAGCTGCCCAGCCACCGTCGTGGCGCCCACCACCAGCAGCGGGACCAGCAGTGGCCGCAGGCGCAGTGTGCGGCCCAGCAGCGCGGCGAGCAGCGCCAGGGTACCCCCGGCGATCAGTGCCCGCAGGCTGACCGCGCCAACCCAGCCAAAGGCATGCACCACCTTGAGTACCACCAGGAACGAAAAGCCCCAGGCGATGGCCAGGAACAGGTAGGCGGCGAGGTCGCGCGGTTGCATGGGGCAGGGTCCGTCCGGGGCAGTGGCAGGCAGGCTAGCGGGTTGTGCCGGGCGCTGACAAGGCCAGCCAGCAGGGCTGCTACCTGGCTACCCGACCAACAGCGTGCTTCCCTGCATGGTCGCGCTCACGGATAATCCCCCTATTCCAATAAACAGCCTGTGAGTGGGTATGAGTGATTCCGTAGTCGGCCTCGGCCAGCCTGAAACCGAAGGGGTGCGCAGAACGCGCAAGAACAACCCCGAGAAAACCCGCGAGGACATCCTCCAGGCCGCCATCAACGAATTCGTCCAGCAAGGGCTGGCCGGCGCCCGCGTCGACGCCATTGCCGAGCGCACCGCCACCTCCAAGCGCATGATCTACTACTACTTCGGCAGCAAGGAGCAGCTGTACTGCGAGTGCCTGATCAAGCTGTACGGCGATATCCGCAAGACCGAGCAAAGCCTCGACCTGGAGTCGCTGCCGGCCGAGCAGGCGATCCGTCGGTTGGTGGAGTTCACCTTCGATCACCACGACCGCAATGTCGACTTCGTGCGGATCATCTGCACGGAGAACATCCACTATGGCGAATACGTGAAGCAGTCGCCGGCGATTCGCGAAATGAGCAGCCTGGTGCTCGAAGCCCTGGGCAATACCCTGCACCGTGGTGTGCAGGAAGGCGTATTCCGCACTGGCATCGAGGTTATCGACCTGCACATGCTGATGAGCGCGTTCTGCTTCTACCGGGTATCGAATCGCCACACCTTTGGCGAGATCTTCCAGATCGATCTGTCCGACGAGCAAATCAAGCTGCGCCACAAGGCCATGATCTGTGATGCGGTGCTGCGCTATATCTGCGTCTGAGCAGGCTGACAGGGTGTTGCGCCAGTGAGATCGAGCACCGCGCGGGCGGCACTCGATATGCCCGGTTATTCGCCCAGGCGCTGCTCCCGCGACGGCGGGTACCCGAAGTACGCCGCATAGCACTTGCTGAAGTGCGACACCGAGACAAACCCGCAGGCCACTGCCACCTCCATCACCGACAGGTCGGAGTACTGCAGCAGCCGGCGGCTCTTGGTGATGCGCAGTTCCATGTAATAGCGCCGCGGCGACGTTCCCAGCTGGGCCTGGAACAGGCGGTCGATCTGACGGCGCGAGCGCCCGCTGTAGGCGGCCAGCTGGTCAAGGCTGAGGGTTTCCTCGAGGTTGTTTTCCATCAGCTCGACGATGGTACGCAGGTGCAGGCTCATGGATTTCTTCGCCCCTGGGCCGACCTGGCGGTAGCGTGCGCCCGAGAACGACAGGATTTCCTCCACGCCCTCGGCCAGGCCGTCGCCGTACAGCCTGCGCACCAGGCCCAGCATCAGCTCCATGGCGCCATTCGGGCTGGCGGCGGTGAGGCGGTCGCGATCGAGGGTGAAGCTGGCCGGGGTGATGCGCGTTTGCGGGCTGCGTTCGGACAAGCTGGCGCGCTGCTCGGGGTGAATGCTGCAGCCATAATCGTCCAGCACCCCGGCGCGACCCAGGAACCACGCGCCGTTCCACAGGCCGCCCAAGGCCATGCCGTGAGCGGCACTGTCATCTAGCAGGCGGTCGAGTTGCGGGTACTTCAACGGTGTGCGCAAGCCGCCGCAGACAACCAGCAGGTCAAGTTCCTTCAACGCCTCGGCAGACAGCTCGGTGGCCACCAGCTCCAGCCCCAGGTCGCTGAGTACCCGGTCGCCGTCCAGCGACAGCGCGGTGAACTGGAAGCTGTCGGCACGTAGCAGGTTGGCTGTGACCAGCACGTCCATGGCCACGGTGAAGCTGGCCATCGAGAAGTGTTCGAGCAGGATGAAATCGACCCGATAGGGGGCCTGGGCATTGGCGCTGCTGGTTTTCAGCCGCAGCATGTTGCTGGTACTGGTCTTCTTGCTGAACTGGCGTGGCGTGGGCACTCTGGACTCCGCTTCCTGGCTGGCCTGGAGAGTGTGGGGGCTGGCCGGGGGAAAGACAACTTTCCGGGTGGTTGTGACGTATTGCAGGTCGTGTTCAGGCAAGCGGCCTGGTGTGGCAACCAGCGCCCACATGAACTGCACAAAGCCAGCGTCTGGTGCTTTACTTGAAGAAGCTGGCTTGCCGGCGTGGAGCCTCAAGGCAGGCAAATCCGTCTGAACCCTTGGCGCTCGCTGCCACCTAAGCCAGTACATGCCAATGGGAGGATGCTCATGGAAATCGGAACAATCTGGTTCCTCGTTGCAATCGCGGTGATCCTGCTTGAAGTATGGGCCATCTGGCACATCATCGGCAGTGAGCGGCGCGCCGAGCGCAAGATGCTGTGGATCGTGTTCGTGGTTTACGCACCTGTCATCGGTCTGCTGGTTTGGGCCTTGCGCGGGCCGCGGGCGGTGAAGGGCAGGGTAGTGCTGGAAGAGAAGTGAGCATCGTCGGCATCAGGCGCAGGGGCGCCCGATGCCGCGCCGCAAGCTAGACGATGTTGAAGCGGATCGCCGGGCCCAGGCCGTCGACCATCAGGCAGCCGTAGAATTTTACGCTCGACAGTACTCGCAGCTGTTTGAGTTCTGCATGAATGCGCTCGCGGATAACCCGCTCCGCTTCAAGGGCTTTGTCCGCCTTGGAAAGGCTGGCGAGCTGTACCCAGCCCAGCAGTGTGGTCTCGATATGCTCCACGGTGTCCAGGCCAATGTTTTCCCGCAGGCGCTGGCGTGCCTGCGCGGCATTGTATTCATCTTCATCCGGGTCGCGCGGCTTGATGGTGTAGGCGAGTTGAAAGTCATGTTTGCTCATGGGGTTTCCTTGTTGCATGCAGGCCTCCGTGCCGGGATGGGCAATCTAGCGCCTGTCAACGACGGCGCAAACACACGCGTGGTTTACGGAAGCTGCCACGTTGTGCGAAACGTCCTACATCACGAGGCTTGCCTGGCGAGCGTCCCCGCCTTTCCGGGCTTGACCTCGAGTTAACTTAAGGTCCGATACTCCGCCACTCTTTCAACTGAACGAGGGCTTGTCGTGACCCCATCAAGTGCATTCCAGCTAAGCAACCCAGAAGGCCTCTACGACCCTAGTAGCAACGCGTATTCCCACGTTGCCGAGGTGCGTGCCGGCAGCCGCCTGCTGTTTATCGCCGGCCAGGGCGGGGAGGACCGCGACGGCGCGTTGTCGCCCGTGTTCGCCGAGCAGGCGCGCCAGGCGCTGGCCAACCTTGAGCTGGCCCTGGTTTCGAAAGGCGCCGGCTTGGCCCAGGTCGTCAAGTTGACACTGCTGGTGGTCGAGCATTCGCAAGCACGGCTGCGCGAATGGGTGGCCGCGGCCGACGAGGCCTGGGGGCCGAACATGAAGCCGACTTGCACACTCATACCGGTGCCCCGGCTGGCGCTGGACGGCATGCTGGTGGAGATCGACGCTGTGGCAGCGGGCTAGGACTTTGGGGCGTTGCATCAGGGCTTACAGGTGCTTGCACAGCATTTTCAGCGCCTGTAAGCCCTGATGCTATCCGGGTGCCTGACCATCGGGCCCGCCGGCCAACCAAGCGCCAAAACCCCATCTGTTGTATATCGACGCAGGTCCTGCCAGCATCCCCGCTACAACAACAGTTCCCCCTCAGAGGTGACCCCACCATGAGCACCGGCACCACCACGCTTACCAACCGCAAGGCCCGTTCCTGGCTCTGGCCTGCATTGTTCAGCCTGGTGGCCTTCGCCGCCAATTCGGTGTTCTGCCGGCTGGCGCTGAAGGACGGGGCCATCGACCCGGCATCGTTCACGCTGGTACGCCTGGCCAGTGGTGCGTTGTTCCTGCTGTTGTTGCTCCGCCTGCGTCGGCCGGTGCTCGCCATGGGCGGCAGCTGGCGGGGCGGTCTGGCTCTGTTCCTGTACGCGTTCCTGTTTTCTGCCGCGTACCTGCAACTGGGCGCAGGTGCAGGTGCCTTGCTGCTGTTCGGCGCCGTGCAGATCACCATGTTCGGGTTCGCCTGGTACAAGAGCGAACACATCACCGTGCGCATGCTGCTGGGGATGCTGATCGCCTTTGCCGGCCTGCTGGTGCTGCTGCTGCCCGGGGCCGAGGCGCCACCCTTGCCCAGTGCCTTGCTCATGGCTTTGTCCGGCGTCGCCTGGGGGGTGTACACGCTGCTGGGCAAAGGCTCGCCCAGGCCATTGGCCGACACTGCCGGCAACTTCATGCGTAGTTTGCCCTGGCTGGTGCTGTTGACACCGATGCTGCTGCTGAGCGCAGGCCCACACCTCACCACGCCGGGTTGGTTGTATGCCCTGGGCTCCGGCGTGCTGGCATCTGGCGCGGGTTATGCGGTGTGGTATGGCGTGGTCAGGCAGGTCACTGCGCAACAGGCAGCGACCATGCAGCTGAGCGTGCCGGTCATTGCCGCACTGGGTGGGGTTGTGCTGATTGGTGAACCGCTGTCGGTGCGCCTGCTGGTGGCCTGCGTTGTGGTGCTGGGGGGTATCGCCCTGGCACTGGCGCCGCGCCGTTAAAAGAAACTGCGCTGCGCCTTGAGCGTGACCACGCTGTCGCAATAGGTGTTGATGCCCGAGTATGCGTCACACCCGTCGCCACTGAGGTTGGAGTTGCTGTAGATGAGGTTGAGGTCGATGCCAAGCCAAGGCCGCGACAGCTCCAGCGACCAGTCGGAGAACCCACTGACCTGGCTGCCATCACCAATGGTGAACGGCGTGCCCAAACGGTGATGAGCGAGCTTGACGGTCAGGTCGACAGCGAACAGCGGCAGTTGGCCGAAGTCGGCAAACAGGGTGCCGGTGCGGTTGTCGGGGTTGTCGCGCAGCGCCCCGCCGAAGCGGCTGCCCAGCACCGAAATACCCCCATACAGCGCATAGCTGTCGGGGCCTGCGATATTCGGCTGGCTGTAGTGGATCAACCCCATTTCGTAGCCCAGGCTGCTGTCGAAGTGGTGCTTGTAGCCCAGGTAGCTGTCCAGCCGCAGCGTCGAATCGGCGGTAACGCCCATGCTGGGGGCGTACTGGCCAATGTACCAGCCACTGGGGTGGCTCAGGTCCAAACCGCCGTGAAAGGCACCGACGGCACTGGGCGAAATCAGCCCTTGGGCCATGCTGCGTGATGGGGTGGTGCCGAGCGTGAAGTCAAAGCCGCCCAGATCGCGTTTGATCTGCTGGGCCAGCAGCATGGGGCTGAATAGCAGTGCAGCGCTCAACAATAGAAGAGGCCTGGTCATGGTCTCCATCCTGGAAAGCTTGCGGTTGAGCGGTAGAGGATACCTGCGCAGGTGGCTGGAGGGAACCGCCGGTTAGCCGGTTCAGCCTTTGGTCGAACGGTCAGCGTCGGCGGCTTCCGTCACCACAGGCAGGTTGCCGGCACGCTGGATCACCCGCCGCTGCAACTCGTAGTCGTCCAGCGAAAGGCCCCGGCGCTGCAACGCTTCCAGCTGCAGCTGGCGGGTTTCGTCGGCGGTGTATGCACGCAGTTCGGGGTGGCTGGCACAGCCGCTGCTGATGGCGATGGCAAAAACGGCAAAGATGGCGAGCAGCGGGCGGGCCAGGGTATTCATGGGTGAGCTCCGGGGGCCTGTGGTAGTTGGCGAGTCGATGGAGCAAGGTTATTCCGCAATGCCGTTTGGCAGAAATTGCCATTCTCGATAGTGACTATCGACCGCGCGTGAGCCGCTGGCGGTTTATGCCCGATGGCCGAATTCACCATCGTTGCTACCCTTAACCCACGCGGCCTGGTCTTGGGGATAAGCGATGCGCATGCCACTGTGTGTGGTTTTGACGGCAGCACTGTGCCTTGGCACCGTGCCCGGCCTGGTGCTGGCAGCAGAGGTACCGGCCACCGAGCCGCCTGCGGCGGCCGATGCGGTCGCGGCCAAAGACCCGGTTTTCACCCAGGCACAGCTGGACCAGATGCTCGCGCCCATCGCGTTGTACCCCGATGCGCTGCTGGCCCAGGTACTGATGGCGGCCACCTACCCCGGGCAGGTGAGCGAAGCCGTCACCTGGTCCAAGGCCAACCCCAAGGCGTCCGGCGACGATGCGGTCAGGCAAGTTGCCAAGCAGCCGTGGGACCCGAGCGTACAAGCGCTGGTGGCGTTCCCGCAGGTGCTGGCGACCCTCGGCCAGGACCCGGCCTGGGTCCAGCGCCTGGGCGATGCCTTCCTTGCCCAGCCCGACGATGTCATGGCCGGCGTGCAGCGCTTGCGTCACCAGGCACAGGCTGCCGGCAACCTGCAGAGCAACCAGTACCAGAACGTTACCGTGCAGGCCGCCCCGGCACCGGCGGCCAGCACCCAGGTGCCTGTAGCCAGCAGCCCGCCGAGTACCATCATCATCCAGCCGGCCGACCCGCAGGTGGTTTACGTGCCCAGCTACAACCCCACCACCGCCTATGGCACCTGGGCCTATCCCGCTTCGCCACCGGCCTACTACCCGCCGCCGCCCCTGTATTACGCCGGCTCCGCACTGGTGGCGGGCCTGGCCTTCGGTACTGGCGTGGCAATTGTCAGTTCGCTGTGGGGCAACTGTGACTGGGGCCACAATGACATCGACATCGACGTCAACCGCTACAACAACCTCAACGTCAGCAACCGTATCAGCAACAACCAGAACAAATGGCGGCACAACACCGTCAACCGCGAAGGTGTGCCTTATCGCGACGCCCGCAGTCGCCAGCAGTATGGCCGCCAGCTGGACGGCGCCACGCAACGTACGGCCTTTCGCGGTGACGACGCCCAGCGCGCGCAGGCCCGTGACAAGGCCAGGGCCTCGATGGACCGGGCCGGCATCGAACGGCCGGCGACCAATAACCGGCAGGCACGCCAGCAAGTGCGTGAAGCGCAGGCAGGCAATGCGGGCGGCCAGCGCGTGCAGCCCCTTGGCGATAACGCGAGGGCGGCCGACCGTCGCCAGGAACTGCGCAGTACCCAGGCGCGGCATGGTGAAGGCCAGGCGCGGCAGTTGGCCCATAACCGCGCTGCCGGTACCGCAGGCCGGGCCCGCAACAATGCCTTCGACGGCGTGCGCGCACCGTCACGCACCAGCGCGCAGGCCAGCCGTGGCCACGTCAGCCAGGCGTTTGCCCAGCGCCCCAATGCATCGCGTGCCGCGGGGCACGCCATATCGCGGCCGAGTGCGCCGGCGCGCCGTGGTGCAGGGGGCCGGCGATGAGCCGCCGGGCGTTGGCGGCATTGCTGCTGGCGGCAGGCATGGCCAGCTCAGCGTTGGCCACAGCGCAACAAACCTTCGCGACGCCGGAGCAAGCAGTGGATTCCTTTGTCGCAGCGCTGGGCGAGACAAAAGCTGACGAGGCCCGCCTGGCCCAGTTGCTGGGCGATGACTGGCGTACCTACATACCGCGCGGCGGCGTGCAACGCAGCGACGTGGACACGTTCCTGGCGCAATACCATGCGCAGCACAGTATCGACCGGCCTGGTGAGGACAAGGCCATACTGGCGGTAGGCAGTGACCACTGGACCTTGCCCATACCGCTGAGCAAAAGCCGCCAGGGTTGGCACTTCGACCTCAAGGCCGGCAGCGCCGAAATCCGCGCCCGGCGCATTGGCCGCAACGAGCTGGGCACCTTGCAGTCGCTGCTGGCCTACCACGACGCGCAAATGGACTACGCCACCCAGGACCATAACGGTAACGGGGCGCTGGAATACGCGCAGAAGGTATTCAGCGAGCCGGGCAAGCATGACGGGCTGTACTGGGACGACAACGGCGACGGTGAGGTCAGCCCGCTAGGCCCGCTTTTTGGCCAGGATGTGGTCGGTGACGCCTGGTACGGCTACCACTTTCGCATCCTCGATGCCCAGGGGCCCTCCGCCCCGGGTGGCGCCTACAGTTACCTGATCGGCAACCAGATGAGCCGCGGTTTCGCCATGGTCGCCTGGCCGGCCAGGTACGACGATACCGGCGTGATGAGCTTCATGATCAGCCATGACGGCCAGGTCTTCGAAAAAGACCTCGGGCCGCATGGCGACAAGCTGGCTGGGCAGATGAAGCGCTTTGACCCGGATGACAGCTGGACGGTGGTGGATGTCGCGGCGGGGGGTTGATCGCGCAACTTCAGCGCCTGGCCTGAATGCTGCCGCAGCGCCTCAGTGCGCACACGCAGCCCGAACCTCCCGCGCCGTGCACCCATAACGCTGGCGAAACGCCCGGGTGAACTGCGCCTGGTCGGTAAAACCCCAGCGAAACGCCAGTTCGCCGATGGCCAGGTGGCAGTGCGGGTCGCGCAGTTGCCGGTGCACGGCCTCCAGGCGTTGGTGACGCACCCACTCACCGAGGGTATAGGGTGTGATCGCGAACAGCTTGTGCAGGTAGCGCAGCGACAGCCCGCAGGCACCGGCGATGGCGGCTGGCGACAGCTCTGGGTCGCCAAGGTGTTGCTGCACGTACTGCTCGACCCGCGTCAGGTGCAGGGTGCTGAGGTTGCTGCCTTCGCTGCCCAGCACCCGCTGGTCCTGTTGCAAGGCCAGCAGCAGGGTGGCGGTGGCCTGCTCCAGCAGCAGGTGGCGGGCGGCGGCTGGGCTGGCGTCGAAGTGGCGGGCGCACAGGTCCAGCTGCTCGACGAAGATGCGACCCAGGCCCTGGCTGGCATCGAAGCAATGGCGGGTGTAGCGCTTGTGCCCGAGCAGGTTGGCCTTGAGTGCGCGTTCGGGCAGCTTCAGCACCCACAAATCGTTCTGCTTGCCGTAATGGAAGCGGTAGGGCGCATCGCCGCGCTCGACGATGAAACCGCCCGGGCTGCAACTGAGCTGCTGGCCGTCCTGTTCGAAATGCACCTCGCTGCTGCGCGGCACGGTCACCAGGTAGAACGCTTCATGGTCCTGGCCGATGTGCGCCTTGCTGCGCGAGTAGCCCAGCTGGCTGGAGCGCAGGCGCGACAGGCTGAGCGGCGTGCTGGGGGTGCTCCAGCGCTGCAGGTGGCCGTCGAACGGCTGTGCGGTGGCGAACTCCAGGGTTAACGGGAAGTAAGTGTCACTGATGGCTTGGGCCCAACGCGCCTGGCGCTCCGGCTGTGGCCAGCCGTGGGTCGAGAGTTCTGTGGGCATGGTGGTCCTTTTTCAAAGAGGGCAGCATTGAAAAAAGGAACTGCAGGCAAGCTACTCAAGCAGCTCTTGTTATTGTGCAAACCGCCCGGCAGCGCAAACTGCCGGGCGGTTGTCAGGCCCCATGATCGGCGTAGGCCGACCTTTCGATCAAGCCCCGCGTGTCACCCGGTAGGTCGCCGAAGGCTCCAGCCGCGCCTGCCAGCCAGGCGGGATGACGAT
Source organism: Pseudomonas sp. CM27 (assembly GCF_013179515.1). Lineage (GTDB taxonomy): Bacteria > Pseudomonadota > Gammaproteobacteria > Pseudomonadales > Pseudomonadaceae > Aquipseudomonas. The sequence goes on from NZ_JABMCN010000040.1 coordinate 24,867, forward strand.
ATTGGTGGTGTCTTCCTCGATCACGCAAGGGCCGTGCACGGTCTGACCCGGCAGCAGCCGGTTGCCGTTGAACACGGGCGTGGCTTGCCAGCCGCCGTCGGCACTGAACAGCATCGGCCGCAGCGTGCCCGGCGCCGGCACCCCAGGCTCGGCCGGGCCCGACAACTCGGGTTGCGGAGGGCGCGGCAGGTGGCCGATCACCGAGCATTCCAGGTTCACCAACTCCACCGGGCTGTCCGGCTCGCTGTACGAGTACAGGGTCTGGTGACGGATGTGGAAGCGGCTGATCAGTGCGGCCAGGCCGGTGTCATCCAAGGCGTGCTGCTCCAGTTCGACACTGCATTCATGGATCTGCCCCAGGTAGCGCATTTCCAGGGTGTAGTGGCAGCTGCTGGCCTGGTCGCCAAAGCCGTCTTCGCGCAGGTTCGCCAGGCCTTGCTGGCGCAGTTCAGCCAGAGCCTGGTTGAGCTGCGCCAGGTTCACGTGCTCGCCGTCCACGCGCATCGACAGGCTGGTGAGCTGGTCGTAGCGCACATCGGAAAGGATCTGGCCGAAGGCGCACAAGCCCGAGGCCACCTTGGGGATCAGCACAGTCTGCATGCCGATTTCCTCGGCCAGGCGCACCACGTGCATGCCCGCTGCGCCGCCTGCGCCGATCAGCGTGAAGTCGCGTGGGTCGTGGCCGCGTTCGATGGACACACGCCGGATGCCGTTGACCATGTTCAGGTTGACCAGTGTGGTGATCCCGAACGCGGCGCGCTCCACGCTGATGCCCAGCGGCTCGGCGATGTTGCTGCGAATGGCGTCCAGCGCAGCCTGGCGGTTCAAGCGAATGCTGCCGCCCAGCAGCGCGCCATCGGGCAGGTAGCCCAGGGCCAGGTTGGCGTCGGTCACGGTCGGCTCGCTGCCGCCCTTGCCATAGCAAACAGGCCCAGGCATGGCGCCGGCGCTGCGCGGGCCGACCTGGAGCATGCCGAACTCGTCCAGGTGGGCGATGGAGCCACCGCCGGCGCCCAGGGTTTCCACCTGGATCATCGGCACGCCGATGCGCTGGCGCAGGAAGTCCACGTCCTTGCTGAAGTTGGTGCGCCCGGCGTTGGTCAGGGTGATGTCGAACGAGGTGCCGCCCATGTCCACGGTGATGACGTTGTCGATGCCGAACGGGCGGGCCACCGCCAGCCCGGCCTGGGGTGCCGAAGCGGGGCCGGAGTTGATCGCATTCACCGCGCGCTCGCGCATCAGGTGCCCGGGTGCCAGCCCGCCGTTGGACTGGAAGTAGCGCACCGGCTGCTGCGCGCCAAGCTCCTGGAACAGGCTGTCGATACGCGCCACGTAGCGCGCCATCACCGGGCTGAGATACGCATTGACCACGGTGGTGGAGGTGCGGGTGTACTCACGGATCTGCGGGAACACTTCGCAACCGGTGCAGACGAACACTCCAGGCAGCGCCGCTCGTACTAGCTCGGCGGCACGCTGCTCGTGGCTGGGGTTGCGCACCGACCACAGGAAGGAAATGGCCACGGCCTGCACGCCTTCGGCACGGAAGTAGTCGATGGCGGCGTGGATGGCGCGCTCGTCCAGCGGGCTGTATTCGCGGCCATCGCCAAGCATGCGCCCCGCGATCGGGCGGCGCAGGTGGCGCGGGACGAGCATGTGCGCTGGCGGGTAGTGGGCATCGTAGCGGTGGCCTTCTTCCTTGTGTCCCAGGCGGATTTCCAGGCTGTCCTCATGGCCTTCGGTGCACAGCAGGCCGACCTTGACCCCGGTGCGCTCGATCAGTGCGTTGAGGGCCACGGTGGTGCCATTGATGCACAGGTCGCAGTTGGCGATCAGCTCGGCCGGGCTGTGACCGGTGGCATCGGCGATTTGCGCCAGGCCGGCACGAATGGCCAGGGTGCCGTCCTGCGGTGTGGATGGCGCCTTGAACAGCTGTACACCGCCGGCGCGGTCGGCCAGGATGAAATCGGTGAAGGTGCCGCCGGCGTCGATGCCCAGGCGATATTGGTTACGCATGATGATTCTCCGGTCAGTGCGGGGCGCGGGCGAGGCGGGTGGCGGTTTCATCCAGCTGGCCATCGGCATCGAGGACCACGCCGTACTCCAAGGCCGCGCCTTGGGGCGAAACCAGGCCGTTGCGTACATCCTGCAACACCGAGGCAATGGGGCGCTGCAGGGGGTCGCCGTAGCCACCACCACCGGGGTTGATGTTGATGATGCGTTCGCCGGGCTGCACGGTCAGCATCGGGTTTTGCGTGTAGTGGTCCTCGCTGCCGTCGGCGTGGCGGTGAATCAGCCGGCCCAGCTTGGGCTCCAGCAGGGTATTGCGTGCGCCGGCGGCACCGGCGGTGGGCAGTTGACGGCCCTCGCCAAAACCGACCACGGTCATTGCGTGGTCCAGCGGTTCGATTTCCAGGCGGGTGCCCGAGCCACCGCGGAATCTGCCGGCACCGCCGCTGTCGGCCATCAGGCTGTAACGGTGGATCAGCACCGGGTAGGCATGTTCCAGCAGTTCGATGTCACCGCTCATCAGCGCCCCGAAGCAGCACAGCGGACCGCAGGCGTGCCAGCCGTCCATCACCTGGTTGGCACCGGCGCCGGAGATGATCGAGGCCAGCACCATGGTCACGTACTCACTGTTGCCGTTGCGCAGGTCGCGGCCGGCGATATTGATGCCACTGGTATGCCCCCAGGAGGCGGTCACCCGCTGTGGTGAGGCTTGCTCCAGTGCCGTGCGCACGGCATCGGCCAGGGTTTCCATCGGCGTGGTGGTGCAGTTGACGTGGGGCGCCGGTTCCTCGGCGTTGCACAGCGTACCCCTGGGCCCGACATCGACCGTGACACAGCGGTACAGGCCCTCGTTGTAGGGCGGCGCCACCTGGGCGAACATCATCAACCCCAGGTACACGCCAGACACCGAGTTGCCTTCGTAGGAGTTGATAAAGTAGGGCACCTGCGGCGGGCTTTCGATGCGCACGTGGGCCTGGTCGCCGCGAATCTGCACATGGGCAGTAATGGCCAGTTGACCCAGGCCGTGGCCGGAATCTTCCAGTACTGCGGTGCCGCTGTAGTCGCCGTCCGGCACGTCGCGCAGCAACGCACGCATGTGCCGGTCGGCCATGTTCTTCAGCTCGGCAATACAGGCACGTACTTGCGCCACGCCATATTTGTCGAGCAGCTCCAGAAGGTGTCGCTCGCCGACCTTGCAGGCCCCGTACTGGGCGTTGAGGTCGCCTTCCTGATAGGGGCGGGCGCGCATGTTGGTGAGCATGAAGTTGATCACGTCTTCGCGGCGCTTGCCCTTTTCCCACAGCTTGACCGGGGGAATGCGCAGGCCTTCGGCGTAAATTTCCTTGGCATCGGGGTTGTAGCCAGCCGGCACCGGGCCGCCGATATCGGTCAGGTGGCCCTTGCACACGGTCCAGAAGACCAGTTCACCCTGGTAATACACCGGCTTGTACATGCAGCAGTCGAGAATATGGCTGCCCTTGTAGGCCGGGTCGTTGTGGTAGATCACGTCGCCTTCGGCGATGTCGTCAGCGAAGAACTCGGCCACGCACTTCATGGCCGGTATCAGCGAGCCTAGGTGGATCGGGATGTCCTGGCCTTGCAGGATCATTTCCGGCAGGTGGTCGAACAGCGAGTTGGAATAGTCGTGGGCCAGGTTGAACACACTGGAGCGGCCGGTCTTTTCCAGGGTCAGGGTCATCTCGCGTTGCGCTGTTTCCAGCGCTCCGCGTACAACCGCCAGGGTGATCGGATCTACTGTCTGCATAGGTCACCAACGTTTGTTCTTGTAGTTTGGCTGCGTGCCGCGGTGGGCGGCGCGTGGTGACAGGCTACGGGGCAGGGTGGGGGGAAGGCTTGTCGCTGGGTGTACTGGTTGTTGTGCCTGGGCGCACACTCGAGGAAGGCGTTATCCGGAGTGTCAGGTTTTTTGTGTGCGGGCCGGTAACGGCCTGCCGCCCGGCAGGCCTTGATTTCACCAGGTTGGCCTGATGAACCGATCTCCGTACAGAATCGCAAATTGATTCATCGCACTTTTCCAGTCATGCGCCGCTGACCCCCAGTTCGCTGTGATGT
>NZ_JABMCN010000400.1 GCF_013179515.1 Pseudomonas sp. CM27
CTCACATTTGTTGCAACGTGGTCATGCCTGTGAGGCCATGGCTGTCAGCCGTTTGCAAGCTTGAAGACCTGCGCCAAGGCTGGCAACCATGGCGTAACAGGTTCGGCACGTTGCAACAAATGTAGGATCGGATTTATCCGCGATGCGCCGCGCGGGCGGCGCTCGATCTCACAGGCGATATAACTCTCAAGGCATGCTTTTTGGGAAACCTCTTACATTGAAAACGGATGGCATGACGGGGCCAAGCAGGAAGGCCAAGCGCAAACTGGGCAACCCGGAAATCCTTCAGGTGTGCCCCCATGTTCCGTCCAAGTACTAGCTTGAAAAGTGTAAGGCATGACCTTACACTCAACCGTCAATGATCAGAAGTTTCAGGCACAAGGGCCTGAGGCTGCTCCATCAGCAGGGTGACGCATCTGGCGTGCGTGCGGATCATGTCAATCGCTTGCGGCGTTTGCTTGCTTCCCTGGAGGTTGCACAAACGCCAGCAGACATGAACCGTCCCGGTTACCGCCTTCATCCTCTGCACGGAAAGCTGGATAGCTTTTGGGCAGTGAATGTTTCAGGTAACTGGCGTCTGGTGTTCCGCTTCTTGGGTACCGATGTGGAGCTTGTTGATTATTTGGACTACCACTAAAAGGCTTCAATCATGCCTATGTTTGATCCTCCCCATCCAGGGGAGTCCCTGCGAGAAGACGTGTTGCCTTCAATTGGCATGAATGTCTCTGAGTTAGCTCGTCACCTAGGTTATTCGCGGGGGCAGTTATCCACAGTACTCAATGGACGCGCCGCCATTTCTGCCGATCTTGCTTATCGCCTTGAGCTGGCGGGTCTCGGCCCTGCCAGGCAGTACCTTGCCGAACAGGCCGCTTACGATCTTTGGCAGGCTGCCCACCGTGAGCATCCTCAGATAGAGCGGTTAGTGTTCGCCTGACGACTTACCCCGCATCCGAATCAAACAACCGCTCCAACTCCACCCGCGCCTCCTTGGCCGTCTGCATCACCTTGGCCCGGTCATCACGCACCTGCCCCTGAGCCACCAGCACTTCTTCATCATGCTGGGTAAATCGCGCAATCCGGTCCGCCGCCTGTTCATCGCTCAAGCCCAGCCCCACCAAGGCCCTGCGGGTCATCTCCAGGCTGGAGTAGAACGTCTCGCGAATCGGCTCGGCACCCACATCCACCAGCTTGTGCACATGCTGGCGGTTACGTGCCCGGGCCAGCACTTTCAGGTGCGGGTACAGACGCTTGATGCGCTCCGCAGTGCGGGTGGCGACTTCGGGGTCATCGATGGTGATGACCACATACTCCGCCTCGCCCACCTTGGCGGCGTGCAGCACCTCCGCGCGCAGCGGGTCGCCGTAGAACACCGGCACCTGCTCGAACATGCGGGTCATCTCGATGGCATCCACCGAGGTTTCCAGGGCCAGGAACGGGATTTTCTGCGCCCGCAGGATGCGCGCCACAATCTGCCCCATGCGGCCCATGCCGACAATCACCACCCGAGGTGCATCGGTCTGGATCTGGGTGTATTGCTCAGGCACTTCCCGCACCGGCTGCGGGCGTTTGAGGGCGCGAGCGCAACCGAGCATCAGCAACGGAGTGATGGCCATCGACAGGGTGATGGTCATCAGCAGCAGGTCGTAGGTCTGGGTGTCGAACAGGCCCTGGTCCTTGCCCAGCTTGAACACCACGAAAGCAAACTCGCCACCGGCGGCCAGGACCATGCCCAGGCGTAGGGCGCTGGCGCTGTTCAAGCCACCGGCCAGGCGGCCGACGCCGAACAGCAGCGCCAGCTTCACCGTCACCAGCAGCAGGGTCAGGCCCAGCAGCACCAGCGGCATTTCCAGCAGCAGGCTCAGGTTGGCGCCCATGCCGACACTGATGAAGAACAGCCCCAGCAGCAGGCCCTTGAACGGCTCGATCTGCGATTCCAGCTCGTGGCGGTATTCCGAGTCGGCCAGCAGCAGGCCTGCCAGGAAAGCGCCCAGCGCCATGGAAATGCCGGCTTCTTCCATCAGCCAGGCGGTGCCGATCACCACCAGCAACGCCGTGGCAGTGGATACTTCCGGCAGACCGGTGCGGGCGACGGTGCGGAACACCGGGCGCAGCAGGTAGCGGCCGCCGACGATGACCACGGCGATGCTGGCGAATACCTTCAGCCCGTGTTGCAAGCTGTCACCATGGCTGGTGTCGGGGCCAGTGGCAGCCAGCAGCGGTACCAAGGCGATCAGCGGGATGGCGGCGATGTCCTGGAACAGCAGGATGGCGAAGGCCAGGCGGCCGTGCGGGGCGTTCAGCTGCTTGCTCTCGGCCAGGCTCTGCAAGCCAAGGGCGGTGGACGAAAGCGCCAGGCCCAGGCCCAGCACGATGGCTGCAGGCAGGGTCTG
>NZ_JABMCN010000401.1 GCF_013179515.1 Pseudomonas sp. CM27
CGACCATGCACCGGGCACTCGCCGGAGAAGATGCGCTTGGCCGGGGTGCGGTGGAACAGATCAGAAATTCGAACGGCCATCGTGGCTCTCCTGGTACATGTCATCGGTGTGCTGCGGGAGGTTGTTGAATACGCCGCCCTGGGCGGTTGCTCCGGCTGGCTGCAGAACGTCATGCCAGCGCTCGCCGTTGAGCCAGGTGGAGGCCATCGGGATGTACTGGCCAGCGTCCTTGGTCCAGTCACGCGACATACAGTGCTGGGCTAGGGCAGCGATCATTACGGCCTGCTGCTCAGCGTCCGGGTTGAGCTTGTTCCAGGCCTTCAGCGCGTCCTTTCGGCTCTTCTTCTTCGGGTACAACTTCCAGAAAATCTCAAACCCATCAGCCACCGCAGTGCACATAGGTTTAGGTTCTTTGACTGGTTCAGAAGAGTGACTGGTTCTGGTGCTTTCTGGGCCTACACCCCCTGTAGGCTGTGGGCCTACACCTGTGCTTTCTGGGCCTACAGGGGTGCTTTTTCGGCCTACACCTGAGAGGGTCAGGAAATACAGGTTGGTGGAGTTCCCTTTTGGGCCTTCTCGATTCTCGATTCGCAACAGACCCTGGACCTCAAGTTGCTTGATGTGCTTGCGCACAGTGCTTCGATCAATCTCGCATTGCTCGGCAACGTGCTGGTACGACGGCCAGCACTCGCCCTGGTCGCTGGCGTTGTCCGCTAGCTTGATCAGCACCAACTTACGGAGCGGGTTGCCGACCTTGGTCTTCATGGCCTTGACCATCAATTCCATGCTCATAAATTTAGATCTCCAACTCAGCGGTCACCCGCTGGACAAACTGGTCGTAGGGCTCAGCCATGGCGATACCCTGAAGCTCCAGCGCCTCGCGGTAGGCCTTCGCCGATCCGTAAAGCACCCAGCGATCACGCTCAGGGAGTCCTCGGAAAGCTGCATAGCTTGGCCAGGGGCCGCTGATCACTGCTGCGCCAGCAGGTTGCTTATCCTCATTGGCCAGCGGGGCATAGGAACGGCTCATTGAGGCTCCTCCAAGTCAGCAGCAACACGTGCCAGGAAAGACATTGCGGCCTGCTCTCGGATATCTGTTGCAGCCATGCCTGTAAGGCGGCGGACCAAGACCCGGAGCGCGTACTGGGCCATCAGCACTTCAAAGCGAGCATCGCCGCGGGAGTCATCACAGGACTCGTCATCAAAGAGAATTTCTTCGGCCAGGTCGCAGCCATACCAAGCGCGATAAGCAAGCTGCTCGTTCGTCCACGACTCGAAATAGGCCTCATTGATAACGACCGGATCAGTTGGCTTCTGACCAAACAGAGGGATCACGTTGTCGGTCATTGCGCCGCCCTCGGATTGATCTTGAACCGCCCCTGTGGGATCTCCGGGTGGGTCGCACGCTCGGAAGTGACGTACGCGCATTGCTCCACGAACTGGTCAAATCGGCGCGTGATGGCCGGCTTGGGCCAGATCGCGAACGGCTGCCCCCCGTCTTCGGAGTGGCGGCTTCGCACCATGGCGAACGGCAGCGGCGCCCCCGAAACCTCACGCATCACTGCGTTGACCACCCAGGCCGGCAGGCCGTGGCGATTGTTGATGCGCTCGCGGATTGTGGTGATGGTCTCGAAGCCGCTAGGCACGGAGTCGAGATAACGGACCTGCTCCAGCCGGCTCGTACGGTCTTCCACCTGCGCCAAAGCCTGCTGCTGCTCCGCCTGCTTGCGCTCGATCGCCACCAGGTGGTTTGCACTGGCCGCGATCAGCTCCGCCTGGGTCATCGGGCGGACTTGCTGAGCCTCCAGCTCATTCAGCCGAGCAAGCACTCGCCGACGAACCCCTTTTGACTCACGCATAGCAACCAGCTTGCACTGGTCGGCGGTAAGGCGAAGCCCTTCAGACTGGGTGTTGTTCAAATTTTGCACTACGAAAGTTTCGTAGTGCTCACCATCAAGCTCGTCCTTGCAGCGAGCAACGAAGTCGTTATGACGAACAGAGCCTTCACCGAACCCGGCGCGGGCCTCGTTGACCAGCGCCAGCAGCTCAGTGGTGTCCATAGTTGTGAAGGTGGTAGAGGGCAGATTCATGCCGAACCTCCCACATCCTTCGCGTCATGGAAGGCAGCCGCGTTTCGGTGAGGCCACATAAAGTTTCGCGTGTCGAAAACGACTCGCTCCAACAGGCGCTCAAGTTCGCCGGCTACAGGATTGTCGAATCCGCCGAGCGAGGGCACCACATGCGCCCAGTACAAGGCTTTGATCAACTTGAAAGACTCGCGGGCTTCGTTGAAGCGTGCGATGTCGGCTGCGGTGAGGGTA
>NZ_JABMCN010000402.1 GCF_013179515.1 Pseudomonas sp. CM27
CTGACAGGTCGGCCAGCATGGCCAGCGCATGTTCGCGGTTTTCCGGTTTGCCGAGAATACGACCATCGAGCACCACGGCGGTGTCGGCGCCCAGCACTACAGCCGGCCCGGTAACGCAGGCAAGGCCCGCGGCGGCCTTGGCCCGGGCCAGGCGTTCGACATAGGCCGGGGCACTTTCGTCGGCAAGCGGGGTTTCATCGATGGGGGCGCTGACGACGCTGAACGGCACGCCGATCTGGGTCAGCAGTTCACGACGACGGGGCGAGCCAGATGCCAGGTAAAGCGTATTCATGCAGACATCTCCCTGTCGGCGGCGGCGTCGCCGTCAGTTGATACGCAAGCGGCGGCGCAGGTCGCGCAGGGCGAAACTGATCCACGGCCAGAGCAAGGCGCTGATCACTGCCGACCAGACCAGTGCCAGGGTGGGCAGGCGGTTGCCGGTCAGCGCGCTGAGCCACAGCTGGATCAGCTGGGCGATGCCGAAGATCACCAGGATGACCAGGCTTTGTTGCCACATGGGGAACATCCGCAAGCGCTGCTGCAAGGACAACACCAGGAAGGTGATCAGGGTCAGCACCAGCGCGTTCTGCCCCAGCAGGGTGCCGTACAGTACGTCCTCGGCCAGGCCCAGCACGAACGCCGTGGTCATGCCGACCTTGCCGGGCACGGCGAGCGTCCAGAACGACACCAGCATGGCCAGCCACATGGGCCGGAACACTTCCATGAACTGCGGCATGGGCGAGACGCTGAGCAACAGGCCGATGGCGAAAGTCAGCCAGATGACCCAGCCGTTGTTGCGGCGTGATGCAGCCATCATTGCCTCCGGGGTTGAGCGGGTGCGGCCGGCGCGGCGGCAGGCGCGACAGCCGGGACTGCAGGCTGCGCGGCCGGCGTGGCCGGCGCTGCAGGGGTGGCTGGCGCAGCAGGTGTGGCAGCCGGCTGGCCAGGGGCGGCCAAGCCCTTGCGGTCGGCCTCTTCCTGGGCAAGGGCTGCGTCGGTGGCACGCTGTTCCGGGCTACGTCGGTCGCTGAACACCAGCAACATGTAGCGGCTGCGGTTGAGCGCGGCCGTGGGAATGGCACGCACAATGGCGAACGGCTGGCCGGAATCGTGGATCACTTCGTTGACCGTGGCCACCGGGTAGCCGGCAGGGAAACGCTGGCCCATGCCGGAACTGACCAGCAGGTCGCCTTCCTTGATGTCGGCAGTATCGGCCACATGGCGCAGCTCCAGGCGCTCCGGGTTGCCGGTGCCGCTGGCGATGGCGCGCAGGCCATTGCGGTTGACCTGCACGGGGATGCTGTGGGTGGTGTCGGTGAGCAGCAGCACCCGCGAGGTGTAGGGCATCAGTTCGACCACCTGGCCCATCAAGCCGCGGGCATCGAGTACCGGCTGCCCCAGGAACACACCGTCACGCTCCCCTTTGTTGATCAGGATGCGGTGGGTGAACGGGTTGGGGTCGACCCCGATCAGCTCGGCCACTTCGACCTTTTCGTTGACCAGCGCCGAGGAATTGAGCAACTCGCGCAGGCGCACGTTCTGCTCGGTCAGAGCCGCCAGCTTTTGCAGGCGCCCCTGCAGCAGCAGGGCTTCGGTCTTGAGCTTCTCGTTTTCGGCGATGAGTTCGGTGCGGCTGCCGAACTGGCCGGCCACGCCTTGCCAGGCACGCTGCGGCAAGTCGGTGATCCAGTACGATTCCATCAGCACCAGGCCCATCTGGCTGCGCACCGGCTTGAGCACGTCGAAGCGCGCGTCGACAACCATCAACGCGACCGACATCACCACCAGAACGAGCAGGCGAACGCCCAGCGAAGGGCCCTTGGAGAAAAGCGGTTTAATGGGCCGTTCCTCGTGGACGACTCAGGAGGTCATTGGACATGGGACAACGCACCAGCCTGGTTGCGGATTGATGGATACGGCGCCCCAACGGGCGCCAGCACGGCACATACAGGTAGCACTGTGCGTACTACCTGTAAACCGGATGCTCATGAACAGCGAGCGGGATCACTCGCTGGAGAGCAGGTCCATCGCGTGCTTGTCCATCATCTCCAGGGCACGACCACCGCCACGGGCGACGCAGGTCAGCGGGTCCTCGGCGACGATCACCGGCAGGCCGGTTTCCTGGGCCAGCAGCTTGTCGAGGTCACGCAGCAGCGCGCCACCACCGGTCAGCACCAGGCCGCGCTCGGCGATGTCGGAGGCCAGTTCCGGTGGCGATTGCTCCAGCGCGCTCTTGACCGCCTGGACGATGGTCGCCAGCGATTCCTGCAGCGCTTCGAGCACTTCGTTGG
>NZ_JABMCN010000403.1 GCF_013179515.1 Pseudomonas sp. CM27
CGCGCTTCACGTGCAGAAAAACGCGACAGGCCCATCAGCAGGTTTTCTTCCACCGTCAGCCGCGGGAATATCTCGCGGCCCTGTGGCACATAAGCGATACCGGCATGAACTCGTTGCTGAGGTTTGAGCGTGGTGATCGGCTGGCCTTCCCATTCGATGCTGCCGTCGCGGGTGGGCACCAGGCCCATCAGGCAGCGCAGCAGGGTGGTCTTGCCGACGCCGTTGCGGCCGAGCAGGCAGGTGACTTCACCGACCTTGGCTTCGAAGGACAGGCCGCGCAGGATGTGGCTGCCGCCGTAGTACTGGTGCAGGGTGTCGATCTTGAGCATGTCGGTGTTCCTGAAAGGTTTGCTGTGCCTGTGCCGGCCCTATCGCTGGCAAGCCAGCTCCTACAGGTAAAGCACAAGCTCCGAGGCCTGTGGGGGTTCTGTGGGAGCTGGCTTGCCGGCGATAGAGCCGGCACAGCTTTGAAGATCTAGCGGCCCAGATACACCTCGACCACCCGCTCATCCGCCTGCACCTGCTCCAGCGGACCCTCGGCCAGCACACTGCCCTGGTGCAACACGGTCACATGGTCGGCAATGCTGCCGACAAAGCCCATGTCATGTTCCACTACCATCAGCGAATGCTTGCCAGCCAGGCCCTTGAACAGCTCGGCGGTAAATTCGGTTTCGGCGTCGGTCATGCCGGCCACCGGTTCGTCCAGCAACAGCAATTGCGGCTCCTGCACCAGCAGCATGCCGATCTCCAGAAACTGCTTTTGCCCATGCGACAACAGGCCTGCCTGGCGCTGGGCCAAGGGCAGCAGGCGCAGGGTGGTCAGCACTTCGTCGATGCGCTGGCGCTGTTCAGCGCTCAAACGGGCCGCCAGGCTCGCCCACACCGATTTATTGGCCTTCAGCGCCAGCTCCAGGTTCTCGAACAGCGTCAGTGCTTCGAATACCGTCGGCTTCTGGAACTTGCGGCCAATGCCGGCCTGCGCGATCTGATACTCGCTCATGCCGGTCAGGTCGAGTGTGTCGCCGAAGTAGGCCGTGCCACTGTCGGGGCGGGTCTTGCCGGTGATCACGTCCATCATCGTGGTCTTGCCGGCGCCATTGGGGCCGATGATGCAGCGCAGTTCACCCACGCCGATGTACAGGTTGAGCGCGTTGAGCGCCTTGAACCCATCGAAGCTGACGCTGATGTCTTCCAGGCTCAGCACCGTGCCGTGACGGGTGTCGAGGCCGGCCTTGCGGCGCTGGCCCAGGCCTATCGCCTCACGGCCGCTGCCGAGGTTGTCGAACACCGGCTCGAGCATGAATTCGGGGTGTACCGGGGGCACGCCTCTCATGGCTGGTTCCTTTTCTTCAACAGGCCGACTACGCCCTTGGGCAGGTACAGGGTAACGAGGATGAACAGCGCGCCGAGGAAGAACAGCCAGAACTCCGGGAAGGCCACGGTGAACCAGCTCTTCATGCCATTGACCATCCCCGCACCCAGCAGGGGGCCGATCAACGTGCCGCGCCCGCCAAGGGCGACCCACACGGCGGCTTCGATGGAGTTGGTCGGTGACATCTCGCTGGGGTTGATGATGCCCACCTGCGGCACGTACAACGCGCCGGCCAGGCCGCACAGCACGGCGCTGAGTACCCACACCAGCAGCTTGAAGCCACGCGGGTCGTAGCCGCAGAACATCAGGCGGTTTTCGCCATCGCGCACGGCGGTAAGCAGGCGGCCGAACTTGCTGCGGGTCAGGCACCAGCACAGGTACAGGCTGGCCAGCAGCAGGCCGACGGTGAGCAGGAACAGCGCCGCGCGGGTGCCTTGCGCAGCAATCTCGAAGCCAAGGATGGTACGAAAGCTGGTGAAGCCGTTGTTGCCGCCAAAGCCAGTCTCGTTGCGGAAGAACAGCAGCATGCCGGCGAAGGTCAGGGCCTGGGTCATGATCGAGAAGTACACGCCCTTGATGCGTGAGCGGAAGGCGAACCAGCCGAACACCAGCGCCAGCAGCCCGGGTGCAAGGACCACCAGGCACAGCGCCCAGGCGAAGTGCTGGGTGCCGGCCCAGTACCACGGCAGCTCGGTCCACGACAGAAAGGTCATGAACCCCGGCAGGCTGTCGCCGGCGGCCTGGCGCATCAGGTACATGCCCATGGCGTAGCCACCCAGGGCGAAGAACAGCCCGTGCCCCAGCGACAACAGCCCGGCGTAACCCCAGACCAGGTCCAGGGCCAGGGCGACGATGGCATAGCAGAGGATCTTGCCGACCAGGGTCAGGGTGTAGGCCG